>NZ_KQ031391.1:4460539-4698282 GCF_000966285.1 Pseudofrankia sp. DC12
CGACCCGGCTTGCGCGGTGCCAGCCACCGGTGCCTGGGCCGGTGGTGACCCGCATCGCGTAGCCCCGGTCGGCCCAGACCGACCGGGGTGGCCGCGGCGCCGGCACGGCACTCGCGGCGGCGTGGGCCGCCAGCACCGCGACGATGGCCGCGATCTCCTCCGGGGTCGCGTCGCCGCGGACCAGCTTCAGCAGCGGCCGGCGCTGCTCGACCGGTTCGCTCTGCGCCACGAACACCTCCTTGAAGATCTCTGCTGTCCCCGGTTCGTCACAGCGGGATGTTGCCGTGCTTCTTCGGCGGCAGGGTCTGGCGCTTGTTGCGCAGCAGCCGCAGCGCGCGGATGACCTCGCGCCGGGTCACCGACGGCTGGATCACCGCGTCCAGGTAGCCGCGCTCGGCCGCGATGTACGGCGTCGCGAAGTGCTCGTTGTAGTCGTCGATCAGCTCGGCGCGCCGGGAGTCCGGGTTCTCGGACCCGCTCAGCTCACGCCTGTAGATGATGTTGACGGCGCCCCGGGCGCCCATGACGGCGATCTCGGCCGTCGGCCAAGCGAGGTTGATGTCCGCGCCGAGGTGCTTGGAGCCCATGACGTCATAGGCGCCGCCGTAGGCCTTGCGCGTGATGACCGTGACCTTCGGGACGGTGGCCTCGGCGTAGGCGTAGATCAGCTTCGCGCCGCGGCGGATGATGCCGGTCCACTCCTGTGACGTGCCCGGCAGGAAGCCAGGGACGTCGACGAACGTCAGCACCGGGATGTTGAACGCGTCACAGGTCCGCACGAACCGGGCGGCCTTCTCGGAGGCGTCGATGTCCAGCGTGCCGGCGAACTGCATCGGCTGGTTCGCGACGATGCCGACCGAGCGCCCGTCGACCCGGCCGAAGCCGACGATGATGTTCATCGCGAACTGGGCGTGCACCTCGAGGAAGTCCCCGTCGTCGAGGATCTTCTCGATCACCTTGTGCATGTCGTACGGGGTGTTGGCCGAGTCCGGGATGAACGTGTCGAGGTCGGCGTCGATCTCGGCGTCGAGGTCGGCGACCTCGTCGTAGACCGGCGCCTCGTCCATGTTGTTCGGCGGCAGGTACGACAGCAGCGCCTTCGCGAGCTCGAAGCACTCGGTCTCGTCGGTGGCCTGGAAGTGCGCGACACCGCTCTTCGAGTTGTGCGTGTGCGCGCCGCCGAGCTCCTCCATGCCGACGTCCTCGCCGGTGACTTCCTTGATGACGTCCGGCCCGGTGATGAACATGTGGCTGGTCTTGTCGACCATGAGGGTGAAGTCGGTGATCGCCGGTGAGTACACGGCACCGCCGGCGCACGGGCCCATGATCAGCGAAAGCTGCGGGACGACCCCGCTGGCCAGCACGTTCCGGTAGAAGATCTCGCCGTACAGGCCGAGCGCGACGACGCCCTCCTGGATACGGGCGCCGCCGGAGTCGTTGATGCCGATGACCGGGCAGCCGGTCCGCACGGCCAGGTCCATGACCTTGACGATCTTCTCGCCGAAGACCTCGCCGAGGCTGCCGCCGAAGACGGTGGCGTCCTGGCTGAACACGCACACCTGGCGCCCGTCGACGGTCCCATAGCCGGTGACCACGCCGTCGCCGTAGGGCCGGTTCTTGTCGACCCCGAAGTCGCGCGCGCGGTGGCGCATGAACGCGTCGGTCTCGACGAACGAGCCCGGGTCCAGGAAGGCGTCGATCCGCTCGCGGGCCGTCATCTTGCCCTTGGCGTGCTGCGCGTCGACCGCGCGCTGCGAGCCGGCGTGGACGGCATCGTCGTTCACCCGATGAAGCTGCGCGAGCTTGCCCGCGGTGGTGTGCGGGTCGGGCGTGGGATCAGTCGAGGGCGCCGCAAGTGCCATGCGCGGCAGCGTACGGCCAGGCCGGGTACGGGTGCGAGCAACAGTGCACTCCGTCTCACGGCGCGCGGCCCGGACGGGCGCGGAGCGCCCGCGGGCCGCGCCGCCTGCTTCGGGCGCTTCGCGCCCTCGCCACCGTGATTCTGGGCTTGGGATGAAGTGCGGAGGCGGGCGCTCGTCCAGGGTCGCGATCTTGGCTGGGCTGGGCGGGTTGTTTCTTGGGTGAGGCTGGGTGGTGCTGGTTGCCGGTTTCTTGATTCGGCTCGCCGGTCTCGCTGAGTCCGGGGGAGCGGGCTGCCGGGGAACGGGAGTGGGGAGGCGGTGCTTTGGGGCGGTGGTGGCAGGCTGGGGTTGTGAGTGGTGGTGAGGATCTGCTGGATGGTGTGCGGCTGGCTGTGGCCGGTGCGGCCGTCGGCCTGCGGGTTGAGGTCGTCGCCGAGACCGGGTCCACCAACGCTGACGTGGCCGTGCGGGCGCGGGCCGGGGAGGCCGCGGGGCTGGTCGTCGCCGCCGAGCGGCAGCGGGCCGGGCGTGGTCGGCTGGACCGGACGTGGGAGTCGCCGGCGGGCCGCGGGCTGACCGTCTCGCTGCTGGCGCGCCCGGCGACCGGTGCCTGGCCCAATCCGGCGTCGATGCTGGGCTGGGTGCCGATGGTCGCGGGGACGGCGCTCGTCGGCACGTTGCGCTCCCGGTACGGGGTGCCGGCGTGGCTCAAGTGGCCGAACGACGTGCAGGCCGACGGCGCGAAGCTGGCGGGCATCCTCGTCGAGCTGGTGCCGAGCCCGCCTGGGCCGCCGGGACTGGTCATCGGCTTCGGCCTGAACGTCCACACCGCCGCGGCCGACCTCCCGCCGGGGGCCACCAGCCTCGCCGTCCTCGCCGGCGCCGGGATCGGGTCCTGGGGCACGGGCGGCGCCCTGGTCGCGAGCCGCACGGAGCTGCTGGCCTCGCTGCTGACCGACCTGGCGCGGGCGCTGACGGCTTTCGAGCAGGACCCGGGCGCCGCCCGCCCGGCCTACCGAGCGGTGTGCGCGACGCTCGGCCGCGACGTCCGGGTCGAACTGCCCGGCGGCGAGAGCGTCGTGGGCGTGGCGGGCGACGTCGACGGGTCCGGCCGGCTGGTCGTGAACGGCCGCGCGTTCAGCGCCGCCGACGTCGTGCACCTGCGCCCGGCGGCGACGGGCGCGGGGATGACGGCACCCGCCCGGACCGAGCCGTAGGCAAACGGCCGACGGCCCCCGGAATGACGCGCGGCGGCCCATGCCCGGTCGCTTCGCCGCAAGTGCGAACATCGGTCCGTGGGCTTTCCCGAGGACATCCTGACCGACGACGAGATCGTCGTGCTGGACCTGCATCCGCACTGGGTCCGGCTGGTGGGGCCGCTGGCCAGCGCGGCGCTGGTACTTCTGCTCGCGGTGCTCGGGGTGTTCTTCGCGCCGAGCGGCTCGGTGCAGAAGCCGCTCCAGTACCTGGTTCTGATCGTCGCCGTGGCCGCGCTGTCCTACCTCAGCGTCCGGCCGTGGCTGCGCTGGGTCACCACCCGCTATGTGATCACCACAGAGCGGGTGCTGCTGCGGCACGGCATCCTGACCAGGACCGGCCACGACATCCCGCTGGTCCGGATCAACGACATCGGCTTCAACCAGACCCTGTTCGAGCGGATGTTCAGCTCGGGCACGCTGACGATTGAGAGCGCCGGCGAGCGCGGCCAGCTGAGCCTGGCCAGCGTCCCGAACGTCGAGCAGGTGCACCTGCGCCTCTACGAGCTCGGTGAGGACCTGCGCGGGCGCGAGAGTGCCTGACTCCTGGTGGATTCGCCCTACGGCGCGGTGAAGCCGCGCCACCACGCGATCAGGCCTGCCGCGTCGGTGCCGCTGGCCGTCAGCGCGGTCTGGTCGGCGGTCACGGTCCAGAAGATGGCGAAGGTGCCGGCGGGCGTCCCGGCCGGGACGTGGTCGCACAGGAAGACGCCCAGCTGCCTGGTCGAGCGGCCCCAGGTCTCCGTGCTCGGCTGGCCGGCCGAGCAGCTGCCGACGTCGTCGATCGCGGCGGCCCGCCGGTCGGCGTCGGCCTTCAGTGCGGCCGCGTCCCGGTAGTGCCGGGCGACGAGCTCGGCCGGCCCCGGCTCACCGGCCAGCACGTTCGTCGCGCAACGGACCGCCGCGTCGACGCCCTGGCCGAGGCCGAGCCCCGGGCCGGGCGGCTCGGTGACCCGCTCCGCGGGTGCCGGCGCGCAGTCGTGCACCTTCAGCGGCCCGAGTGTCCCGGCGAGCGCCCGCTGGGCCGGCGTGAGGCCGTCTGGCGGCGATGTGAAGCCGACGGGCGGGGCGGCCTGGGTGGCGGAGTCGGCCGGCCGGGTGCCACCGGCGGCCGACCCGCCGCCGGTGGTGAGGAGCACGGTGATGGTCACTGCGGCGGCGACCACCAGCGCCCCGCCGGCCGCCACCGCAGCGACAGTCCCACGCCGCATCGGGTCCCCTCCCGTTCGGCCGCCGCCCAGGATGGGCGTACCGGTACGTTCCCGGTCGGTGCGACGCCCACCGGCCGCGGTTCGTTGCCGCCGGCGGACCTGGCGAGCGCCGGGTCTCACGGCCACCTGCTCCGCCCGAGGGGCCGTCGGTCAGGCCGGGCGGGCCGTCGAGGCGGATGGGTCCGTCGAGTCCGGGAAGGGCTGGAACGACTCCCACCAGTCGAACAGTGCCCGAGGGTCGCTTCCGTAGCCGAGGAACGAGACCAGGTCCGCGTCCGCGGTCCAGAACAGGAAGTGCTGGCCGGCGCGGGTGTCGCAGATGACCGTGCCGCCGGTCTGGGTGCGGGGGCCGGTGTCCCAGGTGAAGATCTCGCTCCCGCCGTCCTCACACCGGCCGTCGCCGGCCACGCCGTCGGCCCGGGCCGCGACGTCGGCGGTCAGGCTGGCGTCGTCGCGGTAGCCGAAGACGGCGATCTGCTGGTGGGTGTCGGTGGCCGAGCAGAACAGCGCGGCCGTCACCCCGGCGCCGGCTGGGGCCGGGTTCGGCCGGCAGTCGCTGACCGCGGCCGGGTCCAGCCGGGCCGCGAGGGCCCGCTGCGCCTCGGTCCAGGCCAGCTCCGGTGTCGCGGCCGGCGCGGCTGCTGGGGACGCGGCGGCCCCGCCGGACCTCGTCGCGACCGCGAACAGGCCACCGACGACGGCTGCGAGCATCACCACCCCTGCGGTCACGACCAGCGCGACCACCAACGGTCGGGACTGACGGTGCTGACCGGCGCCGGGGAACGGGGTCATGGCCACCGGCATCGTGCCGGGACCACGGACACCCGGACCGGGCGGCATTCCCGGCCAGGAGGCTGGCGGTGCCGGCGGCCACGGCGGGCGAGGGGCCTGAGGCGGGCCCGGCGGGCCGGCCCAGCCTGGCGGAGGCGGTATCCGGCCCGGTGCACCCGCCTGCGGCGCGGACGCGGTCGGCGGGAAGGGGGCCGGCGGCGGCGCCGGCCGGCCCGGCGGCGGTAGGACCGGCACGGGACGGCCAGGCTGCGGCATCGGACGGCCAGGCTGCGGCATCGGACGGCCGGGCTGCGGCGCGGGCGGCGCCGGTCGTGGCGACGCCTGGGCCGGCGGCGCGCCTGGACCTTCCCGGAGCGGCAGCGGGGTGACGTCCGCCCAGCTGGCGAGCGACGTCCAGGGACCGTCGTCGCGCGCGGTGCCGTCAGGTCGAGGCGGCACGTTGTCGGGCGGGCTCGCCACCGTTCCTCCCGGGAGTCCGCCCGCGGCCGCATGGTCGTGGACAGGTTGTTAGCTGGGACAGGGCCCGACGACGGACCACCGACGTGGGCGGCCACCAGCCTGGTTCAGCCGGCCACCTGCCTGGCGGCGGGCCGGTCCGGGCTATCAGCGCCTCCAGCGGGTGCCGCCGCCCGGACGGTCGGTCCGGGCGGCGGTTGGTCACCGTGAGGCAGCATTCATTACTGAACGGCTTCGAAGTTACGCCACCACGTGTAGAGGGCGGCTCCGTCCTTGTCCGTGGCGAAGAATCCGAGCAGCTTGTCGTCGTAGTACCAGCGAATGTAGGCGGAGCCGTCGCTGGTGTGGCCGCACAGCAGCGCACCCTCGTCGGTCTCCCGGTTCTCATAGTTCCAGGTGCTGACCTGGTCCTTGCCATCCTTGCAGTCGCCGGTGTCGGTGATCGCGTCGCTGTAGAACTTCGTGTCGTGCTGAAGACCGGAGTCGTTGACGTAGCTGAACGCGTAGACGCCGCGCCCGTCGTCACCGGATGAGCACAGCACGGCCGCCTGGATGTCGTCGTTCTCCTGGTCGGGCGCCGGGTCGCAGTTCGTCATTGAGGACGGGTCGAGCTGGTCGACCAGTGCCTGCTCGTCCGAGCTCAGCCCGGTCGGCGTCGGTGTCGGTGCCTGCGTCGTCGGTGCCGTCGTGGGGACGGCGGTCGACGGCGCGACAGTGACGGTCGGCGAGGACGTCGGGCGGGGCGTCGGCTTGTTGCCGCCGCCGGACAGGGTGACCGCCAGGACCACGATCAGGATGACCACGACGACACCGGCCGCGACCCCGCCGATGATCAGGTTGCGGCGGTTGTTGTCGCGCGGCGGCCGCGGGGCACCCGGGTAGCCGGGCCCGTAGCCGGGCGGCTGGCCGTAGCCAGGCTGCTGGCTGTAGCCAGGCTGCTGGCTGTAGTCGTAGCCCGGCGCGGGGGTGCCGTAACCGGGCTGCTGCGGCGTGTACCCGGGGTACCCCGGCTGCTGGGCCTGGCCGTAGTCATAACCGGGCTGCTGGGCCTGCTGGCCGTAGTCGTAGCCCGGCGCGGGGGTGCCGTAACCGGGCTGCTGCTGCGGATAGCCCTGGGCGGGGTAGCCGGGCGGGGCCGGGTACTGCTGCTGCGGGTCGTACGCGCCCGGCGCCGGGGTCTGGGGTGCCGGATAGCCGGGCGGGTACGCGGTGGTCGGTGGATAGGGCTGCTGGCCGGCCGGAGGTGGCGGCGTCTGGCCTGCGCCTCCGCCAGCCGAGCCCGGTGGATAGGGCGGCTGGGCCGGCGTCGCGGCGCCGCCGACGAGCTGGGTCTCGGCGTCCGAGTTGTCCGGCTCGTAGTCCGATGGCTGCATGGTTGTGGTTCCCCTCCCGGAACGGTCCCCGGGGACCCCGATTGCTCAAACCCCGGACCGGTGTCCGATGTTAGGAGGTCGCCCCGGCTGGGGCATCTTCCGGTCGCTTGTCGGACATGGGACGTCGCAGGTCCGACAGGCTTCCGTTGTTTCCGCCGCGCCGCATTCCGGCCCTGGGCAAGCAGCGGCGCCGGCCGGCTGGTCCGGTCGGCGCCGTTATCCGCGGGCATGGGTGAATGCCGTGCTGTGCCGTCGACTCTCAGGGCCCGACGGCGGGACTGGCTCCGACGCGCCTCCCCGCGGCGGTCGTGCGCGCGGGGGAAGGGCTCAGCGGCCGGCTGGCTCCGGGACGCGGGCGGCGGGCGTGGTGTCCGGGCCGGCGACCGCGCGCGGGTGGTCCGGGTGCAGGAAGACCCAGCGCTTGTACGCCCAGAAACGGAACACCGTGCCCAGCCCGGTTCCCAACACGTTGCCAAACACGTTGAAGGCGAGAGCGCCCTTCAGGTGCAGCACATACTCGCCGAAGCCGAGGCAGCCGAGCGCGATGCCGAGGCCGATCACATTGAGAACGAAGAAGAGCGTGTACTCACGGCGAACGCCGCTGCGCGCGCGGTGGGCGAAGGACCACTTACGGTTCCCGATGTACGCGACGGTCGCCGCTATGACCGTGGAAATCGTCTTCGCCAGCAGCCAGTCCATGTGGAACTGGACGTGACACACGTTCGACGCGACGAAGTCGACGACATATGCGACGGCACCTACGACGCCGAACTTGCCGACCTCACGGATGAGCAGCTGGACCCGGGAGGGCCGTGCCCGATGCTTCACGACAGGCAACCTCGGTTGATTTCTGCCACCTGCCGAGACTACCGACGTCTCCTGGCGGTCCATCGACTGCCCCCGGCGGCCTACTGGCGCACCCGCTCTGGTCGACACGGAGACGATCGGATCAACGACGGGAGGCAACAGTTCTCCTTGGAGGATGACGGGTTGTATTGACGGATGGTGTGCCCTCAGGCGCGCGTCGTGACACGGTCCTCCGGTCGTCGGCGGCGCAGTCGAGCGCCCCGGGACCTTCGACCACGCACCTCATCGGCCCTCATCGGCCCTCATCGGCCCTCATCGGCCGAATCCACTCCAACGTGACAATAAGCATTCCGGGTCACAACCGGGGCGCTGCCCATGTGGAATCCGCGGGGCTCCCACGCCGGTGCCAGACACACGTGGGCCTCGGGCCAGCTCAGAGGGCCGCTTCCGCGGCTCAGGCCGCGGCCTCGTCGTCGCGGAGCTCGCCCTCGCCCGCCGGGCTGGCGGGCTGACTCGGCCGGCCCAGGCTGTGGTACTCCCAGCCCGCGTCGCGCCAGCGCTGCTCGTCGAGGGCGTGCCGGCCGTCGACGACCACGGCGCCGGCGACGTGGGGCAGCAGCGCCGCCGGGTCCAGCGAACGGAACTCGGCCCACTCGGTGAGCACCAGCACCGCGTCCGCGGCCGTCACCGCCTCCCGTACCGACGCGGCGTACTCCAGTGACGGGTAGCGCAGCCGCGCGTTCGGGACCGCCGCCGGGTCGTAGACGCTGACCCGCGCGCCCTCGGCGGCGAGCGCGGCGGCGATGTCGAGCGCCGGCGAGTCACGGATGTCATCGGAGTTCGGCTTGAACGCGGCGCCGAGCACGCCGAGCCGCCGGCCGGCGACCGTGCCACCCAGCGCCGCGCGGGTCAGCGTCACCGCCCGCTGCCTGGCTCGCAGGTTCACCGCGTCGATCTCGGCCAGGAACGCCAGTGACGACCCGGCGCCCAGCTCGGTCGCCCTGGCCTGGAATGCGCGGATGTCCTTGGGCAGGCAGCCGCCGCCGAAGCCGATGCCGGGGCGCAGGAAACGGTTGCCGATCCGGGCGTCGTAGCCGATCGCGGTGGCCAGCTCCAGCACGTCGGCGCCGGCCACGTCGCAGATCTCCGCCATCGCGTTGATGAACGAGATCTTGGTGGCGAGGAACGCGTTCGCGGCGACCTTGACCAGTTCGGCGGTGGCGTAGTCGGTGACGACCACCGGCGTGCCCGCCTCGATCGTCGCCGCGTACACCGCGCGCAGCCGCACCTCGGCGGCACCGCCCGGCCTGACGCCGAACACCAGCCGGTCGGGCCGCAGGGTGTCCTCGACGGCGAAGCCCTCGCGCAGGAACTCCGGGTTCCAGGCGAGCTCGACATCGGGCGCCGCGGTGCTGATCCGGGCCGCGAGGCCGGCGGCCGTGCCCGCCGGGACGGTCGACTTGCCGACGATCAGCGCGCCCGGGGCCAGGCCGGCCGCGATCAGCTGGTCCACGGCGGCGTCGACGTAGCGCAGGTCCGCGCCGCCGTCACCGGCCCGCTGCGGCGTGCCGACGCAGACGAAGTGCACGTCGGCCCAGCCGGCGATGCCGTCGATGTCGGTGGTGAAGGACAGCCGGCCGGACTCGAGGTTCTTGCGGAGCAGCTCCTCGAGGCCCGGCTCGAAGATCGGCACCTCGCCGGCGGCGAGGCGCTCCACCTTGGTCGCGTCGACGTCGTAGCCGACCACGGTGAAGCCCAGCTCCGCCATGCAGACGGCGTGGGTGGCGCCCAGGTAGCCGGTGCCGAGCACCGCGATCCGCGGTCCCGTCCCGGCGGCGGGAGTCGGCACGGCGGGCCGATCGCCCGAGCTCGACCTGCTCGCGCTGGACCTGGTCACGCTTGTTCCCCGCCTCTCCGCCTCGGCTGCCGTTCTGGGCCAGCCGCCCTGTAGCCTGCCACGCTCGGTCGGCGCTTCCGTGCCGGCCGCCGACGCTGGCCGATACCGCCCCTTATCGACCGTAACCGGGCTGGGGCCGCGGGGGACGGCCTGGTCGCCGCCGTCCCCCGAGCCGTCCACGGCCGTCAACCGCGCGTTGCGACACCGTTCGTCGGATCGCTCGATGCTGGCCTGAACCGGGGCGGACTCGGGCGTGATGGCTGTCCAGTTGTCACGCTGTGAAGTACCCGGCGGACGTCGCCGTGCACCCTCTTGTCGGTGCTCGCGGACGCGGGTCAGGCGGTCGGCGCGGGGCGGGCGGCGTCGGGCAGCTGGAGCCGCCGGACGCCCGCGGGCACGGGCCGGACGGTGCCGCAGACCATGGTCACCTTCTCCTGGGCGATCCGCCGGGCGAGCGCCGCGTCGTCCAGGTTGGCGTCCAGATGGCGGCACAGCACCACCGAGGCCCCCGCCACCAGCGGCGCGAGCACGGTGCCCAGCAGGCCCTCCGCGCTCGCCGGGCCGGCGGTCGAGAGCACCCGGTCACCCGCGCCGAGCCCGGTGGCGGCCGCGACCTCGCCTGCGCGGGCCAGCAGCGTGGCCTGGTCGGACGGTGGCGGGGGGGCGGCGAACCGGTCGCCATGAGCCGGCACCTCGGCGGCGAAGTCGAGCACGCCGGCGACCGGATGCGCCATCCGGGCGCCGAACGGCCGCAGCGACAGCGCGACGACCTCGTCCGCGCCCAGCCCGAGCGCCGCGTCCACCCGGCTCTCCGCGACGAAGAGCGCCTGGACGTCGCCGGTCGCCTCGTCGTCCGGGTCGTCCTCCGCCGCGCCCTCCGGCTCGCCGCCGTCCTGCTCCGGCCCGAGGTTGACGAGCACATCGCAGCCGGCGGACCAGGCGGCCAGCAGGATCACGACGGTCAGCCAGTGCGCCGGCAGGTCCACACCGACCCGGTCGCCGGGCGCGAGGCCGAGCGTGTCGACCAGCAGGTTCGCCGTCTTCGCCACCCAGTTGTCCAGCGTGATCCCGGACAGCTCGACCCGTTCGCCGGTGGCGTCGTCGTAGAACGTCACCAGTGGGCTGGTGCCGTCGGCGCGCAGCCTGGCCGCCAACGCCGCGGCGACCCCGGGATAGGCGGGGCGCCCGCCGGCCGGGCCGTCGAGGCCGAGCACCGTGACGACCGGCGTCAGCCGGGGAGCGCCGTCCGTCACGGCGTGCACGCGGTGTTGGCCGGAACGCCCCCGGTGCCCGGCGCAGGGGTGGCCGGGGCGACGGTCACCGGTCCGCCCGCCGTGGCACCGGGAGCCGCCGCCCCGGCCGTGCCCGTGGCGGCCGACGGGGCGGTGACGCCAGTGAACGTCGAGCCGAGGACGACCGTGACCCCGGTCGTGGCCAGCGTCGCGTCGACGACGGCCTGCGCTCCGGGGATCTTCGCCACGAGCGCCTTGGCGCCACCCTCCTGGCCCGCCGGGTAGCGGACCTCGGTCGAGGCCTGGCTCGTGGCGGCGGTGCTGGCGGTCATCAGCCCGCCGAAGCCGAGCGCGGTCAGGCTGGTCTTCGTCTCGCCGGCCAGGCCGTTGCGGCCGGACGCGTTGACGATCCGGGCGACCGTCACCTGGCTGGGCAGGACCGCCGGCGCCGACGCGAGGGCCGCGCTCTGCGGCGGCGCCGGCCGCAGCGGCGCGAGGATCTGCTGCATCTCGGCGGCGTTCACCAGCAGCACGTCGCCGTGGTAGCCCATCGCGCCCTGGTCGTCGCGCGCGCCCTCGCTGGGCAGCGGCACGTGCGTCGGGATGGTGATGAACCTGACCTTGCCGGAGCCGAGCTTGCTGGCGCGGTCGGCGAGCTCGACCAGGTTCAGGCCGCTGTCGGTGGTCAGCGCGCCGCCGACGGCGCCGAGCAGCTGCGTGACCGTGACCGGGTTGGTCAGCGTGCCGGCGGTGGTGGTCTTGGCGAGCAGCTTGGACAGGAACTGCTGCTGGCGCAGGATCCGGAGCCGTTCGTCACCCAGCGCGTGGCGGGTCCGGACGAAGGCCAGCGCCTGGTCACCGTTCAGCGTGTTCTCCCCTAGGTGACCGTGCCACTGCGAATAGTTGTCGTTCAGGTTGCTCGTGCTGCCATCCGGCATTGTAGTGACACAGACCGTAACACCGCGGACGGCATCCACGACCTGCTTGAAGCCGGCGAGGTCGATGACGATGTAGTGGTCGATGTGCAGGCCGGTCAGGCTCTCCAGCGTCGACGTCAGCCCTGACACGCCAGCGTAGGTGAGGATGTTCGTCAGCTTGTCCTTGCCGTCCGCGGGTGTGCCCCTGACCCGCGGGACCACCGGGATCAGCTCGTCACGCGGGAACGACAGCAGCGTCGCGGTGCCGTCCTTGTCGAAGTGGGCGATGATCGTCGTGTCCGACCGGATGCCCTCGACCTGCTTGCCGCCGTACTCGTTGCCGGTGCCGTCCCGGCTGTCGTCCCCGAGCAGCAGGATGTTCTCGTCGCCGGCGACCTCGGCCGGGCGGTTCCCGGCCGGGTGCCAGCTCGAGTCGTGGGTGACCTTGCTGCTGAACTGGTTGTAGAGGAACCACCCGCCGGCACTGACGGCCAGCACGAGGACCGACAGCAGCGCGCAACCGACCAGCGAGAGCCGGCGCAGCGGCGAACGGCGCCGAAGGGGACCCCGCGGGCTGAGCTCCGGCGGCAGACGCTCGGTTGGCCGAGGTGGTGCGGTCATGTTGCTCACCGGCGGTGCGGCCCTCCTCAGCGGGTCGTCCGCTCGGCGCGGCCCTCGGGTACCGGGCTCGCCGAGATCGTCGCGTCGATCTCCGTTGATCGAGATTGCCTGGCGCCACCGGCGCGTTCCCTACGGGTGGATGCGCGGAAGGCCGCGCCCAGTCTGGATCTCGTCGTCCAGGACGCTCCGCGCTGGTTGGACGTTGTCGCCCGCCGCGGCACGCCTCTTCACAACAGACGCATGTCCCGTTGTTGGTACCCAACGTTACGTCGTTGACGCCCCGGTGGAATCCACCCTGCTCCACCCCGTCCCGGGGCACGTGTGCGCAGGTCAACGGGGGAGAGCGGGGGTGTCGCCCGCGGCCGGCCGGCTGGGCGGGCTGGGGCCGTGCCGCCGCTGGTAGGAGCTTCGGGCACCAGCCCGCCGTCCAGGCCACATGTCTTGTTGTTACCGTCTGGTCAGCTGCCCGACGGATAGTCGCAATCATGTGTTTGCGGTGTGTATAGAGATACAAGGCGGTGGTAGCGGCCGGGATGGCAAGATCGGTCGACTTGCCGCCGCGACGGCCCTGGTTGCCGGCCCCCTGGACCACGCCGTCGCACATCGGCCGGATGCCGGCACCTATCATCATTTTCTGCCCAGTAGCGCCCGAGAGGGGAGACCGGGGACGTGTCGTACCAGACAACGCTTCCGCCCCATCTCAGTCCCAGGGAGGACGGCGACCGAGGTCGCCGCGGGCGCGGCGGCGGCCAGCGGGCGGTACGGCTCGCTCTGGGCGTCGTGTCGGTACTCGTCCTGCTGATCAGCGTCGGTGGCTGGGCCCAGTACACCTACGCCAACGGCAACGTGCACCACATCTCGCTGAACCTGGGCGGCAACCGGCCGGACAAGACGTTCGGGGTGCAGAACTACCTGCTCGTCGGCACCGACAGCCGCGCCGGCACCGGTGACGCGTACGGCGGGTCCGAGGTGCTGGGCCAGCGGTCGGACACGACGATCCTGATCCACCTGGCGAAGGACGGGTCCACGACGATGGTCTCGTTCCCACGCGACACCCTCGTGACGATCCCCGCGTACACCGACGCGCAGGGCAGGCACCACGGGGCGCACAAGGACAAGTTCAACTCGGCGATCTCCGACGGCGGGCCCACGCTGCTCGTGAGCCTGGTCGAGAGCCTGACCGGGATGCGGGTCGACCACTACGTGTCGATGGACCTCGAGGGCTTCAAACAGATCACCAACGCGATCGGCGGCGTCGAGGTGTGCGTCCTGCCGTCGACCTTCCGCGAGTACGTCGAAGAGGACCACAAGTACAGCACCAACACGAACGACCCGATGAGCGGCTGGCTCGGCGGCCCGGGGACCGTCCACGTCAACGGCGACCAGGCGCTGGCGTTCGTGCGGCAGCGCCACGGCCTGTCGACGCAGGGGGACATCGACCGCATCCACCGCCAGCAGCAGTTCATCGGCGCGGTGTTCCGCAAGGCCACCAGCAGCGACATCCTGACCAACCCGATCAAGCTGGAGGGGCTGATCTCGGCGGCGACCTCCGCGTTGACCCTCGACGACAACACCAGCGTCACCGACCTGCAGGGCCTGGCGCTGTCGATGAAGGGCATGGCGTCGGGCTCCATGCACGTCGAGACCCTGCCGACCCACCCGCCCACGGTCGCGGAGGGCGGGAACCCGAAGGACGGGACGCTCGCCCCGTACGGTGCGGTGCAGATCTACAGCCCGGTCGACCTCGCGAAGATCGTCACCCCCCTCGGCGGCCACGTGGACGGCGTCACCCTCGACGACACGGCCGCGCCGGCGACGCCCGACCCAGGCGCCACGCCCGGCCCGGTGACTGTCCCGCCCGCGCAGATCAGCGTCGCGGTCTACAACGGGTCGACGACGAAGGGCCTGGCGTCCAAGGTGACGACCGCGCTCGCCGGCAAGGGCTTCAAGGCGACGACCGCCGGTAACGCCGACGCGCTCACCTACACAACTTCGCGGGTGATCTACGGGCCCGGCCAGCAGCAGGCAGCCTGGACGGTGCAGGCGGCGGTCCCCGGCTCGGTCGCCCGTGCGGACCCGACCATCACCGGCATCCACCTGATCCTCGGCGCGCAGTACACCGGCGTCGTCACCCCAGCCGCCGCCGGCAGCACCGCCACCGCCGCCGCGCCGACGACCCAGGCCCCCCAGGGCCCCCCGCCGCCGCCGAACTGCACCATCTAGGGCCAGCGGCCGGAGACGCCGCTCCGCGCCTCTGCAGACCTCCCAGACCGTCGACCTCCCCAGATCGATTCCGTCGATCCGTCCGGAACCTGTCGCCGATCCGGCAGGGACCCCGGCTTCTGCCTGGGCCGGGCGCTGAGCGCCCGTTACCAACGTGAGCCGGGGACAGGGAGAACTACGGTGGGTGGGCGCTTGTCCAGGGTCGGGATCTGGGTTGCGTTTCGGCCCAGTCGGTTAGTAGGTGCAGCCGCCGGTCAGTTGGGCGGCGGTGGTGGCCGGGGCTGGGCGGGCCGGGGTGGCCTGGGCCGTGGGCTGGCTGGTTGACGCGGCCGAGGTGGTGAGGCCGGTGAAACCGTCGCCCAGGACCAGCGACACGGTGCCGGTCGTGAGGGTCGGGTCCACCGAGAAGCTCGCCCCGGGCACCACGGTCGCCAGCGCCCGGGCGTCGTCCTCCTGACCAGGCGGGTAGCGGACCTGGGTCGTCGCGGGCGCCTTGCCGGACCAGGTCTGCGCGGTCCCGACGACGAAGCCGGCGGTCGCCAGCGAGCTGGCCGTCCTGCCCGCGGTCCCTTCGAGGCCGGTCGCGTTGTAGACGTCCACCTTGAAGTCCGACCGCGGCGAGACCGAGCCGGCGCTGATGCCCTGGCCGGTCGGCGCCGCGGCCTGGGAGCTGGCCGGGCTGGGGATGCCGCGCAGTGGAGCGAGGAAGGCGTTCAGGGTCCGCTGGTCGTAGAGCTGGACCGAGCCGTAGACGGGGAGCTCGCCGAGCGCGTTGGCCCCTTCCTCGGGCGTCGGCGGCCGGACCGGAATCGTCTCGAACCGCAGCTGGTTGGGCCGCAGCCCGTGCATCCGCGTCGCCAGCTTCTGCAGGTCGTCGATCGTCGTCGAGTCGTCGACCGTCAGGGAGCGGAACGCGGCCTGCAGCAGCGACTCCAGCTTGACCGGGTTGGCCAGGACGCCGGTGCTGGTCGCTTTCGTGAACACCGCGCTGATGAACTGCTGCTGACGGCGGATCCGGTCGAAGTCGCCGTCCGGCAGGCCATGGCGCTCACGGACGAACGCCAGCGCCCGCTCGCCGTCGAGGTGGTTGGCCCCGACGACCCCGTTCCACTGCGACCACGGGTCGAGCAGGTTCGAGGTGCTGCCGTCGGGCAGCGCGCGCACGCAGACCGTCACCCCGCCGATCGCGTCGGTGATCTGGCGGAAGCCGGCAAGATCGACCTGGACGTAGTGGTCGATCCGGAGCTGGGTCAGCCGTTCGATGGTCCTGATCAGCAGCGACGGGCCGCCGGTGGTGATCGCCGAGTTCAGCTTCCCCTTGCCGTGGCCCGGGATCGCCACCAGCGTGTCTCGTGGGAAGGAGACCAGCGTCGTCGTCCCGTCCGGCGCGAGGTGGGCGACGATCGTCGTGTCCGAGCGCTCGCCGTCGACGGCGCCCCCGCTCTCGAACTCCGTGCCGGTGCCGGCCCTGCTGTCGGAGCCGACGATGAGGAAGTTGACGGCCCCGCCAGCGCCGGGAGCCGGCCGGTCAGTACCCAGGTTCAGCTTGATCCGGGCGATCTGGCCGTCGAAGTACCGGTACACGGTGTAGCCGCCGATGGAGACGACGAAGACGAGGGCGGACAGCGTCGCGGCGATAATCATCAACGCGCGGCTCGCTGTGCCCCTGGTGCTGCCGCGACCGCGACCGGGCGGTGGACCGTGGGGGTCGAGCTCCGCGGGCAACGCCAGGGTGGACACCAGAGGCTTTGGCGGTGCTTCTGTCACCGTCTGAGCACCTCCCGCTCCTGAACGGATGATTGACCGGCAGGATTGTTGCCCTCCGAACCCATGTTGACACTCAAGGTACCCGCTCGTAGCCGCGCGTACCCGACACCCGTGCGCAGGTGTTCTTGCCCTGTGAGCCTGCTGTGAGGCCCGTGGCGGGCCGGCGGGACGCAACAGCCGCTAGGCCTGTCCTCCGCACATCACCCGCGCCGACCTGTGGCGATCATCGACAGTCGCGATAGCTGCAACGCTCTGACCAGCAGCGATGCGGCATGTGCGGAAAACGGGGCTAGGCGGCGAGCGGTGCCCGGTCTGGATGCGGCCCGGTGGCGCCCGAGGACGGGGGCGACGTACGACGGCCGCCGCCGGCGGTCGGCGGTGGCGACGACGGCCGGTCCCGCAGCACCGAGCGCGCGACACAGGCCAGCGTGACGAGGGCGAGCGCCGCCGTCAGGGCGAGGATCGCGAACGTCACCCCGGACGGGAACGGCGCCCAGCGCGCGATCGCGGCCGCCACGCTGGGCACCCGCGCCGGGCTGAAACGCACCCCACGGCCCAGCCAGTAGTAGCTGCAGATCGCCAGCAGCGCGAAGGCCTGCATGAGCAGCGCTCCGACGAGCATCACGACCGGCGTCCACCGGTCCCGGCGGCCGAGCAACCGGGCGAGCCCGGCAGCGATGACCACGCCGGCGCCGACGAGGCCGAGATAGAGGTACCGCCCCTGGACGGCGATGCCGCGGGTGTACAGCTCGTACTCGGCCCAGCTGCGCTGGGCGACCGTCACGTAGGCGAGGGCGACTGGCAGCAGCAGCACGGCCGGGGTGGCCGCTCGGGCCAGCCGGTCCCGCCACGCCCGCCGGTCCAGCAGCCGCCGTCCGGTCGGGCGGTCGGTCCCGCTACGAATCGCACCGTCCTGGGCCTGTTCGTCCTGGTCCTGTTCGTCCTGGGCCTGTTCGTCCTGGTCCTGTGCGCGGCCGCCGTCCGGCTGGGCCGGGATCGCGACGGCCCGTCGGGCCGCCTGGCCGAGACCGCTGACCAGGCACGTGACCGCGACGATCCCGACGACCACCGTCGCCGTCACGATCGCCACCGGCGTGAGCTGCGGCGGCTCGAACATCCCAAGGCCGCCCCAGAACCGGCTGATCATCGTCCGGATGAAGTACCACAGCCAGGTCCAGAACGAGTCCGGCAACAACAGCGACTCGCGGCGTGGCGGATCGGCGTCCCAGCCGTTCGGCTGGACCGCGCCGTAGAGGACGTAGTTGCGGACCCACCACCAGCCGCCGAGCCCGAGGCCGATGGCGATTGCCGCGATCGCGGGCCACCACGGCAGCGAGCCGACCAGCGCCCGCACCCGCCGACCCGGCCGGGCCTCGACGTCGGCCGCTTGCGCCGACCTGGTGTTCCACCAGCCCACCAGGTACGCCGCGACGACCATCAGCGGAAGCAGCAGCGCCAAACCCTTCGACAGGAAGGTGAGCGCGAGCCACACCCCGGCCCAGACCGCGGTGCGCATCCGCCGGTCACCGCGCAGCACGCCGGCCAGCACGAACGTCAGCACACCCGTGGTGAGGATCAGCACACCGTCGTTGTTGAATGTCGCCCCGACCCGGTCGAACCCGGGGACCGCGAGTGGCAGCACCGCCGCGCCCCGGGCCACCGCCTCGGACAGCCGCAGCCGTCGGGCCGTCGCCCACGCCAGCAGTGGCAGCGGCGCGACCAGCAGGATGTTCAGCAGCCGCAGGACGTAGACCTGCTCGTCATAGGCCCAGTTCGTCGCCGGCAGCGCCCCGAGCACCGCCGCGCCGACCGCGTAGACCATCGGCGGGTGCTGCACCATCTGGTTGGACAACCGGCCGTCGGTCACCGGGGCTGGCCCCCCGAGCGCGTCGAACGAGCCGCGGTCGGCCCGTGGCGTCGGGGTGATCTCGGCGAACGAGGGCGACCGGCGCTTCTTACCTCCGGACTGGAACATGTCGGCGTAGGCGCCCCGGTCGAAGTCGTCCGACGTGGCGGCGACCCCCTGGGAGATCATTTTCTGGCCGGGGGCTGGCCAGCCGTCACCGTGCAGCAGCCCGTAGACCATGTCCACGTGCTGGGCCTCGTCGTAGCCGGTCCAGGTCGGGTACACCACCGAGTACGTGGCGAGCAGGGCCAGGTGCAGCGCGGTGATCACCAGCACAACCGTCGGCACGAGCCGGGCCCGCCGCCAGGTCGCCCGCAGCGGGCGGGCAAGCCGTTGGCCTGGTCTGTCCTCGGCCGGTCCGGCCCCGTCGTCGGCGAGGTCCGCGAGTGGCCGGTCGCCCGGGTAGGCGGGCAGGGTGGCGGCGGCGACCGCGTCGCCCCTGGCGTCGAACGCCGCGGTCCCGTCGTCGTCGTGCGGCTTCGTGGTGGCGAGGGCCGCGTCTGTGACGTCGCCCGCCGGGGTCGCTGTGTCCGTGCGCTCGCTGATCGTCGGCTCCGTGGTCCGTGGAGTTCCGTGCGGGCGCACCGTGACGCGCCCGGTGCCGGGCCTGTGCAACGCCCGGCCTCGTCGGCGGTCGCCCTGGCCCCGATGGCCGGGGCCCGGCGCAACGCAACCACACTTACCTGTGTCTGACCTGTGGATTTCCACCGGCTCTGGTGGTGGCCGCCCCGCTGCCCGAGGACCTGACGTAGGTGTCAGGTCCTCACAGTCTGCCAGACTGCGAGCTGTGCGCGTACTCGTGATCGGTTCCGCTGGTCAGGTCGGCTCCGACCTGTGCCGGCTGCTGGCCCTCGACCCGCGACTGCCGGCGACCGCTGGGCTGACCAGGGCGGAATGCGACATCACCGACCCGGCCAGGGTTCGCGCAGTGATCCGCGACCAGGCCCGGCCGGCCAAGGTCCAGGGTGGGCTGACCGTCATCAACACGGCCGCCTGGACCGACGTCGACGGCGCCGAGACGGACGAGGCCGGCGCCTACGCGGTCAACGCCACCGGTCCCGCGCATCTGGCCGCCGCCTGCGCGGAGGCCGGCGCGACCCTGATCCATCTCTCGACCGACTACGTCTTCGACGGTCTGGCCGGCAAGCCGTACGAGGTCGACGACCAGACCGCCCCGACCTCCGCCTACGGGCACACGAAGCTGGCTGGCGAGCAGGCCGTGCTCGCGCTGTGCCCGGCGTCGTACGTCGTGCGCACCGCCTGGGTGTACGGCGCGGTCGGGAAGAACTTCGTCAAGACGATGGCGCGGCTCGCGCGTGAGCGCGACACTCTGACCGTCGTCAACGACCAGCACGGCTCACCGACCTGGTCGGCGGACCTCGCCGCGGGCCTGATCGAGCTGCTCCTCGCGGGTCCCTCGTTCGGCCCCTACCACTTCACCAACGCCGGCGACACGACCTGGTACGACTTCGCCCGGGCGATCATGGAGGAGATTCGCGTCGACCCGGCGAAGGTGCTGCCGACGACGACGGACGCCTTCCCGCGTCCCGCGCCCCGGCCCGCCTACTCGGTGCTGTCGCACCGCAGCTGGCTCGACGCGGGCCTCACCGCCCCGCGCCCATGGCGGGACGCGCTGAGCGCCGCCTTCGCCGCCTACCCGGCCGAACTGCGGGGATAGGGCGAGGACGATCGGCCCGCGGCTGAGCCGCCGTCGCGGTGGGAAACCGGTTTGCTCCTGCCGGGTAACGTGAAGCACGTGACCGCGCAGATCAACTCGTCCAGCTCGCCGGGGGCCGGCGACGTGCCCGGGGGACGCCCGACCCTGGTGGCGGTCGCCTGGCCCTACGCCAATGGCGCCCCGCATCTCGGACACATCGCCGGCGCCTACCTGCCGGCCGACATCTTCGCGCGGTACCAGCGGATGGCCGGAAACCGTGTGCTGATGGTGTCCGGTTCGGACGCCCACGGCACGCCCATCACGGTCCGCGCCGAAGAAGAGGGGATCACCCCTCAGGAGGTCGTCGACCGGTATCACCCGATCTTCCTGGACATCTGGGAGCGGCTCGGGATCTCGTTCGACCTGTTCACGTCGACCCGGACGGACAACCACACCGCCGTCACGCAGGACGTGTTCACCAGGCTGCGCGCGGCCGGCTACATCTCCGTCCAGGAGACGACGCAGTTCTACGACCCGCAGGCCGGACGGTTCCTGCCGGACCGCTACGTCGTGGGGACCTGCCCGCACTGCGCGTACCCGAGCGCGCGCGGCGACCAGTGCGAGAACTGCGGGCGCACCCTCGACCCCGACCAGCTGATCGAGCCGCGCAGCAAGATGACGGGCGCCGTTCCCGAGCAGCGGCGGACGTCGCACTTCTTCCTGGACCTCTCCAAGCTCGAGGAACCGCTGCTGGCCTGGCTGGAGACCCGCAAGGGCTGGCGCCGGCATGTGATCAACTGGTCGCTCCAGTTCGTCAAGGACGGCCTGCACGACCGGGCGATCACCCGGGACCTCGACTGGGGCGTCCCGCTGCCCACCGACGAGCTCGGCCCCGGCAAGCGGATCTACGTGTGGTTCGAGGCCGTGATCGGCTACCTGTCGGCCAGCAAGGAGTGGGCGGCGACGATCGCCGGCGCCCCGGAAGCCTGGCGTGACTGGTGGGAGAACCCCGACGCCGCGGCCTACTACTTCGTGGGCAAGGACAACATCCCGTTCCACACCGTGATCTGGCCGGCGATGCTGCTCGGCTACGGCGGCCTCGACCTGCCGACCGACGTGCCGGCCAACCAGTACGTGACGTTCGGCGGCGCCAAGGCCTCCAAGTCGGCCGGGATCGGGCGCTCGGTTCCGGAGTACCTGGAGGTGCTGCAACCGGACGCGCTGCGCTACGCGCTGGCCACGGTGCTGCCCGAGCAGAACGACACCGAGATCTCCGACGCCGACATCATCCGCCGGGTCAACGACGAGCTGATCGCCAACTGGGGCAACCTCGTCAACCGGGTGATGGCCCAGATCAACAAGTTCTTCGACGGTGTCCTGCCCGACGTCCCGTCGCCCGCGGAGCTGGGCGGCACCCACGCTGACCTGCTGGCCAAGGTCGACGAGGGCCTCGCCAGGACCGCTGAGCTGCTGGAGAAGGTGGAGCTGCGGGCTGCGCTGCGGGCCGCGATGGAGGCCTCGGCCGAGGTCAACCAGTACCTCTACCGCGAGGAGCCGTGGAAGGCCGTAAAGGTCGACCGCGACGCCGCCGCCCGCAGCCTGGCCACCTCCATCCAGGCCATCGCGGGTATCGCCGTCGCGCTCGCTCCGTTCCTGCCGTTCTCGACCGAGCGGCTCCAGGACGTGCTCGGCGTCGACCTGACCGTCTGGCACCGCCAGGAGGTCCCCGCCGGCCGCCGTCTCGACTGGTCCGCCGGCGGCCTGTTCGTCAAGCTCGACCCCAAGGCGCTGGACCGGGCGGAGACCAGCGCCTAGCTCGATCCAGGTCGGTGCCCCGCACTGTTCCGCGGGACGTGGAGATCGACTGTTCCGCGGGACGTGGAGATCGACTGTTCCGCGGGACGTGGAGATCGACTGTTCCGCGGGACGCTCCTCGGGCGCTTGCGCGCCCTCGGCGCGCGCGACCCGTTCCCGGCGAGGCCGGGCCACCCGATGTGGATCTTCATTCCGAGCACATCTGCCGGATTTCCTACCCAACTGGCGATCTTCGCTCGATCTCGGGCGCCTGACCGGCCGTGATCACTAGTTGCGCAGGGATTAGGGCGCAAACAGGGGTGCGGAACGACGATTTGCCTGCTCAGCTCGCGATCAAGGCCGCCCGCGTGCGGGAGTGGCTGCCAGTGATCACCGGTCGGGCAGGGAAACCTGCGTTGGCGCAGGTCGCAAGCGCGTCGACTCGGGGGGCACGGCGCCGCGACCGGCCGCCGAGGAAGGCCAGGTATCGGGCCGCGCGGGCGCAGAGAGCTGGCGGCCTAGATATCAGGCCGCTCGGCCGGGGGATCAGGCCGCGCGACCACGGGGTCAGGCTGCCCGGTCCGGAGGTGAGAAGGCTCGGTCCGGAGGCCATGGTGCCCGACCACGGGGTCAGGCTGCCCGGTCCGGAGGTGAGAAGGCTCGGTCCGGAGGCCATGGTGCCCGACCACGGGGTCAGGCTGCCTGGTGCGGAGGTCTGGTCCGGCCCGACGATCACGCTGGGTGGTCTGGGGATCTTTGCGTTCCGCGCGGTGCGGAGGTCGGGCCCGGCCCGACGATCAGGCCGCGGCGGGCCGGCTGTCGTGGCCGGCGCTAGCCCGAGCGTTCCGCGCTGGCCTGTGCCCCTGTCGATGCGGGAACTGCGGGCTCCTGCGGTGGCCTTGGTTCGGCTACTGCGCCGACCGCGACCGGCTCGTCCGGGTTCTCCACCTGCGGCAGCTTCCCGTCGGCGTCCACGTGGACGGTCGAGCGCATGTTGAGCTGTGGCAGGAAGAGGCTGAGGACGAAGGACAGCGCGGCGACGGGTCCGGCGACCCAGAAGGCCACCCGCAGCGAGTCGGTGTAGGCGCTCTCGAAGCCGTGCCGCAGCGCGGGCGCGAGGCCCGCCACCAGCTTCGGGCTGACCGAGGACGGCGAGAATCCCGCCGGCAGCGACATCCCGCCCAGAGCCTGGGGCAGCTTCGCGGTCAGGTGGTTCGCGAAGATCGCACCGAGGATGGCCGTGCCGAACGAGCCGCCGATGGAGCGGAAGAAGGCCGAGCCGGAGGTCGCCGCCCCGAGATCGCGGAACTCGACGGCGTTCTGCACTGACACCACCAGCACCGGCATGACGCCGCCCAGGCCGAAGCCCAGCAGGGCGAGGTAGACGATCATCTCGCCGGTGCCGATCTCCGGGGTGAGCCGCCAGGCGAGCATGAGCAGTGCCACCGTCACCAGCACGGAACCGACGATCGGGTAGACCCGATAGCGGCCGGTCCGGCTGACCAGGCGGCCCGTCAGGGTCGCCGAGACCAGCATGCCGCCCATCACCGGCACCAGCCGCAGGCCGGACATGGTCGGCTCGACACCCTTCACGACCTGCAGGAACAGTGGCACGAAGGTGATCGCGCCGAACATGGCGAAGCCGCTGACGAAGCCCATCAGGTTGGAGATGTTGAAGACCCGGTTCGCGAACAGCCGCGGCGGCAGCACAGGCTCCGGGACGCGCCGCTCGACGAAGGCGAACGCCGCCAGCAGCACGAGCCCGCCGACGACCAAGCCGATGCTCGCCGCCGAGTCCCAGGCCAGCATCGTGCCGCCGAAGCTGGTGAACAGCACCAGGCAGGTGGTCGCGCCGGCGAGCAGGGCCGTGCCGACGTAGTCGATGGTCCGCTTCACCCGGCTGCGGGTCGACGGGAGGATGGACGCGACGATGAGCAGCGCGATCGCGCCGAGCGGCAGGTTGACGTAGAAGACCCAGCGCCAGTTCAGGTGGTCGACGAACAGGCCGCCGAGCAGGGGCCCGACGACGCTGGCGAAGCCGAACAGCCCGCTGAAGACGCCCTGGTAGCGGCCTCGCTCCCGGGGCGACAGCACGTCACCGATGATCGTCTGGGCGCCGATGATGAGGCCGCCGCCACCGAGGCCCTGCAGCGCGCGGAACGCGATCAGCTCGCCCATCGACTGGCTGAGCCCGGCGACCGCCGACGCGACGAGGAAGATGACGATCGCGGCCTGAAAGAAGATCTTGCGGCCGTAAAGGTCGCCGAGCTTGCCCCACAGCGGCGTCGACACGGTCGAGGCCAGCAGGTAGGCGGTGACGATCCAGGAAAGGTGCTGGGCATCGCCGAGGTCGCCGACGATCGTCGGCAGGGCGGTCGCGACGATCGTCTGGTCGAGCGCGGCCAGCAGCATGCCGATGCCGAGCGCGATCAGGATCAGGCCGACCCGGCGGCCCCCGGACGTGGCGGGACCGTCGGCCGGCGCCGAGCCGTCGGCCGGCGGCTCGGCGGCCCTGCTCGCTGTGCTTGCGGAGGTCATCGGCTCTCCCGGAGCGTCTCGGCGGCGGACAGGGTCACGAGGAGGACCTGGGGGGTACGGGCAGGCCTTGGGCGAGGTTGGCGAAGCCGGCCCGTAGAGCGTCGGAAAGTTGCGGTGCCGACAGGTCGTCGCTTCGCTGCCAATGGCCGATCGTCGCCCGGATGAGGGCCATCGCGATGACCACGACCGTCATCGGGTAGGGATGCTCGTCGACGCCGAGTCCGGCCCGCTCTCCGATCACCTCGGCGAGCCTGCGCTCGAAGTTCCGCAGGGTCGCGGCCTGGGCGCCGAACAACTGCGGGTTGGCGTGGTGCATCTGCGCCCGCGCCCGGTGCAGCGACGGCTCCTGAACCTTGCGCTCCATCCGGGCGATGAGGACGTTCGCGATCGCGGTCAGCGGCGGTTCGTCCGCCGGCCGGGCTCGCAAGGCCGCGCAGGCGTCGTCGACCTCGTCGTTGTCGATGCCGCCGAGGGCATCCTCCTTGGACCGGAAGTAGTTGAAGAACGTGCGCGGAGAGACGTTGGCCGCGGCGGCGATCTCGTCGACCGTCACCCGCTCCAGTCCGCGGTCGGCGACGAGGCGGACAGCCGCGTCCCGGATCGCCTGCCGGGTCTGGCGCTTCTTGCGCTCCCGCAGGCCGAGCTCGATCGGCACGGCTACCACCGCGGCGTCCGCGAGATCACTCATCATGAGGGCCTCCTCCGCGCCGCGTCGGTCGCTCCAGGCTCGGTTGCTTCAGGTCGCCGAATCGTGCGCGTGCTACAACTTTGCCGATCGTACAACTTTGCAGTCTCTGAATAAATCTGGCCGGACGACCGAACCCGCGGAAGCGCCCGACGGCCGGGCGGTTTGCGCGCGGCCGTCGGGCGGGTGTGTCGGCGGGACGTGATCAGGTCGCGGTGGCCGTCGTCCGGCCCACCACGGCCAGGCCGGCCGGAACCGTGTCGGGGACCGTCACCTCGACGAGGTCCCCGGCGGCCTGGTCCGCGGCGGTCTGCTCGCGGGCGTCGAGGCCGCTGGTGCGGCGCATCCGCAGCTCCGGCAGCAGCCAGGCGGCCAGGAAGCCGAGGAATGCGATCGGCACCGCCACCAGGAAGACGACCTGCAGCGAGTCGGTGTAGGTCTGGATGAACCCGGTGCGCAGGGCGGCGGGCAGGGCCGCGATCAGCCTGGGGCTCACGTCCGACCCGGAGACGCCCGCCGGCAGAGCCTGACCGCCCATCAGGTGCGACAGCTTGCCGCTCAGCACGTTCGCGAAGATCGTGCCGAACACCGCCGTGCCGAACGAGCCGCCGATCGAGCGGAAGAACGTCGCGCCGGAAGTGGCCGCCCCGAGGTCGCGCGGGTCGACGGCGTTCTGCACCGACAGGGTCAGTACCGGCATCACCAGGCCCATGCCGACGCCGAACACGAACATCGACAGGCTGAGCCGCAGCGTCGACACGTCCGGGGTGAGCAGAGAGAACAGCGCCAGGCCGACCGTCATGAGACCCGTACCGACGATCGGGAAGGCCTTGTAGCGGCCCCAGCTGGAGATCAGCCGGCCGGTGGTCATCGAAGCCAGCATCAGCCCGAGGCTCATCGGCAGCATCTGCAGCCCCGACACGGTCGGGTCGATGCCCTTGACGATCTGCAGGAACAGCGGCAGGAAGGTGATCGCGCCGAACATCGCGAAGCCGACGACGAAGCTCATCAGGCTGGAGACCCGGAAGAGCTTGATCTTGAACAGCCGCGGCGGCAGCACGGCCTCGGTGGCCCTGCGCTCGACCAGGCCGAACACGACCAGCAGCGCGACACCGCCGGCGGCGAGGCCCACGCTGGGCGCCGAGCCCCAGGCGAGCGACGAGCCGCCGAGGCTGGTGAACAGAACCAGGCAGGTGGCGCCGGCCGCGAGCAGCGTGGTGCCGAGGTAGTCGATCGACCGCTTGGCGGTGGACCGGATCGACGGCAGCACCGAGGTGGCGACGGCCAGCGCGGCCGCGCCGACCGGGACGTTGACGTAGAAGATCCAGTGCCACGACAGGTGGTCGACGAACAGGCCGCCCAGCAGCGGGCCGAGCACCGAGGACGTGGCGAACAGGGCCGAGAAGACGCCCTGGTAGCGGCCTCGCTCCCGGGGCGAGACCACGTCGCTGATAATCGTCATCGCGCCGACGACGAGTCCGCCGCCGCCCAGGCCCTGCAGGGCGCGGAACGCGATGACCTGCGTCATCGACTGGCTGAGGCCGGCGAGCGCGGAGGCCGCGACGAAGATGATGATCGAGGCCTGGAAGAACCGCTTGCGGCCGTAGAGGTCGCCGAGCTTGCCCCAGATCGGGGTCGACACGGTCGAGGCGAGCAGGTAGGCGGTGACCACCCAGGACAGGTGCGTCGCGCCGCCCAGGTCTCCGACGATCGTCGGCAGCGCGGTGGCGACGATCGTCTGGTCGAGCGACGCGAGCAGGAGGCCGGTGCCGAGCGCCGCGACGATCAGCCAGATCCGGCGACCGCCCGCGTGCGCGGAACTGTCCGCCGGCCGCGTAACGCCTCCGCCGGCGTCGGCTCGCGCGCCGTCGGTCCGGCCGGCGCCACGTGGTGAGGACATGTTTGCTGTCTCCTCCGGTGCTCGATCGTGCATCAACTACAAGTTTGCCTCTCCTACAAGTTTGCAGTCAACGCAAAAATTCCCTGACTGCAGAGATCTGGGTCACCGGGCGCGAGCGCAGGCCCGCGCCGCCGCCGGTCCCGACAGCGGCTCGATCGTCGCGGCCTGTCTCCGGCTGTCGGGTGATCGCCGTTTCATTGCGCCACGAACTCGAAGGGAGACGCCGATCTGAGGTAGACGGTGATCTTTTGGAGGGGTGCTGCACGGGAGATGGAGGTTGGCCCTCCGTGATCGCCATGCGGGTGGTGGTCACAAACCGCCGTCAGCGGCGTCAGCCGAACAGCTGGGGTCGTGAGCGTGACGGAAAAGGCGCGGCGGTGATCGTGTCAGGTGTGGGCCGGGAAGGCGAGCGCGAGCGAACCACCGTTGAAGTGTCGAAAAGATGTGGATGGCGTCAGAACCGGGGCAGTGAAACGGCTTCGGGATGAGTCTGGGGGTTACCCGTCTACTGCCCAGACGGCGTCCGGCATGCAGGTGGCGCGAGCCCGGTCCGGGCTTCCGTGTGGAACGTGGGAACTTTCCGTATGCCACGTCTCGCGTCGAGTATGGCGTGGGTGAGGGAGAACTCCAAGCGGCGGAATCCGTGAGGACAGAGTACCGAAGGTGGAAACGGAAGGGGCGGACCGCCTCGTAGTAGCGCGGAGACTCCTGTAATGGGGGTGGAGCGAAGGGGGCGGGCTGTCCGGTGACAATGTGTCGGTCAACCGTTGGATGCGGGAGGAGCCGGTCGGCGTGTCACAGCCGAAACCGTTTGACATTGACAAGCGGCTGTTCGTGGAGGCTTTTGGGAGAGTCCGGGCCAACAAGGGTGCGGCGGGAGTCGACGGGACGTCGATCGCCACGTTCGAGAGCAGGCTTAAAGACAACCTGTACAAGACGTGGAATCGGATGTCGTCGGGTACCTACTTCCCGTCGCCGTTGCGTGAGGTGGTGATACCGAAGCCGGAGGGTGGCTCGCGCGTGTTGGCGGTGCCGACCGTGGCGGATCGGGTCGCGCAGACGGTGGCCGTGCTGGTCCTGGACCCGCGAGTGGAGCCGATGTTCCATCGGGACTCCTACGGGTACCGGCCAGGGCGCTCGCCGCTGGACGCGGTCGCGGCCGCACGTACGCGGTGCTGGAAGAACGACTGGGTCATCGACCTGGATATTCGGGCGTTCTTCGACAGCGTGCCGTGGGATAAGCTGATGGCGGCGGTGCACCGGCACCTCGACTGGGATACCCGATGGGTCGGGCTGTATGTGGAGCGCTGGCTGAGGGCTCCCCTGGTCCGAGCGGACGGGACCCGGGAAGAACGGACACGGGGATGCCCGCAGGGGTCGCCTGTGTCACCATTGCTGGCTAACATCTATCTTCACTATGCGTTCGACACCTGGATGATCCGGGAATTTCCGGGTGTCCTGTTCGAGCGGTTCAGTGACGATGTGGTCGTGCACTGCACCAGCGAGCAGCAGGCTCGCAGGGTGCTGGCGGATATACGCGGCCGGCTGGCGGAATGTGGCTTGGAACTGAACGAGTCCAAGACCCAGGTCGTTTACTGCGCGGACGACGGACGGAGGAAACCCTGGGACGGGCCGACGGGCTTCGACTTCCTTGGGTACACGTTCCATGCCCGGACGGTTCGCCGCCGGGACGGGGCACTGTTCGTCGGTTTCACTCCCGCGATCAGCGACAGGAATGCCAAACGGCTACGCCGCCAGATACGCCGGTGGAGGTTGCATCGGCGCACGGCCGGGACTCTCCAGGACCTGGCAGCGAGAATCAATCCGCTGATCAGGGGTTGGATCAACTACTACGGTGCGTTTACACCGTCTCGGTTGGCTCCGACCCTCCGCCTGATCGACGCCTACCTGGCGCGATGGCTGCAACGCAAATACAGGCGGTTCCGACGGCGGTGGCGCCGGTCGCTACGGTTCCTCGCGGAGGTACGTCGCCGCGACCCGGGACTGTTCGCGCACTGGCAGCAACCGCTGGCGGTCGGTAGGACAGCACGAGCCGGATGAGTCGAGAGGCTCACGTCCGGATCTGTGGGGGCCGGCGGGTGAGACTCCCGCCGGCTACCCGGCGCCCTGGGGTGGTTGTCTTTCGGGCTTGTTCACGACCGCTAGAGGGCCAAGTTGGTGATCTTGGGTGGTTCGCGGGGCGGATCCAGCGCTGACGCCGGTCGGCCGTCCGGGTGGCGCGGCACCGGCCGGTGCCGCGCCACCCGGACGAAACGGGCCGATCGCCCCAGGGGCCGGTGCAGTTGGGACGGCTGGGACACTGGAGGGGATGGCGACGCCGACCGACGAGCCGGCCATGACCGCCCCGACGGTCGTGGCCCAGTCACCCACGGCCAGCCTGGGACCCTTCGAGCCCAGATCCGCCCCCGCCCCCGCCCCCGAGGCCGTGGCCGCGGAGACGGGCTTCGCCCCAGCCGGCGACGAGGCGATCATCCCGGCTGACGCGGATGCTCCGGCCAGGTCCCGCCGTGGCCGGCGCCTCGGGCGGCTGCTGCGGCGCCACGCGCTGTTCGGGCTGGTCGCGGCGCTCGCCCTGGCGGCGCGGGGGGTCGTGGCCGCGGCCTACCAGCCGGCGCTGATGTACCTCGGTGACTCGGGCGCCTATCTGGACCAGGCCTGGCACGGCCTCTGGCCGGGGGACTGGCGGCCCAGCGGCTACCCGATCTTCCTGCGCCTCGTGCGCGGGGAGGAGCACCTCACCCGGCTGGTCCTGGTCCAGCAGTCGATGACGTTCCTCATCGGCGTCGTCGGCTACGCCGTCGCCGTCCGGGTGACCCGTCGTCCGTGGCTCGCCGCGCTCTGCGCGGCGCCGGTGCTGCTGTCGCCGTGGGTGCTCGACCTCGGCCAGTTCGTGCTCGCGGAGACGCTGTTCAGCGTGCTGACCGGGTTCGGCCTGCTGTTGCTCGCGCTGCCGGGCCGGCGCCGGCCGTGGGCCGTCGCGCTGGCCGGGCTGCTGCTCGGTGCCAGCCTGCCGGTGCGGACGGTGGGATACGGGCCGCTCGCGGTCGGCTTCGCCGTCCTGGCCGTCACCGCGGCCACCGCGGCCATACGGCTGCGGCGGTCGGGCGGCGCGAGCCGGCTTCGCGCGACGTCCCGGGCCGCGGCGTTGCTGCTGTCGTTCGGGCTGGCCGCGGCGGCGCCGATCTGCGCCTACAGCGGATGGAGCGCGGCCGGCGGCACTGGGTTCTCGGTCTCCGCGCACTCCGGGTACTTCCTCTACGGCCGGGTCGCGCCGTTCGCCGACTGCTCGGTGTTGCCCGTGGACAGGCCGCAGCTGCGCACACTGTGTGACCCGAGGCCCGTCGCCGACCGCGGCCAGCCCGACAGCTACCTCTGGCTGGCCAACTCGCCGCTGCGCCAGGGCCACACCCGCATCCCGAAGGGCCGCGAGCAGCTGGCCGGCGAGTTCGCGAGCGCGGTCATCCGGGCCCAGCCCGGCATGTTGCTGCGGACCTCGGCCGGCTACCTCGCGGGCTACTTCGCGCCAACCCGGCACGAGACGTCGACGACCTCCCGACCCGACACCTGGGAGCTGCCCGACCGGCTGACCAACGCGGCGCAGGACGGCGACCCGCGCTCGGCCGACGGCTACTTTGTCACGACCAGGCTCGACCATGGACTGGCCGGGCCGCTGGCCGCCTACGCGCGGCTGGCCTACGCCCCGATGCCGCTGGTGGGAGCCGGGCTGGCCGCGGGGCTGGTGGCCGTGCCGATCGCGCGGCTGCGGCGCCGGCCCGGCCCGCCACCGGCGTTCTGGCTGCTCGGCGGCGGTGGCCTGTCCGTCCTGGTGCTCAGCGCGGCCACCGCCGGGTTCGACTACCGGTACCTGGCCTCGGTGATCGGGATCCTCGGGGCCGGCGCGGTCCTCGGCGCCGCCAGCCTCGCCCGCGCCCTGCGCCGCGACGTCGCGCGCACCGGGGTTGGCCGTGCCGACGTGCTTCCGTCCCCGGACCCGGCCGCCACGTCGACCCTGGTCGCCCCGGCCGGGTCGCCGGAATGGTCCGCCGAGACGGTGGCCACTCCGTGACCCGGTCGCGGGCCGGTGTGGAGCTGGGTCAGTCGATGCACGAGGCCGGTGGCGCCGGGTAGGCAATAGTTCGGGGCAGCCGCGTTGTTCGTTGCCACAGGAGCCGTCGCCCGGTTGGCGGCGGGAACCACGGCGCGGTCGGTAGCGGGGGCTGCGGCTCGGCTTGACGACGATGGGAGGCCTGACGTGCGGGTGGCGTTTCTCGGAATGGGGAAGATGGGCCGGCTGATGGCGGCCCACGTGCTCACCGGCGGGCACGAGCTCACGATCTGGAACCGGACCCCGGAGCGGGCACCCGAGCTGGTCGCGGCCGGCGCCCGCGAGGCCGGCTCGGTGGCGGACGCCGTCGCCGACGCCGACGTCGCGGTGCTGATGCTGTTCGGCCCGGAGTCGGCCGGCGAGGTGATGGAGTCCGTTCACGTGGCCGCCCCGAGCGGCCTGCTGGTCATCAACGCGACGACGGTCGGTCCGGAGTCGGCCCGCGAGCTTGGCCGGGCCGCGAACACCGCGGGGCTGCGCTACGTCGACGCCCCGGTCGCCGGGACGCTCGGCCCGGCCCGGGACGGCACGCTGAAGATTCTGGTTGGCGCGAGCCCGGCCGATCTCGTGGCGGCCCGGCCCGTGCTCGAGCTGTTCGGCGACCCGGGCAAGATCGTCCATGTGGGCGAGGTCGGCGCCGGCAGCGCGCTGAAGCTGGTGGTCAACCTGAGCCTCGCCGAGGCCATGGCCAGCATCGCCGAGACGCTGGCCATGGGCGCCGACCTGGGCCTCGACCGGGATCTGGTCGTCGACGAGCTGGCCGGTGGGTTCCTGGGCGGGGTCCTCGGCTACAAGCGGGCGATGATCGAGTCCGGTGACTTCACACCGCCGACGTTCACGGTCGAGGCGTTGGCCAAGGACGTCCGTCTCGCCTGCCGCGCGACGCCACGCCAGCTCGGCGTCGCGCAGGCCGTGCTCCAGCTGACGGCCGAGGCCGCCCGCCGCGGCCAGGGCGAGCACGACTTCGCCGCCATCGCGGACCTTCCGGCACTGGACAGCGACGCCGCGCCGCCCGGCGCGGCCAACCCGTCCCGTCGCCCCTACTCGGCACATTCCGCCGGGGCCTGACCGGTCCTGGGGGCCTGGCCAGCCGTCTCCTGCGGCGCCGGCCCGTCCAACGCTGGGACGGTCTGCGGTGATCAGCCGGCTCCGTAGGGTGCGTGACGGCCCGGCAGCGGCTGCGGCTACGGTCTCCTTTGGGCGAATTGGTCGGCGTGGCCGGCCGCCCGTGGGCGATCGGGAAATCACGTGGCGGCGGGGCTGTCGGGGAACGAGCACGGCGAGACCCAGGACGAGGCCGACGGCGGTGCGGCGGCGACCCGGCGGTGGGTCGCGCTCGGTGTCGTCGGCGCGAGCCTGGTCTTCGTGGCGCTCGCCGCGCTGACCGCGCTAGCGATGCCGCCGTTCACCAGCGGGGACGAGGCCCAGCACACGTCCTACGCCCTGGACGTCGCCAGCGGGACCCTCCCCGTCATCGGCACCCCCGTTCATGCCGTGCTGCCCGGCATGCCCGGCATCCCGGCCGACTGCCGGGTGACGCCCGAACAGGCCAGGGCCGGGATCGAGATCGCCCGGCTAGACCTGAACCGCCGGTCCCAGGCCAGCAGACGCGCCGGCCCGCCCGCACCGCCCGGTGCGGCCAAGGCCCGCGGCCGGACCGCGAAGCCCGTCTCGGCGCTGGTCCCCGCTGCCGCGGGCCCCGCCACGGGTGCGGGCTCTCAGGGCGCCCCAACGACGGCGGCCGCGGCCAGCGCGGCCTCCCACCCGACCTCACTGGCCGTGCAGATGTCCGTCGACGGCGGTATGCCCGCGTGCGCCCGGGGTGCGCGCGGCATCCGTGGCAACACCCAGGTGACCTACACCGCCAACCACCCGCCGCTGTTCTACGCGATCGAGGCGCTGCCCCTGAAGATCGGCCTGGTGACCGGCCATCCGCTCGCCGGGTTCCGCGCGGCGCGGCTCGTCAACATCGGGTTCGGCATCCTCGCGTTGGGAGCTGTCGCCTGGCTGGTTCGCGAGCTGCTGCCGAGCCGTCCCGACCTGGCCGTCGGCGCCGCGGCCATCACCGGCGTCGTCGGCATGTTCGTGAACACGGCCGGCCAGGTCTACAACGATGCGCTGGCCGTGCTGACCATCACCCTGGCCCTGGCGGCGGTCGTGGTGGTGCTGCGCCGCGGGCCGTCGACGGCAAGGCTCGCCGTCCTCGGTGCCGCCGTGCTGGCGGCCGCGGCTACCCGGGCGAGCGGGCTGCTGGCCGCCGGCCTGATCGTGCCGACCGCCGGGGTCGCCGTCGCGCTGCACGCCGGCCTGTCCCGGGCCGCGCCGCTGGACGGCGGAACCCAGTCCTGGCGAACGTCGTCAGGACGTCCTCTGCGGCTGCCGGTCTGGCGGCAGGTCGGACGCGGGGCCGCGACGACGGTGGCCGGCGCCGCGGTCCTTGCCGTCGGCATCGGCTGGTTCTACCGACGCAACCTGTCGCTCTACGGCGACATCACCGGTTCCGGCCTGATCGCCCAGATGTTCCCGACCAGCTCCACGCCGATGACGATCCCGCAGATCCTGCGGTCGCACGCGTTCTGGTGGGCGATCTATCGGGGCAGCTTCGGACGGATCGCGCTGATCGGCCAAGGGCCGGTCCTGCGGCCCGTACCGGAGCTGCTGCTCTGGGTGTTCGCCGCCGGTCTCCTGCTGGCCGGCGCGCGCCGGCTGGCGCACTGGTCATTGCCGGGCCTGGGCAGCGGCTGGCGGACCCGGACGCTGGCCGCGGTCGCCTGGATCCTGATCGCGCTGCACCTCCTGATGGTGACGGCCACCCTCGTCGGCTACGTCGCCGCCGGTGGCATGTGGTTCGCCCGTTACCTGCTCCCGGCGATCCCGATCGTCGCGCTCCTGCTCGCCACCGCCCTGGCCGCGCTGCCGTTCGCCCGCCACGGCCTGCCGACGGTGCTGGTCGTCGCGGGGCTCGGTGTCACCTCGGCACTGATGTTCACCCGCGAGCTCGCGTTCAAGTACCCGAGCCTGGCGCACCACCGGCCGGCGCGCCGGCTGGTGGCCGCCCTCGTGATGTCGGGAGTCCACGCGCCGGCCGCCGTCCTGTGGCTGCTCGCCCTCTGCGCGGCGCTCGGGCTCGGCTGCCTCGCCTGCTCGCTGTGGACCCTCGCGGGCAGCGCCGTCCCACGCTGGCCGCTGCCTCGCCGGGCCGGCGGCCGGCCGGTCGTCCGGTGGCTGCCGCGCCGTTGGTCCCGTCCTCGTCAGCCGCTGGCCCCGTCCGCCGCCTCGTGATCGTCCGACCGCCTAACGGACGTAGGCCGCACCGCCGTCCACCGGCAGGATGGCGCCGGTGACGTAGCCGGCGGCGGGGCTCGCGAGGAAGACGGCGGCGGCGCCGATGTCGGTCTCCTGGTCACCGAGCCGGCGCAGCGGGATACCGGCGATGACGTCGGCCATCGCGTCGGGCTCCTCCTCGGCGAAGCGCCGCAGCGCGGGCGAGCTCGCGAGCGGGAAGATCGTGTTGACCCGGATGTCGTCGGGGCCCCACTCGTTCGCGGCGGCGCGGGAAAGCGCGTTCAGCGCCGCCTTCGTCGCGGCGTAGACACCGCGGCTGTGCGTCGACGGGTTCACCGAGGCGCTGGACGAGACGTTGATGATGGTGCCCCCGCCGCGCAGGTGGGGATGACACAGCCGCATCAACCGCAAGGCGGCGAGCGGGCCGGACTCCCAGCCCGCCGCGACGGCCTCCTCGCTGATCTCCAGGAGCGGGCCCGACGGCACGGCCATCGCCGAGTTGACCAGGATGTCGACCGTTCCGAACGCCTCGACGGTCTCGGACACGAGGCGGCCCAGGTCGTCGGGAACCATCACATCGCAGCGGACCGCGATCGCGCTGCCGCCCCGGGCCTCGATCTCGGCCCGGGTGACGTCGATCGTCGCCTCGGTGCGCCCGCAGATCGCGACCCGTGCGCCCGCACCGGCGAGGGCCAGCGCGATTCCCTGCCCTACTCCCTGCCCGGCCCCGGTCACGATCGCGGCCTTGCCGGATAACACCTGCGCCTGCCCGCCCGCGGCCCGCGTCGCCATGCCGTGGTCACCTCCGCCGCTCGCCTGGCCCTCCCGGCGATCGCGGGGACGGCGAAACCGAAGCGTGCGGCGTCATGGCCCGGCCGGGCAAGAGCTGGTCGTCAGTCGCCGGGCGCTGTTTGGGAGTGTTTGCCCAGGTTGCCTGCTTGGCGGGGATAGCGCCGGCCGCCTCGGATTGTTAGCTTGGTTAAGCAAGCATGTGCCACCGGCCGGTCGGGCCCGCCGGTGGCTGCGCGCGCGGGACCAGCCCGGGTGCCGCGGACCGACGTCCGCCGGCGCCCGGCTGTCTGGCCGGCAGGTGCCGGCCGCGGCGGGGAGAACCCCGCGCGGCCGTGGGCGGCCGGGACTCGCGGGCGGCGTCGAGTCTCGGACGGGACGGCTGGTCCCTGCGCACCGTGACGCCATGACACTGGCCCGGAGGGGAGCCGCACCCACGATGACCGCGAGGCCCGCCTCACCGGACAGGCCGGTTCCCACCACGTCCGACGGCCCGGACGACGCCCGGAGCCGGCGCTATGCCATGATCACGCTGTCGAACACGACGGTCGGCGTTCTGATGGCGACCATCGACTCCTCCATCGTGATCATCTCGCTACCGGCGATCTTCCGCGGCATCGGGCTGGACCCGCTGCAGCCGGGCAACATCAGCTACCTGCTGTGGATGCTGATGGGCTACATGGTGGTGGTCGCCGTCCTGGTCGTCTCGCTCGGCCGGCTCGGCGACATGTACGGCCGGGTGCGGATCTACAACGCTGGCTTCGCCGTCTTCACCGTCGCCTCGGCGGCCCTGGCGCTCACCCCGTGGACGGGCGCGAAGGCGGCCCTCTGGCTGATCATCATGCGAGTCGTCCAGGGGGTCGGCGGCGCGATGCTGACCGCCAACGCGACCGCGATCATCACCGACGCGTTTCCGGCGAACCGGCGCGGCATGGCGCTCGGCATCAACCAGGTCGCCGCCATGGCCGGCTCGTTCATCGGCCTGGTGCTCGGCGGCGTGCTGTCCGAGTGGAACTGGCGGGCGATCTTCTGGGTGAACGTGCCTATCGGCATCGCCGGCACCATCTGGGCCTACCTCAGCCTGCGGGACAACGGCCGGCGATCCGCCGCGAAGATCGACTGGCTGGGCAACCTGACCTTCGCCGTCGGCCTGACCGCGCTGCTGGCCGCCGTCACCTACGGCATCCAGCCCTATGGCGGGCACCTGATGGGCTGGACCAACCCCAAGGTGCTCACCGCGCTGATCGGTGGCGTCGTCGTGCTCGGCATCTTCGCGGTGATCGAGCACAGGGCTGAGCAGCCGATGTTCCAGCTCCGGCTGTTCCGCATCCGCTCGTTCGCCGCCGGCAACATCGCGCTGCTGCTGTCGGCGATCGCCCGCGGCGGGCTGCAGTTCATGCTGATCATCTGGCTGCAGGGGATCTGGCTGCCGCTGCACGGCTACGACTACGAGCAGACCCCGCTGTGGGCCGGCATCTACATGCTGCCGCTGACGATCGGCTTCCTCGCCGCCGGCCCGGTGTCGGGTGCCCTGTCGGACCGGTTCGGCGCGAAGGTGTTCTCCACCGGCGGCCTGGTCGCGTCGGCGGCCGGCTTCCTGGGCCTGCTGCTGATCCCGACCGACTTCCACTATCTGCAGTTCGCGCTGCTGCTCCTGCTCATTGGCATCGGCTCCGGGCTGTTCGCCGCGCCGAACAGCACCGCGATCATGAACTCGGTGCCGGCGGGGATGCGCGGCTCGGCCTCCGGGATGCGCTCGACGTTCATGAGCTCGGGCAACGTGCTGTCCATCGGCGTCTTCTTCTCGCTGATGATCGCTGGGCTCGCGGAGGTGCTGCCGCGGACGCTCACCGACGGCCTCGCGTCGCACGGTGTGCCCACGGACGTCGCTGCCCGGGTCGGCTCGCTTCCTCCGGTGGGGAGCCTGTTCGCGGCGTTCCTCGGCTACAACCCGGTCGAGCACCTGGTCGGCTCGGACACCCTTGCGAAGATCCCGTCGACCGACGCGCACACCCTGACCGGCCGGGAGTTCTTCCCGTCACTCATCGCCTCGCCGTTCCACCACGGCCTGCTGGTCGTCTTCACGATGGCGATCGTCATCACCCTGATCGCGGCCGCGGCGTCGCTGCTGCGCGGCGGCCGCTACGTCCACGCCGACGAGGCGCCGACGCAGGGCACCGCCGCGGGCTCGCTGCCGGCCCCGCCCTCGGTCGCCGCGACGCTGACCGCGTCGGGCGCCGACGGGGTGGCCGTCCCGGCGGACTGAGCCCGGTCAGGACTGCGCGGCGCGGCGGTACACCTCGGCGTGCAGGCGGGCGGTGCGCCGCCAGGTGAACGTGCGGGCGTGGGCACGGCCGGCCTCGCGCGGGCCGGCCAAGCCGCCCGGGCCGTTCGGGCCGGCCGCGAGGCCGCCGTAGCCGTGGTCGATGACGTCCAGCAGCGCGTCGGCGAGGCGGTCGACGTCGGCTGGCGGCACCAGCCGCACGGCCTGGCCGACGACCGGAGCAGTCACCTCACGCACCGCTGGGATGTCGGCGGCCACGACCGGGGTGCCGGCGGCCAGGGCCTCCAGCGGCGGCAGGCCGAACCCTTCGTACCGGGACGGGAAGCAGAGCGCGGCCGCGCCCGCCACGACGGCGCGCAGGTCCGCCGGGTCCAGGTAGCCGGCGGTGATCACAGCCCCTTTGGGCAGACCGGCGGTGTCCAGCGCCGGGCCCCAGCCAGCGGGGCCGACGAGCAGCAGCGGTGGGATGTCCCGGTAGCTGCCGTGCAGGCCGCGCAGCGCGGACAGCAGCGCTGTCAGGTTCTTGCGCGGCTCGGCGGTGCCGACGAACAGCAGGTAGCGCTCGGGGATCCCGTGCGCGCGCAGCCAGTCCCGCGACGGCGTCCGAGCGTCGAACCAGGCGCCGTCCACGCCCAGCGGGGTCACCGTCACGAGATCGGGGTGCAGCCGGTAGGCGGCGATGGCCTCGTCGGCGACCGCCTGACTCGGGGTGATCACGGCGGCGGCTCGGCGCAGGCCGCGCGGGACCAGCGTGGTGTACCGGGCGGACACCGTGCTGACCGCGTCGGGGGTCAGCAGGTAGGACAGGTCATGGATGGTGAGCACGCCGCGGGCCCCGCGCAGTGGCGGGAGCACGAAGTTGGTGGCGTGCACGATGTCGGCCCGGCCGGTGAACAGCTCGACCGGCAGCCGTTCGCCGCGGGCCCAGGAGTCCTGCAGCAGCCGGGCCGGCGCGCGCCGGGCGGCCGGGGCGACCCCGGGCGGCAGCGCCTGGGCGAGCCCGGCGAGGCCGCGCCAGGTGAACGCGGTGGCGGCGAGCTCCAGGGGACGGCCCGGCTCGGCGAGCCGGGCCGTCCCGGGGGCCCGGCCGTTGGCCGCCCGCGCCGCGAGCGTCGGGCCCGCCCCCCCGGCTACCGGCTCGGCGCCGCCGGACGAGTCGGGCCGGGCCGTCGTCGAGCCGCTGGCGGCCGCCTGGCCCGGACCGTGGGCCAGGGCGCCGGTGCCCGAGGCCAGGCCGAGGTGCTCGTCGCCGACCAGGTCCGCGAGTGCCGCGAGCAGGTTCTCGACATACCGGCCGACCCCGGTCCGCTGGCCCAGCAGCGGGGTGCCGTCGAGCACGACCCGCAGTGGCGCCTCGGCCGCGCCGCTCACCGGGTCAGCCTTCGTACAGGTGGTGACGGCTGGCGATGGTCCGCCAGCGGTCGGCGAACGCGGCGTCGGAGAACAGCTGCGCCCGTTCCACCGCCTCCTCGGCCAGCCGGGACCGCAGCCCCTCCTCGGCCGCGAGCCGGCGGGTGAACGACATCAGCTGCTCCGGCTCGGTCCAGCGGAAGCCGTCGATGCCGTGCCGGACGATCTCCCGCTGGCCGGCCCGGTCGATGACTACCGGGACGCAGCCGCCGGCCATCGCCTCGACCGTGGTCATCCCGAAGTGCTCGGCCGTCCACGGCTTGCGCCGCTCGTCCTCGCCCCAGCCGGTGGCCGACCAGAACACCGAGGCCGTCGAAAGCAGCCGCTCGACCTCGGGCCGCGGCGCGTTCGGGTGCACCTCGATCGGCAGCCCGGCGCCGGCCGCGCGGACCTGCTCGACGTAGTTCTTCTGCGAGTCCTCCATGCCGCCGACGACGTGCAGCGTCCAGCCGGGCAGTGCGCCCGCGTTGTGAAGCTCGGCGAACCACTGCACCATCTCCAGCTGGCGCTTGGCATGCCCGAGGCCCGGCGCGAAGAAGCGGCCCACCGTGATGATGGACTTCTCGCGCACCGGCGCCGGACGCAGCCGTTCGACCTGGATCGGCGGGTAGAGGACGTCGGCCTCGTTGCGCCACATCCGGCGAATCCAGGTGCGGGTGAAGTCGGAGTTCGCCATCACGACGTCGTAGCGGTCCAGCCAGGCGAGGTCGTTCGGGTCACGCAGCAGCCAGGGGAATCGCAGCGCGACCTTCGCGGGCAGGCTCTCCTGGGCGTCCACCAGCCGCGGCCGGCTGATCGCGATGCCCAGCTCACGGACGTCCGCCGGGCCGGGGGTGAACGGCTCGCTGACCAGGGTGATCTCGGTACCCACCTCGGACTCCGGCAGCGGGATGTCATGCCCGACGAACTCCGCGCCGACGTCGATCTTGGCGATCGTGTCGCCGTTCGGGGCGAGGATCCGCAGCGGGGTGCCGGTGGGCGCGCCGGGCCGGCCGAACTCGGCCCGCAGCGCCCGGCGGCTGCCGGCGGAGATCGAGAGAATCGCCTTGCCGGACGACCAGCGCCACTGCCGGACCCGTCCGCCTTCCGGCGGGTACCAGCCGAGGCCGAAGTCGACCGCCGGGCGAACGCCGCGCAGCAGCGGCCCGGCCGACCGGACCGCCGCCTTGCGCCACGCCGCCATGTCGTGGTCGAACGGCGTCGGGAAGAAGCAGAGGTAGGCGGCCTTGCGCGACCGCGTCGGTATCCGGCTCATGTAGGAGCCGTTGATGAACAGGTCGTACTCGCCCGACAGGACCGAGATGTCGTCCTCGCCGCGGTCCGGGATCCGCACGTAGCGGCAACCAGAGAGGTCCAGGCCAAGGTGCGCGCCCAGCTCGGCGAGGTCGACATCGGAATGGCCCAGGATGTCGACGTCAGCGCCGTCGCCGGCCATGACCTGGGCGATCATGCCGTTGTGCCGCTCGCCGCCGCCCATCGAGTGCCAGAACCGGTTGTAGACGGCGGCACGCACCTGGCGGCCCGACGGCACCATGGACAGCCCCGGCTGCCCGGTGGGCTCCGGCTCGCGGTAGGCCGCGGGCCGCGCGGCGACATCGGGCCGGGGCCGCGGGTCCGGCTGGGATGCCGACTCTTCCGGCACGGTCGGCTCGGTCTGGGGGAGTGAGCTGGCCTCGACGAGCGGCTCGTCCAGCGCCGGTGAGGCGGCCTGGACAGGCGGCTTGGCCTGGACTGGCGGCGCGGGCTCGACGCGCGGCTCGGGCGCGGCGGCCAGTGGTCGCGCCGGTTCCTCGGGTGCCTGCGGCCCGTCGTCGGGGAGCTCGGGGGCGGCCGGCTCCGGGGTGACTAGGCTCGGCACGCCGCGGTCGGGGATGGCCGGGTCAGGCAGCGAACCGGCCTGGAAGCCGACATGACGCCGGGACCCCGCGAAGCCCGAGTAGGTCATGAAGGCCAGGTCGGACGGGCGGTCTGGATGTACGGGGCCACGTGGGTTGGCCGCCTCCTGGCTCTCGTCCTCGGGATCGGCCTCGTCGTGGCCGGTCTGATCCGCTGGGGCGGCCTGCGCCTCGGCCGTGGGAGCCTCGGCCACCTGCACGTCGGCTGCGGGCGCTGCGGTCACGGGCGCGCCGGTCGCCGCGGGCGCCTCGGCCACGGGCTCCTCGGCGGCCGGCGCCGCCGGTTCGACCGGCTCGTCGGCCTCGGGCTGGTTCGTGACACTGCCGGCCGGCGGCACCGCCGTGGGCTCGGCGGTCTCAACAGGCGGTGCTGCCCCGGCCGGGTCGACGAAGACGCCTTGGCTCATGACGGTCTGGACGCCGAAGCCGGTCGAGACGTTGTCGGCTGCGGGTGCCGTCTGGTCCTCGTCCGAGCTGAGCGCATCCGTGTCGGAGGTGGCGGAACGGCCCGCGTCGGCCCGCGTCGGTTCCGCCTCGGCCGCCGTGCCTGGCTGGAAACCGCGGTCCACGCCGGGGAAGCCGTCCGCGTCGATCACGCGGTCGTCGGCGAACGGGAGCCCCTCGGGGCCAACCGAGGCCCGGCTGGCCCCGAGGGGGCCAAAGGTGGGGTACGAGGCCGAGGGCAGCGCGTCCGGAGCCGGGAAACGCTCGGCCAGCAGGTCGACGTCGTCGACCGGGAACGTCGTGCTCGGCTCGGCGGGGAACGGCTCGAACACCAGGTCGTCAAAGGGGTCGACCGGCGCGGCCGGGTCCGTCGGCATCGCGTTGCGCGAGTGACCGGCCCGGTCCGGCTGGCCCGCGCTGGCCGTGCGGTTCGCGCTGTCGACCGGGTCCGCGCCGCCGATGGGGCCACTCTCGGCGAGGTCGTTCTCGGTGGAGTCAGCGACGCCCGCGTGCCCGGCGCCGTCCACCGGGATCTCGTTGTCTGCCAGGCCGGCGCGGTTCGCGGGGTTCGCACCGCCTGGCCGCCCGCGCTCGACCGGGATGCGTTCGACCGGGGTGCGCCTAGCCGGGCTGGGCGTTGCCGGAGTGTTCTCGGTGGGTCGGGCGCCGCCTGAGCTGGCCGCGCTGACCCCGGCCCGGAAACTGGCGAGGCTGGATCGGGAGACCGTGGTCGTGTCCGGTTCGGTGAACGTGGGCGTCACCGCGTCAGCGGGCCCGCCGGCGTCGGGCCGGTCGGCCTCGACCCGACCAGCGCCCACCGGGCCTGCGCCGGGGTGGCTGGCGTCGAACCAGCCGACTCCGGCCGGGTCGGCGCCACGGCCGTCGGACCACGCGGGCCGCCGGCGGGGCAGCGGCTGATCGGCCGCCACCGGCTCGGTGGCCAGGCCGGCGGCCAGCTCGTCGGGCAGGTCGTCCGAAAGCGGGTCCCAGCGCGGCAGGTCGTCCGGTGGCTCCCTGAGGTCGACGTCGAGTACCTGGTCGGCGTCGGTGTCCCTGAGGTCGGCCGCGTCAACAGCCGGCGCGGGCTCTTCCTCGACGGCCGAGGTCGCTTCGCTGAGCCATGGCTCGGCCGCGCGGTCGGGCAGCTCGACGGGCAGGCCGGTGGCGCGGTCGATGACCAACCCCTCGACGGGCTCACGGGCGGGGCGGGAAGGCGGGAGATGCGCGCCGAGCCCGCTGTCGGCGAGCGGCGACGGCGTGGCGGCGGGTGGCGTGGGCGTGGCGTCGAAGGCGGCGAACGGCTCACTCGGGACCGCGGGTTCCCGGGGGTACAGGGGTGGCAGCGGTTCCAGCGATGCCAGCGGGCTGAGCCGGCCCGGACGGTCCGAAGGCTCCTCTGGGCGCAGGAAGCGGTCCAGGCCGGCAGCCCCGGGCAGCTCGACGCCGAAATCCTCGGGGCCCGGCCGGCCGAAGGCGGTCCCGTTGAGCTGCTCAGGCCGGGCGAACGGGTCGAGCTGGGTGGGCTGGTCCAGCGGGTCGAGCCGGGTGGGCTGGTCCAGCGGGTCGGGCCGGCCGAACTGGCCCAGCGGGCCGAGCCGGCTCAGTCCCAGTGGGTCGAGCGGGTCGAAAGTGATCGAGTCGTCGGTTACCGGGGGAAGCGGGTCCCGGTCGAACGAGGCGGCGCCGAACCGGTCCGGGCTGTAGCCGCGCGGGTCACCGGTGGCGCCGTCGGAGCCCGAGCCGGGCGTCTCGGGCCGGTCGCGGTCGTCGGGACGGTCGGTCATCGTGACACCAGCCAGTCCTGCAGCGAGCGACGCCGTTCGCTCGCGGTGCGGCCGATCTCCCGCCGCCGCGTGACCATCGCCGGGAACAGCCGTAGATAGGAGCCGATCACCTTCAGCCGCAGCAGCGTCGGCCGGACGGCCGGACGGCTGCGGGCCGCCCAGCCCTGGCGCGCCGTGCGGAGCGCGATCGACGCCGTGGTCAGCGGGTAGCGGGCCACCGCGGAAACCGCGAGGGGCAGGGTCGCGTCCTTGGTCAGCATGAGCAGCCGGTTGCGGTCGGTGTGGAACACGAACAGCGGCGACCACTCGACGCTCGACGCGGAGTGGACGTGGCGCAACACGGCGCCGGGAACGTACCGGATGCTGTACCCACGGGACCGGATCCGCCAGGACAGGTCGGTGTCCTCGTAGTAGAGGAAGAAGTCGTCGTCGAACCAGCCGAGGTCATGGCCGAGCGCGGCGCGCATCGCCATCCCGTTCCCGCAGGCGGTGAAGACCTCCTCCGGGTTGGCGAACTGGCCGGCGTCGACCTCCTGGTAGCCCCGGTCGGCGCCGTAGCCGTCGCGCAGCACGATCCCGCCGACGTTGTTGATGACGTCGACGCGCGGCGACGTGGCGTCGATGGTCACCGAGACGGTGTTCGGCTCGGTGCCCGCGACGGGCAGCGCGGCGAAGCGGGCGGCGCCGCCGTCGGCCGCCGCCCAGCCGGGGCCGCCGTCGGCCGGGCCGGCGTGGCCGTCCCAGCTGACGACGACGGTCTTCGCGGCCTCGGCGGCCCAGGTCAGGCCGAGCGTCACCGGGCCGTCGTCGGGGACCGGAACCAGCAGCTCACCGGACCCGCGGGTCCAGAAGAACGGCGCGTTCGGCGGGCCCTCGGCGCCGAACGTGAGCCGCTCCCAGAGCACCTCCCGCAGCACGTCCCGACCGTTGACGGTGACCGAGGAGATCCGGACGCCGAGCGATCGCGAGTCGTGCGGGCCCGGGGAGAAGGTCGGCGTCTCCAGGCGCAGCCGCAGGAAGCGGGGCAGGAAGACGACCTTCCCGGTGACCGCGCCGAGCTTCTCACCGCCGGGCTGCTCGAACGGGTCGAGCAGGTTGGCCAGCCAGTCCACCTCGGGTACCGCGTCGTTGTTCAGCAGCACCGCGAAGGTGGTGTTGACCTGGCGCAGCGCCAGGTTGTTGCCGCCGGCGAAGCCGAGGTTCTTCGGCGACTCGATCACCCGTACCCACGGGTAGTGCTCGGCGAGCAGCGCCCGGGAGTGATCGGACGAGGCGTTGTCCACCACCCAGGTCTGGAACCCGAAGGCGGTGTTCTGCTTGGCTACCGCGTCCAGGCACGGCGGCAGCAGGTGGGCGCCGTTCCAGTTGACGATGACGATCGTCGCCAGCGGCCGGTCGCCCCAGCCACCGGCGGGACCGCCGCCGTCCGTGCCGCCGAGCGCGGGCGCCGGTCCCTCGGGCGCGTCCTTGGACAGGGATGCGACCTCGAGCGGGTGCACCCCAACAGGTTGCACGGTCATGCGCGGAGCCTCGCCTCGTAGTCGACCTTCACAAGGCCTTCGCCGTGGGAGCCGTGGACCCCGAACAGGTCGTGGAAACGGCGTTCGGTGATCGGCTTACCGGTCGCCGCGTCGGCCACCTCCACCCGGACGGCGAAGGCACCGAGCAGGGTCGGCAGCGCGTCGATGGTGAAGTCCAGCAGCGAGAAGCCCGGGCTGATCTGGACGCCACCCGGCGGGGTCTGCATCACCCAGATCGGCAGTTCCTGGGGGCCGACCGCGACGCAGCGCACGGCGACCCGCTCGGGGTGGCTCTCGTCGATCTCGAGCCCGACGGTGATCGTGAGCGACTCGCCCGGCTCGAAGGACATCTTCGGCGGGCCGCCCGGCGCGTCGCTGTAGCCGATCGTCTCCGGCCGGACGGTCGCCTGGCTGAAGGCGCCCTCGCCCTCGGTCGGCGAGCTGCCCAGCCGCTGGCGCAGCAGCTTGGTGCCGACGGCCGGCGCACCGTCGTGGATGATCTTGCCCGACTCCAGCACGATCACCCGGTCGCACATGTTCTCGATCAGGTCGAGCGAGTGCGTCACGAACAGGATCGTGCGGCCCTGCTGGCGGAACTCCTCGATCTTGGCGAGGCACTTGCGCTGGAAGGCCTCGTCCCCGACGGCGAGGACCTCGTCGACGAGCAGGATGTCCGGGTCGACGTGCACCGCGACGGCGAAGCCGAGCCGGACGTACTGGCCGGACGAGTAGTGCTTCACCTCGTCGTCGATCTTGTGGCGCAGCTCGGCGAAGTCGACGATCGCGTCGAACAGCTTGTCGGTCTCCCGCTTGGTCAGGCCGAGCAGGGCCGCGTTCAGGTAGACGTTCTCCCGGCCGGTCAGCTCGCCGTTGAAGCCGGCGCCGAGCTCCAGCAGCGAGGCGATCCGCCCGTTGACCTCGACCTTGCCGCCGGTCGGGCGCAGGATGCCGGCGAGCACCTTGAGCGTCGTCGACTTGCCCGAGCCGTTCGCGCCGGCCAGCCCCACCGTCTGGCCGCGGGGGATCTCGATGTTGATGTCGCGCAGGGCCCAGAAGTCCTCGCCGGACAGGCCGCCCCGGCGGACGAACATCTCCTTCAGGCTCGTCGCCCGCTTGTGGTAGGAGACGAACTTCTTGCTGACGCCGGTCGCGCGGATCACCACCGGGCCGCCCGCGGCGATGCCGCCGCGAGCGGCCGGGCCGCCGGCCGGCAGCACGCCGGCACTGACGCTCGCGGTGCCGGCACCGGCCGCCCGGCCGGCCGGGGTGGGCCCGTGGCCGGGGGGCGCGTGCGTGGGGGAGGTCTGGGGCACTAGAGATCCTCGGCGAAGTCGGCCTGCAGCTTGCGGAAAACCCAGATCCCGAGCGCCAGCACAGCCAGCGAGATCAGCCCGGCGATGCCCAGGTGCTTGAGGTAGTAGAGGTAGCCCGGGTCAGCGAGGACATTCGACGTCGTACCGTCCGCACGCGTGATGGAGATGTCGTTGACGTAGATCGCCCGTTGGAAGGTGGCGACGACGACGGCCATCGGGTTGAGCAGGTACACCCAGGTGTACTCGTGCAGCCGGTTCTGGATCAGCCCGAACGCGTAGACCATCGGGTTCGCCCAGACCCAGGCCATCAGCGCCACCTCGATGAGGTGCGGCGTGTCCTTGAACCGGACCGACAGCGCGGAGACGAGCATCGACATGCCGGTCGTGAAGACCAGCGCGACCGCGCCGGCCGGGATGAGCAGCACCAGGCCGCCGCCGAGCAGCGGGTAGCCGAGCGCCAGCACCACCACGAACAGCACCAGCAGCTGCAGCACGAAGTGCACCGCGGCGAAGCCGACCGCGCTCAGCGGCAGGACCGGTAGCGGGAACCGGACCTTCTTCACCAGGTTCGCGTTGCCGATGACGCTGCCGCAGGCCGACGCGACGCTGCCCGCGAACGCGTTCCAGACCAGCATCCCGGCGAGGAAGTAGATGCCGAACCGCGGCACGCCCGACTTGAACACAACCTGGAACACGAACGTATAGACGACCAGCAGGAGCAAGGGGTTGGCCAGCGACCAGGCGAAGCCGAGGGTCGAGCCCTTGTACTTGACCTTGAGGTCCTTGCGGATGAGGTTGCGCAGCAGCTCCCAGCGGACCCGGCTCTGCGCGCGCGACCTGCGGGCCAGCACCCCCTGGTTGCGGCCCGCCTCGGCGCCTACGGGTGCCGTCCGGGCGGCGTGCCGCGGCCCGGAGCCGGACCGGCGCGCCGGCGGCATCCGCGGCGGCTCGGACGGCCCCGGCTGGGGCGCTGATGGGACGGGCTGCGCAAATGGGCCACGCGCTGCCTGGTCCGCCTCGGGCATCGTCGCGGTCGGCGACGGCGCCGGGGACGCTCCGGCAGCGCCGCCCTGGCCAGCGGCGGGGCCAGCCCCTGCGACCTGCACTGCTCGGCTCCTTCTCGACCCTGTACGACGTCGGACCCTGAACGACGCGGACCGACCGGCGATCATCGGGCCCTGGCCGGTCGCCGGTCCGGGGGTCGCCGGGCCTGTGTCGCCTTGGGACCGCCATTCGTAGCGCGGACGGCCCCTGTTGTTGTCCAGATCGTGCCATGGTCCCGGGTGTGCCCGCCGAGGCGGGTGACGTCCGGAATTGGCGACGATAGTCGCGTGCCCACGCGCCGCGCTCGGACCGCACCGGGGACCAGCTCGGCTACCTCGTGGGGAACACCGCCGAGCACCCGCCTCGCACCGTGTACCCGCATCGCGGTACCCCGCCTCGCGCCGTGCCCCGGCGGCGCACCGTGCGCCCGCCTGGCACTCCTGTTCTGGCACTACTGCCGCGCATGGGCGCCCAACTGTTCGCGTCGCCGTTGACGCCGGTCGTCGGGTTCCGCGAGGCGGTTCATAGTATCTGGGCCGCCTGCTCCGGCACCGGTCGACGCCTTGACCCGCCCTGGCCGGAGGAGGCGCGACAGCGCGCCCCGCCACGCGTTCGGCCCGGCGCCTGCTACCTTCGCGCCTCCGGAGTCGGCCGGCTTCGGCCGAGCCGGCCCCGGCCTGCCGAGATGTGGCGATACCCGCTGTCGCGCGGCTTTGTGACGTGTGACCGGGGGTGGTGCGAGGTGTTCGGGGACGCGCGGCTCGGGCACGCCTGGTCGCACCTGGACTCCGGCGGCGCGGACGCACTGTCCGTCGACGTCTTCGAGACCCTGCTATGGCGGCTGGTTCCCGAGCCTGCCCACGCGTTCTTGCTACTGGGTGAACGGCTGGCGGCGGCGGGCCGGCTGCCACCCGACCTCACAGCCGGTCAGTTCGCGCACCTGCGGGTGCTCGCCGAGGCCCACGCCCGTCAGCAGGTCCTGGCGAATCGCGGGGGCACAGGCCCTGGGGGATCTGGCGGTGGCGACCGCTCGGGGGGCTCCGGACATCCCCGGCTGGACGAGATCTGGGCGCTGCTGCGTCCCGCGCTGCCGGGCTCGGGCGAGCTCGACTACCTGATCGAGGTGGAGCTGTCCGTCCTGCGGGCGGTCTACCGGGTCGACCTCGACGTGGCCGAGATCGTCGAGCTGGCCGCGCTCAAGCTGGGCCTCCCGGTCTTCCTGGTCGCCGACACCTGCCTTTCCGCCGCGCAGCTCGACCGGTTGCTCGCCCGGGCGGATCTGGCGGGCATCCCGTTCGCCGGGCTGTTCACCTCGGCCGACGTGGGCGTCGGACCGGCCGACGGCCTGCTCGCGCATGTCGCCGCCACCACCGGCGCTCCGGCGTCCCGGCTGCTGCACCTGGCGGGCGACCCCACCGGTGCCACACCGCCGGCCGTCGGGCCCGCGGCCGCGCCGAACGTCACGGTGATCCACCGGGGCGAGGCGACGGCCGGGCTGCGGGCGACCCTAGCGGCCGAAGGGCTGCTCGGCGATCCGGACGACGCCACCCCGGTCGACCCGGAATACGGCGACTTCGGGCTGACGGCGCTGCGCGCCCGGGTGCTGCACCGGGCCGAGGGGGCCGGGGTGCCACGGGCGCTGCGGCGGTTCTGGGACACCGGGGCGACCGTGTTCGGCCCGGTGTTCACCGGGTTCGCGGAGTGGGTCGTGGAACGGACCCAGGAGCAGGGCGCCGAGGAGGCGTTCTGCCTGATGCGCTCGGGGGAGTTCGTCGCCGGCCTGCTCGCCGGGCCCGGCCGGGACGCCGGCGTGACCGCTCGCCCGCTGTGGGCCTCGCGTGAGGTCTGCGCGCTGGCCAACGTCTTCGAGGCATCCGCGCCCGAGCTGCGGGCGTTCCTCGCCCATGCCGGCACCGGGCCACCGCCCAGCGCGTCCGGAGCCTCGGCGGCGGGCGGCGGTGCCGTGGGCACGGTCGGCGCGCTGCTGCGCCGGCTTCGGGTGGACCTCGTCACGGTGCCCGGCATCTCGGCGCTGGCCGGCCGCCGGCTGGACGTCCCCGCCGGCCTGCTCGACGAGATCCTCGAGGAGCTGCTGGAGACGCTCAGTCACGACGACCGGATCCGCGGCGAGATCGTGCTGGCCGCCGAGCGGCTGCGCGAGCGGTTCCTGCGCTACCTCGACGAGCGGCTGCCCGACCGCGGGCCGGCCGTGCTGGTCGACCTCGGCTGGGACGGCACCACCCAGGTGCTGCTCGCCCGCCTGCTGGCCGCCACCGGCCGTGACGTCACCCCGGTAGGCCTTTACCTCGCGACCGGACCGGCCGTCCACGCGCACCGGCTCGCCGGGCACCGGATGGAGGGGTATCTCGCCTCCGCCGGCCAGCCGGCCCGGCTTGCCGGCCAGCTACTGCGCGCGCCGGCCGTCGTCGAGCAGGTCGCGATGGCCGACGCCGGTGCGCTGATCTCGTTCGACGAGGGGTCCACCCCGCTGCTCGGCCTGGGCCGGGCCAGCCGCACCCAGCTTGCGCAGCGCGGCTCCGTCCAGGACGGCGCCCGCGCCTTCCAGCGGGAGTGGCTGCGCTACCGGGAGGCGGAGACCCCGGACAACGCGGACAGCGCGCTTCCGTCGCTGTGCGGCGACGGCGCGCGGCTGGCGTTGCTGCGCACGCTCACCCGGCTCGTCGCCCGGCCTACCACGGCGGAGGCCGCCGCCTTCGGCGCCTGGCGGCACGATGGCGACGAGCCGGCCGGCAGGCCGGCGGGCGACGAGCAGCGGCTGGGTGGCCCCGAGGCGGGTGCCGACTCGGCGGCGGGCGGTGTCACGGGGTTGGCTGGTGCCCCCGGGCCGGCGGGACTGGCTGGTTCAGCGAGGCTGGCCGGGGCGGCAGGGCCGGCCAGGGCCGGCCAGGGCCTCGTGCCGGCCGAGCTGATCAGACGGATGCCCTACCTGAGCCCCGCCGGCCTGGCCGAGCTGCCGCTGCGCGAGGCGACCTGGCCGGCCGCCGTCGCCGCGATCGCGAACCGGCCGCTGGCGCTCGTCACCGAACTCGCCGCGGCGGCGGGCATCGACCCGAGGGAGCTGTCCGCGCCGGCCGCCGCCGGTCCCGTGGAGGTATACGTCGACATCGGCGGCGACTTCGCCCGCGGCCCGAAGGCGACCGCGACTCCGTACGCCGGGCGGGACGGGCTGTCTCTCGTCCGGCTTCGGGTCGACGCCGTGGGCGCCCGCCGGGTCCGGATCGACCCGGCCGGCCGGCGCGGCCTGCTGCGGCTGGACTGGCTGACCCTCGGCTTCCACGTCGTCGGTGCCGGCGAGCCGCGCCAGTTCACGATCACCGCGTTCGAGGGCCCCGGCTCGCTGGAGGCGGACGAATCCAACCAGAACGGCCGCAGTATCACCGGCTCCGCGACCGGATCGGCCGGATTGGCCAGCCGTGGTCGAGGCGTTGTCCTGGGGCTGGTTGGGCTGCGAATACTCCAGCCCAACCTTGTCGAAGTCCTCGACGCTGACCCTCAACTCGTCTACAACCTGGATCTGCCGGGCATGCCCGAGCTGGGTGGCACGTACGCGATTGACGTCGAGTTCGCATTTGGGTGGATGGGGATCCGGGGGGACCCTGTGGCCGCCCCGGTACCCGCCGCCGCGGGTCCGGCCGCCGGACCGCAACTTCCCCGCCGGGCCGCCCGCCGGGTGATGCGACAGCTGGGAGGCCTGCGGTGAGCGACACGGCGACCGGCGGACCGGCCGGGCCTGTGCCCCCGGATCGCCCGTCCGAAGCGGCCGGCGCCACGCAGGCGCCGCCCGGCGACGGCGCGGCCCACGCCGCCGGCACCAAGCAGCCGCCGCCGGCCGGCGATGCCGCGGCCCAAGCCGCCGGCGATGGCACGGCCCGGGCGGCCGACCCCGACCGGCTGCCGATCTCGTCGGCCGCGCTGTCGGCCCGGCCCTACGTCCGCTCGGCGTCCGCCGCCCAGACCGGGGGAAACGGTGTCCTCGCGACCGAGGCCCCAGTGGCCCCCGCGGCCCAGCGCGCGGTGGCCGGGCTCGCCGCCAAGAGCGACGGCCGGGGGGAGGGCGCGCTGCGGGCGAGCTTCGCCGACCTGGCGGCCAGGGCCGCCGAGGACGGTGCCGGGGAGCTCGCCGTCTTCGGCCAGCAGGGCCAGCCCGAGCGGCACGACCCCGCGGTCGGACCGGACGGACCCGTGCTGCTGCTGCGTTCCGTCGTCGACCTGCGCGAGGTGTGGGTGCCGCTGCTGGCCGCGGCCGGCGCCCGCAGCGTCGCGCTCCTCGGCACCGAGCACGGCCAGACGACGGCGCTGCTCGTCGAGCTGCTGCGGGCCGGCGGTGGTGGCCGGCTGCTGGTCGTCGACCCGGAGCCCGGCCGGGTCCCGGCCGCCGGGCGAGGTCTCGACATCGAGGTGGTCCGTGAGTACGGGGCCGCCGGCCTCGACGGGCACACTCCGACCGACGCTTACCTGATCGACGGCGACGCCAACTTCGCCACCGTGACCCGGACGCTCGCGGCCGTGGCCGACGCGGTCCACGAGTTCGGCCGGGCCAGCTTCCCGTTGATCCTGCTGCACGACGTCGGCTGGCCCACCGGCTGGCGCGACCGTTACACGTCACCGGACCGGCTCACCGCCGCCGACCGGCAGCCCTTCACCTGGGACGGGGGCGTCACCCTTGACCGGGACGACGCCGTTCCCGGCCGGGGCCTGCGCGGCGACGGCGCCTACGCCTGGGCGCTCGCCGAGGGCGGCCCGCGCAACGGGGTGCGCTCGGCCGTCGAGCAGTTCGTCGCCGGCCACCCGGAGCTGCGGTTCTTCACCGTCGCGCCGATCTTCGGCCTGGGGATCATCGTCGACCGGCGGGCGCCTTACGCGGCCCGGATCGCCGATCTGCTCGCGCCCTGGGTGTCGAACCCGCTGCTGGCCCGGCTGGAACGTAACCGGCTCGACCTGTACCTGCGGGTCGTCGCACAGCGCGACGATGCGATCGCCGCCGCGCAGTCGCACCACCGGGACGTCTCGCGGCTCGACGCCGAACGGCTGCGGCTGATCGCGATCGACATCGAGAAGTCCGACCGGATCGCCGAGCTGGAACGGGCCCTGGCCGACGAACGGGCGACGACGGCCGACGCCCTGAACGCCCGGCTGGAGGAACCGCGCCTGGTCGCCGCCGCCCGGTCGGCCGACTCCCGGCTGCGGGCCCGGTTCCGCCGCGGCCCGAGCAAGCTGGAGCTGGCGAGGGCCCGGCTGGCCGAGGAGGAACGGCGCCGCCGCGACGGCCTGGACGAGCCCGGGTCCGCGGGCGGGGCTGGCCGGCTCGCGCTGACGGCTGGCGGCGGTGGTGGCGTCTCCGGGGTGCTGGAGGGCCGCGGTGGCCCCCGCGCGCTTCCGGCCGGGCCGGCGCCGCGCGAGCCAGCCGAGGCCGCTGGGCCGATCGCGAGCTGGGGCGCCGGGCCCGCGCAGGAGCCGGGCGGGCTGGGCGACGCGGGTCAGTACGACGCTGGCCGCAGCGGTGCCGGCCAGCGAGGTGTCAGCCAGACCGCCGCCGGCGACGGCGCGGCCGCCGCGCTGGCAGCCGGGCCGGACGCGGCGGCGCGGAGCGCTCAGGCCGGTCGCGAGGCCGTCGAGCGGTTGCGCGGCCGCCACCGCCTTCACCAGCCCACCGCACAGCCCGATCTGCTCAGCGGCGGCCGGGGCGAACAGGCCGGCCGCCTGTGGACGCCCACTCGTACGTCGGCGGCGCCATCGCGGAAGGCGCCTGAGATGCCGGAGCCGGCGCGGCGGTCGCGCCGGCCCACGGCGCGAGACGCGGCCGCACCGGCCCCGGACTCGGGCCATCCAACGCCGCCCGCGGCTGCGTCCAACTCGGCGTCCGGCCTTCCCGGGCCGGGAACGGGCGCGGTCCTGCTGCCGCCGGCGCCGGCGATGCTGCCCCCTTTTGAAGTAGTGGCGGCCGCTGCGTCGGTCCCGCCGACGGTCTCGACGAAGGCAGCCCCTCCGGCGCCGTCCGCCCCATCGCCGGGCGGGTCGAGGTCAGGCCCGTCGGCGGCAGGAGCGGCCCCGGCAGGCCCGGCACCGGCTGGCGCGCCGCCGGCGACGGCCGGCACCGGGCCGGCCCAGGCGCCCGCGGCGCCGATCCAGTCGGGCCAGCCCATCGCGGCGGGCCAGTCGATCCCGCCCGGTTCAGCTGTCCAGCCCGGCAAGCCAGCCGAGCCGGGGGCTGCCGGCCAGCCTCAGCTTTTCGACCGCTCCGGCGTCCCACGCCGCCGCCGGATGCCCGCCGCGTCGAACCAGGAGCGCCACGAGCCCCGCCACCGCGCCGCCGGCCGCAACCACAACCCGGACCGGCCGTCCTGAGCCACAATCCCCGGATCTTCAGGCGCGTCGGCCACGCCAGGTCTCCATTGCCCGAGCGCGGATCTTCGGCGGCTGCTGGTCGCTGGAACCAGCGTGATCACCAAGAGGGCGTGGGGTAACTGGGCGTCGAGTCATGCCTGATGACTGGGAGACGGCCAGAATCGACGACCACTGGGCAGGACTGGGACGTTCTGGGCGGCTCGGCACGCACGCTCCTCTGGGGCGCGCTCGCGGGGACATCACAGAGCGGGGCGAGACCTCCGCCTGGGGCGCGGCTGGGTGAGCTGGTCGCGAGGCGGGCCGGTCTCCTGGTACGGAGGCTTGTTGGCGGGGCGGTAGCGCAGGCGCCCGGCTCCGTCGGAGGTGCGCAGCGCCTCCAACCAGGTGAGGGCGACGGCGGCGACCTGGATCAGCTCAGCCCGCAGTTCGGCTGGGTCGGCGTTCTCGAGCATCGCCTTGGCGACCTCGCCGACCTCCTCGACGAGCACCGGCAGTCGCACGGCGTCCGGCATCGCCGGGTTCAGGATCGACCTCGCCCCATGCTTGGCGTGCGCCCGCGCGACCTCCGCCTCCACCTCGGCCACGATCTCGGCGCTGATGACCGGCGCCGACGGGGCGGACGGCGGCGTCGTGGGCGGTGCGGTGGCGGTGGCCAGCCAGGCGGCGGCGCGGCGCGGGGACGCGCGGGCGAGCCAGGCGTCCTGGACCACCTCGGCGAGCTCCGCGTAGGGCAGCTCGGCCAGTCGCGAGGCCTGGACGAGCACCGAGAGATGCCCGTCGAAGTGCGGGGTCGTGAAGAACGGTGACGCCGTGTCGCCCACCAGGGCCTGCTTGTCCGCCTCGGAGCCGACCCAGAAGATGATCACGTCTTGGTACCGCTCGCCGGTGGACGGGTCGACAGCGTCCGGCCGCGGGGCGCGGAAGAAGACGAACGACTTGCCGCCGACCTGGTAGACCGGGTTCTCGCCGCCGCCGTGCTCGACCTTGACGTGGGGCATGCCCATCGCCAGCTCGTGCACGTCCTCGACGCGTGCGGGGTCCGGCGAACGGGCCGCGTCGGACGAACGGGCTGGGCCAGGTGCAAGGGCCGCTTCAGACGAACGTCGCGTCATGCGCCGAGCGTAGGCAGCTCGCCGGCCGAGGGCCGTGACGGGCCCGTCAGCAGGCGGGCCGGTAGGGGATCTCGGGGACGTATCGCTGCCACTGGGTCGAGTTGAGCTGGTGGGACCGGTCGCGGCAGGCGACGGCGGTCAGCGCGTCGTCGGACAGCGGGGTCAGCCGGGCCGTGCGGTCGGCGGAGCCGGTGAGCAGCGACTGGCCGTCCGGGGTGAACACGACCGACTCGACCCAGTCGGTGTGGCCGCCCAGGACGCCGGCGGCGGTGGGCTGGCCGGGAGCCGTGAGGTCCCAGAGATGGACGGTGTCGTCGCGGCCGGCGGTCGCGAGGCTGCGGCCGTCGGGGCTGAACGCGACCGCCAGCACCCAGCGCGGGCCGGCCGGGATGGTCGCGACGGCCCGCGGATGGGCCGGTTCGGTGACGTCCCAGAGCCGTGCCGTGCCGTCATAGCCGGCGGTGGCGAGCTCGCGGCTGTCGGGGCTGAACGCGAGCGCCCAGACGTAGTCGGTGTGACCGGTCAGGGTGGCCAGGAGTGCCGGGCCGCTCGGGTCGCCGAGGTCCCAGAGCCTGGCCGTGTGGTCGGTGCTCGCCGTGGCGAGCAGCCGGCCGTCGGGGCTGAACGCCACCTGCCGGACCCAGCCGGTGTGGCCGGTGAGCACGGCGAGCTGAACCGGGTTGGTGGGGTCGACGACGTTCCAGATCCGCGCGGTGTCGTCGTAGCCGGCGGTGGCCAGCAGGTTCCCGTCCGGGCTGAACGCCACCGAGGTGACGTAGCCGTCGTGGCCGGCCAGACTGGCGACCTTGCTGGGCTGGGCCGGGTCGCTGACGTCCCACAGCGTCGCGAGCCGGTTGTAGCCGGCGGTGGCCAGCAGGTTCCCGTCCGGGCTGAACGTGGCGGCGGTGACCCAGCCGTCATCCTCGTCGATCACCCCGAGCGGGCGGGAGGCCGCGGGGTCGCGGACGTTCCAGAGACGGATGCTGCCGTCGGCCGACGTCGTCGCGGCAAGCCTGCCATCGGGGCTGACGGCCACCCCGAGTACGGCGCCCGTGTGCCCGGTCAGCGAGGTCGCGGCAAGGGCCGCGAACGAGGTGCGCAGGCCGGCGCGGGCCGCCGGGGCCGGGCTGATCCGGAACGCGGCGAGGCTCAGCGCGTCGGCGAGCGTGGCGTCGGTCGAGCGGACCCGGTCGGCGGCGGCGGCGACGTCGGTCGCGACCGACGCGGGAGTGGGGCTCTGCGCGGGCCCGCGCAGCAGGACGATCGGGATCATCACCCCGATCAGCAGCACCGCGAGCAGCGGTGTCACCAGCAGCGACGCGTGCCGCAGCCCGTCGCGCCAGGTGCGGCGTGCCTTGGCGGCGGCGGTCGCGGCGGCGGGCGGGACCGGCTCGCCGTCGACGCGTGGGCGGATCAGGGCCCGCAGGGCGGCCGCGAGGTGCGCGGCCTGGCTGCTGGCCGACTCGGGCCTCGCCGCGGCCGGCTCGGCGGCGCCGGTGGCGACGGCCGGTCCGGCCGAGGCGTCCCCGGAGTCGGAATGCGGATGTGGGTCGGTGTCCACCAGGGCCGTGGCGGCCCCGGGCAGCGCCCCGGAGCGGATCGCGTGGCTGACCACCGGATCGAGATGGGTCTGCGGGCCCATGCCGACGAGCTGGAGGAACAGCTCCTGGGCGGTGGGCCGGTCGGCCGGGTCCTTGCGCATCGCGTGCGTGACGATCGGTCGCAGCGCCGGTCCGAGCCCGTCCAGGTTCGGCTCGGTGTGCACCACCCGGTACAGCTGCACCGGCGTCGGCCCGTCACCGAAGGGCAGCACCCCGGTGCCCGCGTAGGTCATCAGCCCACCCCAGGCGAAGATGTCCGCCGCGGCCGTGACCGGCTGGCCGTTCGCCTGCTCGGGCGCCATGAACGCCGGGGTGCCGATGCGCTGGATGTCGTGGCTGAGCACCCCGTGCGCGTCGGTCGCCTGGGCGATGCCGAAGTCGATGACCCGCGGGCCGAGCGCGGAAAGGATCACGTTCGACGGCTTGAGGTCGCGGTGGACGAGCCCGGCTCCGTGGATCGCGGTCAGCGCGGCGGCGACGCTGACCGCCAGCCGCTCCAGGTCGCCGGTGCGCAGCGGGCCGCCGGCCAGCACGGCCCGGGTCAGCGTCAGGCCGTCGATGTACTCGGTCACCAGGTAGGGCGGGCCGTTCGGCGGGTCGACGACCTCCAGCACCTCGGCGGTGCAGAACCGGGAGACCCGCCGGGCCACGTCAGCCTCGCGCAGGAACCGGGCCCGGAACTCGGGCAGCCGCGCCAGGTCGGCCCTGATCATCTTGATCGCGACCAGCCGCAGCTCGCCTTCGAGGCCGTGCGGCCCGATCGCCGTGCCCGCCCCCGCGACGCCCAGGTAGACGGTGCCCATGCCGCCCTCACCGAGCCGGCCGACCAGCTGGTAGTCGCCGAGCTGCTCCGGGTCGTCCGGGGCCAGTGGCTCGGCGGCGACGGCTCCGAGTGGGTACGTCGGATTCGTCGGGAGCGTGAGCTGTTGCGGCAGAGCCGGCGCCGGCTGGGCCAGGATGGGCGCGCGGCGCGGCGCGGTGAGCCCGAGGGCGGCGTGCGCGGCGGTCTGCGGCGCCGCCACCTCGCCGGGCGCGGCCGCGGTGGGCTTGGCGGGAGGCTCGGCCGTGCGAGCGAGTTGAGCCTTGGCCGCGGTGGCGTCGACCTTCGCCCCGGCGGTGACCTTCTCGACCGCGACGCTCCCAGGCGTGCCGTTCCCGGCCCGGGCGTGCTCGGTCGAGCCCCGCTCGGTCGAAGCGTTCCCGGCGGTCGCGGCCGTGCCGTGGGACGGCGGCTGGGCGGGTGCCGCCGGGACGGCGAGCGCCTGGCGCTGGTTGCGGCGCACGGACCCCCCCGACCGAGCCGGCAGACCTCTCCCGACAGGTCCTCAGTCTGCGACCCGGCTCCTGACGTCGTACCGCCACCGGTCAGTTGCTGAAAGTAGTTCCAGTTTGCGCTCCAGCTGGAGTTGGCCGGCTACCCCGCGCGCCCTGGGCGGATCCGTGACCATCAGGCAGGAGTCGGTGGCCTCACGACCCACCTGGGGGCGGGCCAGGCGCCGAGTCCTGCCGGGTGGCTGAGAAAGGCCAGGGGCGACGACCGGCAGGGATGACTCGACGGGCGGGCTCTGCGCGACCTGGCCCGGGTGCCCTGGCGCGCGCTGGTTCCCCGTCCGGTGCGTCGCCGCTCGAGGGGCAGCGGGCGGCTCAGCCGCGTCGGTGCCGGTGCGCGCCAGGTGTACGGGGTGCGGCTGGCTCGCCGGGCGGCACCGGTCCCGTCCCGGTGCCCGTCGTCGGGGTTGCCCCGACTGATGGCGTGGCCCCGACCGACGGCGTGGAACCGGCTGTTGGCGCGGCCCCGGCGGTCGGCGTGGAACCGGCTTTCCGGGTGGCGGCCGGGTCGGTGCCGTTGCCGGACGGGTGGTGGTGACCCGCGCTGAACCAGTCGTAACCGCTCGGGTCGCCGGCGTGGCCGGCGATCAGGTCGCCGAGCGGGACTCCGCCCGCGGCGGCCGGCTCGCCGGGGTCGCGCGGGTCGGGGCGGGCCGCGAAGACGACGGCCCAGCCGACGGTGACGACGATGCCCAGCGCCAGCAGCCCGAAGACGATCTCGACCGCGGCCACCGGCCACGGCGACCAGGTGAGCATTCCGTCCAGCCCGGTCCGTAGGCTGCCCTTCGGGCCCTCCCACCAGCGTGGGAAGACGGCCCGAACCGCCAGCGCCTGCATGACGATGGCCGCGGCGAGCACCAGCGGCGGGGTGAACCGGGTGAACCGCCCCAGGGACGCGGCGCCCGCGCCGATGACGACGCTGAGCGCGGCGAGCCCGGCGAACAGGTAGCGACCGGAGACGCCTGAGACGTAGAACGTCTGGTGGAAGTGCAGCGCGGACTGCAGCGTCATCAGGGCGAACAGCCCCACCGTCGGCCACAGCATGCAGAGCAGGTCGGTCCGGCGGTCCGGCCGGCGTGCCTGGACGACGGCCACGGCTACCAGGACGGCGACGAGCGCGGTGCCGACCCGCGCCGCGAGCTCGGGGACGTTGACCTCGAACCAGCCGAAGTCGCCCCACCACCGCAGGATCGTCCCGTTGACGAGCACGTCGGTGAACTCGGCCCAGCCGGACAGCTTCGTGCCGGGGACGAAGCCCGGCGTCGACGGCTGGAACGTGTGGTAGCGCACCAGGTTGACGACGAACCACCAGGCACCGGCCGCGAGCGCGGCGAGTGAGCCGAGCACCAGTGGCCACCAGGGGAACCGAGCGGTCCTGGCGGGCACAGTCGGGTCGGTCGCGGCATCGGCGAGCAGGAACGGCGTGTCAGCCACCGCGGCGGCCCGCCCGGCCGCCGGTGCCGCGGCGGCGTCCGAGCCGGGCGCGAGCTCCTGAGTGCGGGCGGTCGCCTGCCGGGCGCGCCGCCAGGCCAGCAGGTAGGCGGCCACCGCCAGCGGGACGAACACCACCCCGAGCGACTTCGAGAACATCGCCAGGCCGATGAACAGCCCGGTCCACAGGCCGGTGCGGTTGGATGTGTCGCCGCGTAGCACGAAGCAGATCGCGAGCGTCGCGAGTGATCCGGTCAGGACCAGCAGGGCGTCGTTGTTCACGCTCGACCCGACGTGGGTGAGCATCGGGATGCCCAGTGGCACCAGCGCGGCGACCCGGCTGCCCGCCCGGCTCTCGGTCAGCCGGTCGGCGCAGGCCCAGGCCAGGAGCGGAAGCGGGGCCACCATGAGCACGCTCATCAGCCGCAGCAGCCCGATGACCAGGTCGAAGCGGAGGTCCTGCGGGGCGCCGGGCAGCGCCTTGAGCAGGCCGGCGCCGACCAGGTAGTAAAGCGGCGGGTGCTGCATCATCTGCTGCACGTCGGGCTGCGGCTGGCCGGCCTTGGGCAGCTCGCGCCATTCGGGCCGGTCGGCGCGCGGGGTGGCTTCGGCCTTGCTGAACGGACCGGGGATCAGTAGGTAGGGCTTGGCCCGGGTGCCGACAGGGGCCGCGGCGAGCGAGCCGGTCGTCTCCGGGGAGACCGTGGCGTGCCCGACGGGTGGCCAGCCCTTGCCCTCGGCCAGCCGCATCACGGCGTCGACGTGATGCGGCTCGTCGGGCGCGTGGTAATGCGGGACCAGTACCGACCAGCTGCTCAGCAGCAGCGTGAACAGCACCGTGATCAGCCAGATGGGCGTCGGCACCCGGCGCAGCACCCGCCACGGGCGCAGCCGGATCTCGGGCCGCAGCAGCGCGCGGGCGACCGTGATCTCCTGCCGGCGGACTGTCACGACTGCGGACACGCTGAAGACCCCCGAGACGACGGACGCTTGCCATCGTAGGGGCGCGGCAGCCCGTTGACCTCGCCTGTTGTCACCCGATCCGCCCTATGAGCACGCAACGTCCCGGGGTGCCGCGTCAGCTGGGCTCAGTTCCAGGCGTCGGCGGTGCCGACTCCCTTCGCGGGCGAGCCGGCGACGATGGTCTTGGCCGGGACGTCCCTGGTCACGATCGCGCCGGCGGCGACGATGGCGCCCTCGCCGATCGTCACGCCCTTCAGCACGATCGCGCCGGCCCCGATCCAGACATGGTCCTCGATGACGATCGGCGCGCTCTGCGGCTGCGGCACCCCGTCGACGACGATCGGGTGGAAGTCGTTGTCCATGAGCTGGGTGTTCCACGAGATCGTGCAGTGCTCGCCGATCGACACCCGGTCCCGGACCAGGATCTTGGCGAAGCCGTTGATGTTCGTGCCGTGCCCGATCTGCAGCAGGCCCGAGTCGACGACGACCCGCACGCCGCGCTGCATCGACACGACGCCCTCGCAGCGCAGCCGGCCCTCCGGGTGCACCCGCACCACCGAGGCGTCGTGCTTGCTGGACAGGCCGAACGACCCGAGGCCGACGCGCAGCACCCCGTCGCCGGGCCTGAACTCGAACCGCTCGTGGCCCTCGATGATGGTGCGTGAGCCGGTCCAGATCGGCTTGCCGTAGGCCAGCGGGTAGCGCAGCCCCGTGACGAACGCGGTCGCCGAGGTCTCGCGGCCCCCGTACAGGGACCGGACGTGCTGGACGTACTCGCGTAGATCACTCCTGAACGCACCCACCTTTCCACAGTAGGCGCCGGGATGGCGGCCCGGCTCACCGGGGCCGGGTGACCTGGCGCGACCGCGAGACGGCCACACGTCGACTACACTGCGTTGCGCTAACTAGGCCATAGCGTGTTCACGGACCGCCCAACGTCCTGAGTCGCCTCACACCGTGTCACGCTGCAGGGGCCACCGCCACGCGCGTGCCAGAGTTCGTCTGTGCCACAAGTTCGCTTGGGCCACCCGGGGCCACCTGCCGGCCGGGCCGGCTGAAGCCGGGGCCGGGGTTCGGCCGTCCGGGGCCCGCTGCGGGCAGGGCGCCGCACCAGGCCTCGCAGGGCGCAGGCGGCACAGTTCCACATGCGACCGGGAGTCAGACCGACGTGAGTGTCAGCGCAATCCGCCAGCCGCAGCCATCGGACATGTCTCTGATCACCAAGCCCGGCGGCGACGAGCAGTTCTCGATCCAGCGCGACGCGCCGTACGTCACGGTCGTGCTGCCCTGCTACAACGAGCAGGACCACGTCGTCCTGGAGCTCGAGCGGATCACCGCGGCGATGGACGCGAGCCGGTACAGCTACGAGCTGCTGGTGATCGACGACAAGTCCACCGACGGCACGCTGGCGGTACTGCACGAGGTCGTGCCCAGGTTCCCGAAGATGCGGCTGATGCCGTTCCGCCGCAACGGTGGCTCGGGTACGGCCCGGCGGATCGGCACCCAGGAGGCGCGCGGCCAGATCGTCGTCTGGACCGACGCGGACATGACCTATCCGAACGAGCGCATCCCGGAGTTCGTCAAGTACCTCGACGACAACCCGGACGTCGACCAGGTCGTGGGCGCCCGCAAGACCGAGGAGGGCACCCACAAATGGGCCCGGGTGCCGGCGAAGTGGTTCATCCGCATGGTCGCCTCCCGGCTGGCCGGGATGAGGATCCCGGACCTGAACTCGGGCCTGCGGGCGTTCCGGCGCGAGGTCTCGCTGCCCTACCTGCGGCTGCTGCCACCCGGGTTCTCCTGCGTCACGACGATCACAATGGCGTTCCTGTCCAACCAGCACCCGGTCGACTACATCCCGGTCGACTACGCGAAGCGGGCCGGGAAGTCGAAGTTCCACCCGTTCAAGGACGCGCGTCGCTACATCCTGCAGGTCCTGCGGATGGTGATGTACTTTGACCCGATCAAGGTGCTGATGCCGGTCGCGTTGTGGATCATGGGCCTCGGCTTCGTGAAGCTCATCTATGACGTCATCCGCTACAACTTCCACGTCACCACGTCGACGGTGCTGGCGATCCTGGTCGGCTTCCAGATCGCGGTACTCGCGCTGATCGGCGACCTGGTCGCCCGCTCCCGTGGCAGCAACTGACGGGACGGGCCCGGCCGGGAGCGGCCCGGCCGCCCGGCCCGGCCCGGCCCGGCGGCGGATCACGATCATCGGGCCGACCCACCCGTACAAGGGCGGGATCGCCCAGCACACCACCGAGCTGGCCCACCGGCTGGCGGCCCGGGGCCATGACGTACGGGTCGCGTCCTGGTCGGCGCAGTACCCGGCGCGGCTCTACCCGGGCCAGCAGCGGGTCGAGGCGCCCGAGATGGAGCCGTTCGCGCCGACCCGGTACCCGCTGTCGTGGCGGCGGCCCGACGGCTGGGTCCGGCTGGGCCGCCGGCTGCGGGCCGAGGCCGACGTCGTCGTCCTCGTGGTGGTCACCCCGATCCAGGCACCGGCATACCTGGGCATCCTGACCGGCCTCGGCGCGCGGGGCGGCCGGGCCGGCTCGCCCGCGGTGGTCGCGCTCTGCCACAACGTGCTGCCGCACGAGCGCCGGGCCGTCGACGAGCCGCTGACCCGGGCCGTGCTGCGCCGCGCCGACGCCGTCCTGGTCCACACCGAGGCCGAGGCCTCCCGTGCCGCGACGCTGACCACCGCACCCGTCCGGGTCGCCGCGATGGCGCCGCACCTGTGGGCAGCGGAGACCCGTCGGGTCCACCCGGCCGAGTCCAGTCCCGGCGCCCGCCCGGTTGAGCCGAGGCGCCGGTTGCTGTTCTTCGGTCTGGTCCGGCCCTACAAGGGCCTGGACGTGCTGCTGCGGGCGCTGGCGGACGGGCCCGACGGTGTCGCGCTGACCGTCGCCGGCGAGTTCTGGGGCGGCGCGGAGCGGACCCGGGCACTGGTCGTCGAGCTGGGCCTGGCCGACCGGGTCGAGCTGCGGCCCGGCTACGTCGACGCGGCCGAGGTTCCGGGCCTGTTCGCCGCAGCCGACGCGCTGGTGCTGCCGTACCGGGCCGGGACCGCGTCGCAGAACGTCGACCTCGCGCACCTGCACGGCCTGCCGGTTGTCGCGACGACCGTCGGCACCCTCCCGGCGGCGGTCGCCGACGGCGTCGATGGCCTGTTGGTGGCACCGGACGACCCGGCCGCGCTGGCCGCCGCCCTGCGCCGGCTCTACGAGCCGGGCGTGCTGGCCGCGCTGGCGGCGAAGGTCCGGCCTCCGGACACGGCCGGCGGCTGGGATCGGTATCTCGACGTCCTGATGGGTGCCGTTCGAGTGCAATAGGTAAGCGTTTGAGAGCGCTTCGTACTCTCACCGATTGTGAGAGCATCGACACGTAGTGCGTCGGCGGGGCGGGCGCGAACCCGTCGAGCCAGGACACGGACGGGCGCCTGGGTCCCGCGCGGGCGAGAGGCGCGGGCGTCGCAGGGACGGGACGCCCCGAAGCGCGGGCGCCAGCTGGCCTACTCCGAGCTGGAGCCGCGGTCGCTGGACGAGTTCACCCGGCGGCGCAAGGCCCGCAAGCTCATCGCCGTGCTCGCGCACTTCCTCGGGCGCGACGTCGAGGGGGCGCCGGCGCTGGCCGGGCTGCGCGTGCTGGACATTGGCTGCTCCGCCGGGTTCATCTGCGACGAGCTCGCCGCGGCCGGAGCCGAGGTGACCGGCGTCGACATCGACTCGGCCGGGCTGCGCCGGGCCAGGGCCCGGTTCGCCCGCCGGGCCAGGTTCATCCAGGCCGACGGCCTGGCGCTGCCACTGGCCGACGGCAGCGTGGACGTCGTCGTGCTGAACCACATCTACGAGCACGTGGTCGACGCGGACATGCTGTTCGCCGAGGTGCGCCGGGTGCTGGCCGAGGACGGGGTCGCCTACCTCGGGCTGGGCAACCGCCTCGGGATCATGGAGCCACACCACGGGCTGCCGCTGCTGTCCTGGCTGCCGCCGGGCCTGGCCGACCGGTACCTGCGGGTGGCCGGCCGCGGCGAGCACTACTACGAGCGCTACCGCGCCCGGCCGGGCCTGCGCCGGATGCTCGCCCGGGCCGGGCTGCGAGCCTGGGACTACACCGTCCCGGTGCTGCTGGCGCCAGAGGCCTTCCACGCCGAGGCCGACCTGCCGCCGGGCGGACCGGCCCGCGGGTTCCTGCGCGCGGTGACAGCGCCCGGCCGGCTGCCGGCGCCGGCCCGGGCCAGGCTGGTCCGCGCGGTCCTGTCGCTGGCCCCGACCTACCTGTGGATCGCCACACCGGGCTCCCGGGGCCCCGCGGGCCACCCCCTGCCTGGCGGTCCCCAGCCGGTCACCTGACGCTCTCGTCCTGGTCCGCGCCGCTACCGACCTGGTCCGCGCCGCCGTGCGCCCCGCCCGGCGCGGCGACCCGACCCGCCACGGCCGCTGATCGGGGCGGCGGGCAGACTGGAGCCATGAGTTCGCTGCGTGACGACACCCTGGCGTACTTCGGTCACCAGGTGCACGTGATGCGCCGCCGCGAGGTCGGGACCCTGCTGGGCTGGGCCGGCGACCTGGCCGGGCGCACCCTGCTGGACGTCGCCGGCGGTGATGGGTACTGGGCCGGCCAGGCGATCCGCCGCGGTGCCCGCGCCGTCTGCCTCGACCTGGCCCGCTACAAGCTCGAGTTCGGCCAGAAGCTGCGCGGGCACCCGGGCCTGGTCGAGGGCGACGCGCTGGCGCTGCCCTTCGCCGACGGCTCCTTCGACGTCGTCATGTCGGTGTGCGCCATCGAACACTTCGACGACGGAGCCGCCGCGCTCGCCGAGATGGCCCGGGTGCTGCGCCCGGGCGGTGATCTGGTGATGTCCGCCGACGCGCTCACCCGGGCCGAGCGCTGGCCCGACAAGCTGGCCCACCACCGCGAGCGCTACCACGTGAAGCACGCCTACCCGGCCGAGGCGCTGACCAAGCTGCTCGACGCCGCCGGCCTGGACGTGGAGCGCCAGACGCACATGTTCCGGTCCCAGCGGGCCGAGTGGCTGTACATGACGCTGTCCGCCAAGGGCGGCAAGGCGGGCTGGAACGCGGCCGCGCCGCTGTCCCCGCTCGTCGCGCTCGCCGACCGGCGGACCCCCGACGACGGCGGCAGCGTGGTGCTCACCCACGCCCGTCGGCGGGCCTGAGGTGCGCGCCCAGCGAGCGCTCGCCATCCTGCTGACCGTGCTGTTCTTCGCGCTGGTCATCTTCGGGCTGGGCGCGCTGTTTGCGATCTTCCATCACCGGGTCTGGGGCTACGTCGTCGGCGCGCTCGCCTGCGCCGTGATGGTCTACGCCGGGATCAGCTCGCTGCGTGGGTCCGACGCCCCCGGCCAGCGGTCGGGTCCCGGCAGCACAGCGAACGGCGCCGGGGGTGGCAAGCCCGTTGGCAAGGGTGGCGCGGGGCGCAGGACCGCTGCTGGTGACCGCCCGAAGAACTCCCCTGGTGCTGGTTCCGGCCGGCCCGGCCGGGCCAGGCGACGCTGAGGAGGGTCGACCGGTGCGGGTGGGTTTCCTAGTCGAACAGGTACTGGCGCCAGTGCCGGGCGGGACGGGGCGGTACTCGGCGGAGCTGGCCGCCGCGCTGGCCCGGACCGCTGCCCCTGGTGACGGGGTCACCGGCTGGTGCGCCTGGCGCCCGGAACGCCGCGCCGCGCCGCCGAACGGCCCGGTGGCCAGGCTCGGCCGCCAGGTGCTGGACCGGCGCCCGGGCAGCCAGGGGCCAGTGGCGCAGGACGCGGTGATCCCCGGTGTGCTCGGCCCGCTGCGGCTGCCGCTGGCCCGCCGGGCGCTGGCGACGGCCTGGGCCCGCGGCCTCGGCCCGGCGCCGACCGGCGTCGACGTGGTGCACGCCCCGACGCTGCTGGTGCCGCCCCGGCGCCGTGGCACGGCCCTCGTGGTGACGATCCACGACGCCGTCCCCTGGACCCATCCGCGCACGCTGACGCCGCACGGCGCCCGCTGGCACCAGGAGATGGGCCAGCGGGCCGCCCGCACCGCCGACGCGATCGTCGTGCCGACCCAGGCCGTCGCCGCGGACCTGCGCGGCTTCCTGCGGGTGCCCGACAGCCGGGTCCACGTCATCGGCGAGGGCGCGAGCGACGCGGTGCTGCGGGTCGGCCCGGACGCCGACGAGCGGGCCAGGCGGCTGGGCCTGCCAGCCGGCGGCTATCTGCTGACGCTCGCGACGCTGGAGCCGCGCAAGGGCCTGGAGGTCGCGCTCGCCGCGCTCGGGATGCTGACCGGCGGCGCCGTCGACCTGCCGCTGCTGCACGTCGGGCAGCCCGGCTGGGGCGTGCTGGACGCCGCCGCGGAGGCCGCCAAGCTGGGCGTCGGAGAGGGCCGGTTCCGCTCGCTCGGCCGGATCGACGACGCGGACCTGGCGGTCGTGCTGTCACGGGCCAGCGTGCTCGTCATGCCGTCGCGGTCCGAGGGCTTCGGCCTGCCGGCGGTCGAGGCGATGGCGCACGGTGTGCCGGTCGTGGTCTCCGACGTGCCAGCGCTCGTCGAGGTCGCCGGCCCGGCCGCGCTGGTGGTGCCGACCGACAATCCGACCGCGCTGGCCGACGCTGTCAGCCACATCCTCACCAATCAGGCCCTGCGCGCACGGCTGTCGCGGACCGGACGCGAGCGGGCGGAAGGCTATAGCTGGATTGAGGCGGCGCGCGCGTGCTGGGCGCTCTACCGTCGAGTCAGCGGTTTCCCAGCCGTGTCCGTCGCCGGTGACGGGCGGGCGTAGTGTTGCCCCGGTTGTATACGCCGGGCCGGGAGGTCACCTGCCTCGCTCGTCCGCTGACACGGATGGGCAGGCGGCTGTGGTCCCCGAGCCCGTGGCGGGTACGGCCATAGAAGTGGGTTGTCGAGGTGCGGTCGGCTGACGCGCGCTCCTCGGCGGCCTGACCTCTCGCGCATGGCCCGCCCGCGTGGTTGCGGCGGTCCGGCGCGCAGGACCAAGCTGGGCTACTGACCCGGATACAGATTTCGAACAGGCAGACGTCTCTGGGTGGGAAGGAGCGCCGTGGGACCCCGGGTGCTCGTCGACGCCACCGCGGTTCCGGCGGATCGCGGCGGTGTCGGGCGGTATGTCGATGGACTGGTCGCCGCTTTGGGCGCGGCCGGCGCCGATCTGGCGCTCGTGTGCCAAAGGTCGGACGAAGAGCGCTACAGCCGGATGGCTCCGGATGCCACCGTTCTGTCAGGTCCGTCGGCGATCGCGCACCGTCCGGCGCGTCTGGCCTGGGAACAGACCGGTCTCCCCCTGGTGGCCGAGCAGGTTGCCGCCGACGTGATCCACTCGCCGCACTACACGATGCCGCTGCGCGCGCAGCGTCCGGTGTGCGTGACGATCCACGACGTCACGTTCTTCACCGAGCCGGAGATGCACACCGCCGTCAAGGGAACCTTCTTCCGCTCGGCGATGCGCACGGCCGTCCGCAAGGCCGACCGGATCATCGTCCCGTCCAAGGCGACGCGCGACGAGCTCGTCCGGGTGCTGGACGGCGAGTCGACCACCACCGACGTCGCCTACCACGGCGTCGACACGGCGACCTTCCACCCACCGACGGAGGAGGACAAGCGCCGCGTGCGCATGCGCCTCGGCCTCGGCGACCGCCGGTACGTGGCCTTCCTCGGCATGCTGGAGCCGCGCAAGAACGTCCCGAACCTCATCCGGGCCTGGGCCGAGGCGGTGCACTGGCGCGACGAGCCCCCGGCGCTGGTGCTCGCTGGCGGATCCGGCTGGGACGACGAGGTGGACGCGGCGGTCGCCGCCGTGCCCAGCCATCTGCGGGTGTTGCGGCCCGGCTACCTGCGCTTCGCTGACCTCCCCGGCTACCTGGGGGGTGCCGAGCTGGTGGCCTACCCGTCGCACGGCGAGGGCTTCGGCCTGCCCGTTCTCGAGGCGATGGCCTGCGGCGCTCCGGTGCTGACGACGCCCCGGCTGTCGCTGCCGGAGGTCGGTGGCGACGCCGTTGCCTACACCCAGCCGGACGTCGACTCGATCGGCCGCGAGCTCGGCTCGCTGCTCGACGACACCGAGCGGCGCACGCAGCTGTCCGCCGCGGGCCTGGCCCGCGCCGGCGAGTTCACCTGGGCCGCCAGCGCCGACGCCCACCTGGCCAGCTACGCCCGCGCGGTCGCAGAGGCCTGACGGTCGGCGGGCGCGGAGCGCCCGCCGACCGTCAGGCCGGGGTCGGATGCGGCGATCGGCCGGAGACGGCGCTTCGCGCCTCCGGCCGCTCTGCCTGGGTCGGGCGCTGAGCGCCCTCCCCAACCCTGTATCGAGGTGGATGCGGCGATCGGCCGGAGACGGCGCTTCGCGCCTCCGGCCGCTCTGCCTGGGTCGGGCGCTGAGCGCCCTCCCCAACCCTGTATCGAGGTGGATGCGGACGTACGGGGTCGGCCGCTGTCCAGGGTCGGGATCTTGGTCGCCTATCGCTCAGGATCCTGGTCGCGTGGCGCTCGGATCTTGGTTGCGTTTCGCTCGGGGAATTTAGGATGAGGCGGACCGCGAGATGGGTGGGTCTGGGCGCGGGTTACCTTCGTTCGGGGGTTCGCGGGGTCGTCGGGAAGAGGCGCTTGTGGTGAGTGTTGAGCCGGAGATCCGGGTTGTCGTGGTGACCTTCCGGTCTGGCGACATCATCGGGAACTTCCTGGACACCCTGGCCAAGGCCACCTCGCGCCGCTACGAGGTCGTCATCGTCGACAACTCGCCCGAGCTGGACGCCCGGACGGCGGCCGCGGCCGAGCGCCCGGAGGTCCGGCTGGTCCGGCCGGGCCGCAACCTCGGCTACGGTGCCGCCGCGAACCGTGGTGCCGCCGGTGCCCGCGGTGGGTGGGTCGTCGTCTCGAACGCCGACATCTCGTTCAGCCCCGGCTCGCTCGACGAGCTGATCGAGGCCGGTGAGCGCTGGCCGAGCGGTGGCGCCTTCGGGCCGGGGATCATCAACCCGGACGGCGCTCTCTACCCGTCGGCCCGCGACCTGCCGTCGCTGGGCCGCGGCGCCGGGCACGCGCTGTTCGGCTGGTTCTGGCCGACGAACCCGTGGACGGCCTCCTACCGGCGGGAACGCGGCACGCCGGCCGAAGCGACGGCCGGGTGGCTGTCCGGCTCGATCCAGCTGCTGCGGCGGGAGGCGTTCGAGTCGGTCGCCGGGTTCGACGAGTCGTACTTCATGTTCATGGAGGACGTCGACCTCGACCGTCGCCTCGGCCTCGAGGGGTGGAGCAGCGTCTACGTGCCCGGCGCCGTAGTCGAGCATCTAGGTGGGCACTCGACCAAGCGGACGTCGCGGCGCATGGTCGTGGCCCATCACCGCAGCATGGCGCGCTACCTGTGCCGGCAGTACTCGGGCCCGGCCTGTCTGCCACTGCGGGTCGCGCTGACGGTGGGCCTGGCCGCCCGGCTGCTGGTCGCGCTTGCCGCCGCCAAGGACAGCGCCGGCGCCCGCACCACCCGCGCGGCGGCGGACGTGCTGCCGGCGTCCCGCCGCCCCTGACAGGTTGGCATCGCCGCGGCGAGCCCGACCTGGTGGCGAGGCTGTGGATGCCGCCCGTTGGTGGAACCGCCAGGCATGAGAAGGCCGACCGGATCCGGATCCCGGCAACTGGCTGGTGGCACAGGGGAACGGCCGGTGTTCATCCGGTTCGTTGGTGTTCCGGTGGACATGCCCGGTCGATGAGTGCGATCCTCAAATAGTTGCTGGCTATCTGTGGTCGAAGGGTTTCGTAGCGAGACAATGATGCATCTGACGGGTTCAGGTTGTGGCCGATGAACCGCATACGGCTATGAGGTTGCGCTTGCGGGGCGATCGCCTCGACTTGGGAAGGCGCCGGCATACCCCGGTTCCTGGTCTGGGAAACTTGCCGGCATGGACGCAGTGATGCTGGTGGGGGGCAAGGGGACCCGGCTTCGGCCCCTGACGATGTCAGCCCCCAAGCCGATGCTCCCGGTCGCCGGGGTGCCCGTCACCGCCCACATGCTCGCGCGCGCCCGCGACGCCGGCATCGACCGCGTCGTGCTCGCCACCTCGTACAAGGCCGAGGTGTTCGAGGAGTACTTCGGCGACGGCTCCGCGTTCGGCCTGGAGCTGGCCTACGTGACCGAGACCGAGCCGTTGGGTACCGGCGGCGCGATCCGCAACGTCGCCGGTTTCCTGCGCTCCAAGCCAGACGGCCCGGTGGTCATCTTCAACGGTGACATCCTGTCCGGCCTGGACATCGCGGCGCTCATCGACCGCCACCAGACCGGCGGTGCCGCGGTGACGCTGCACCTGACCCAGGTCGAGGACCCGCGCGCCTTCGGCGTCGTCCCGACGGACGAGGCCGGCCGGGTGACCGCGTTCCTGGAGAAGACCCCGGACCCGCCGTCGAACCTGATCAACGCCGGCTGCTATGTCTTCAGCCGCTCGGTGATCGACGAGATCCCGGCTGGCCGGCCGGTCTCGGTGGAGCGGGAGACGTTCCCGGGACTGCTGGCGGCCGGCGTGGCTATCACCGCCTACGCGGACAGCACCTACTGGCTGGACCTGGGCACCCCGGCCGCGTTCGTGCGCGGCTCCTGTGACCTGGTGCAGGGACGGATCGCGTCGTCCGCGCTGCCCGGGCCGGTGGGGGAGGCGCTGGTCCTCGGCGGGGCCACGATCGCCGCCGACGCCAAGCTGTGCGGCGGCGCGACGGTCGGCGCCGGCGCGACGGTCGGTGCCGGCGCGACCATCGACGGTGCAGTGCTCTTCGACGGCTCCTCGATCGGCGACGGCGCCGTGGTCCGCGACTCGGTGGTCGGCCGGGACGCGGTGATCTGCGACGGCGTCCTGCTGGAAGGGGTCGTCGTCGGCGACGGCGCGCGCATCGAGCCCGGCAACGAGCTGCGGGCCGGGATGCGGGTCTTCCCGGGTGCGACGCTGCTCGCCGGCTGCGTCCGGTTCAGCTCCGACAAGGCCTGAGCCACGTTCCGGCCGCCAGGTTGATGATCGCCGCCCCGGCCGCCGGGGGCCGTGGGCAACTCGTCCCGGGGCCGAAACGGCGATCAGGCCTGGGCGGCGGCGTTCAGGACGGGCGCGGGTCGAGGCGGAAGATACGCAGGACGCGGCCCTGGTCGGTGCTGGGGTCGTTCATCTTCTGGTACTCGGCGTAGCCGGGCCAGAAGGCGGTGAGCCTCGGCCAGATGGCATCACGCTCGGCGCCGTCGACGAGCCGGGCGCGCAGTTCCTGCCGCCTGCCGTGGTGGACGACGGCGACGTCCGGGTTCGCCAGCAGGTTCGCCGTCCAGGCTGGATGATCAGGCCGGCCGTAGTTGCTGCCGACCAGCCAGAAGCCGTCCCCGTCAGGCATGGTGGCGAGCGGGGTCTTGCGGGCGAGCCCGGACTTCGCCCCGGTGTGCTCCAGCATGACCATCGGCAGCATCATCTGCCCGATCATCACGCGGCCGCCGCTGACCTTGTGCAGCGTCTTGTCGAGCTTCGGCACGATCGCCGGCCCGACCCGCTGGAATGCCGGGTGCAGCGAAAGCCCCTGCGCCATCCGGCCGAACCGAGTCCCTGGACCGATCTTCATGCGCCGGATGATAGCCGGGCCGGGTGATCAGGACCGGCAGCCGTCGGGCGCCCGACGGCGAACGCCGAAGCGGCCTTCGACCGCACCGGTCGAAGGCCGCTCCGGCGCTTACCGCGGGGTTAGGGAGCGGTCGTCGCGCCGTTCATCGTCGGGGCCGCCGTCGGGACCTGGGTGCCGGCGCCGTTCATGTCGGGGATCGGGCTGTTCTCCGTGACGTTGAGCGTGCCGCCGGAGGCGCCGGACTCGGGCGCGGTGGGCGAGTCCCACGTCGCGCCCTCCAGGCTCGGGTTCGCGTGCTGCTGGACGAACTCGAACACGGCGTCCTGGGAGACCGCGCCGCAGCGCTGGGTGCGGTCCCAGGCCGTGAGGACGAAGTGGCGGTTGTCCGGGAAGACCGAGCGGGTCCACGGGACCGCGATGAACCGGCTGCCGGCCTCGCCCGCGACCTTCTGCAGCTCGGTGATCTGAACGGTCGGCAGCTTCGAGTCGTACCAGCCGATCACGAAGCCGTGCTCCAGGTTGTGCACCGCCCGCTCGATCCTGATGCCCGAGGCCGGCGTGTAGAAGTGGACCGCGTCCGGCAGCGGGTCACCGTCGTGGTTGCCCGAGGACGGCGGGGACTGCGGGTAGTTGACCGTCTGATCGGCGGTGACGTGCGTCTGGCCGACCTGGCGGTCGTTGACGGTGCCGGCACAGTTGGCCGCCTGGGCCGCCGCCGTCGGGGCCGCCACGTAGCCGACCTTGTGGCTCGCCGACTTGCTCCTGCTGCTCCCGACGCTGAGCGTGACGACGACCGCCAGCACCACGACCGCGAGAACACCCGCGGTCCCGTAGATCAGGAACGCGCGCCGGCGCTCCTTGCGGGCCTGCTCCCGGCGCAGCGCCTCGAGGCGGGCGTTTCGTTCGGCGGTCTTCTTAGCCACGGTGTCGCATCCTACGGGCCGTCCGTCCCTGACCTTCGTCCGCTCAGCGGTGGAGGATGAACGCGCCGGGATCGCGCGGCGGCCGGAGCGGTGCCGGGGCGGCCGGGTGGCCCACCGCGACGGCACCCAGCGGCGCCCAGCCGGCCGGCAGGTCCAGGGCCTCGCGCACGACGTCGGCGCAGAACAGCGTGCTCGACACCCAGGCCGAGCTGAGGCCCTCGGTGGCCAACGCCACCAGGAAGTTCTGCACGCCGGCGCCGCCCGCGACGGTGAACATCCGCTCCTCGGCGCCGGCCCGGCGCGCGTCCGGGTAGGCGTGCGCGCCGTCGTCGGTGACCAGCGGCACGACCAGCACCGGGGCATTCGCGAGCACCTCGCCGCGGCGCAGCCGTCGGGCGATCGCGTCCTCGGGGAAGCCGTCGCTGCGCAGGTCCCGGGTCCAGGCGGCGGTCATCGCGGCCAGCAGTTCGGCGCGCCGCTCGTCGACGACGACGAACCGCCACGGGGTCGTGTGGTGCGGCGCGGGCGCGGTCACCGCCGCGGCTACCGCGCGCTCGATCGCCGCAGGGTCGACGGCGGCGTCGCTGAACGCCCGGACCGTGCGCCGCTCGGTGAGCGCGGCCCGACGGGCCTCCAGGGTGCCGAGGCGGAACATGTCCTCGGCCGGCGGGCGGACCACCGAGCGCACCCCGCGCCCGTCGTCCGCCACCACCGCGAACCCGCGGATGAGGGCCACCGGGGTTGCGGTGAGCTTGCCCTTCACCAGCTCGGCCGCGGCCGCCAGCTGGTCCGCCTCGGCGACCTCGGTCATTCCCAGCTCGTTGCCGTAGCCGTCGACGTCGCCGATGTGGCTGCGCAGCGCGGCCATCCCGGCCAGGCCGATCGCCTGGTCGACGACGCCGCGCCGCCAGGGCCGGCCAGCGGTGTCGGACACGACCACCGCGACGTCGACGCCGCCACAGTGCTGGGCGAGCCCGGCGCGCAGCCGGCGGGCCGACTCGTCGGAATCCACCGGCAGCAGCGCCAGGCTGTCCTTGGCGATGTTCGACGCGTCCACGCCGGCCGCCGCGAGCACGAAGCCGTGGCGGGTCTCGACGATCCGGGTCGGGCCACGGCTGGCGACGTCGCGGACGGTCTCGGCCTCGATCGCGGCGAGCCGGGCGGTCTCCCGGTCGCCGGCGACGCGCACGATCCGCCCCTCGGCCTTGGAGACGATCTTCGAGGTCACGACCAGCACGTCACCGTCCCGCGGCGCCAGGCCCGCGGCCGCCAACGCGGTGGCGATCGCCGCGGCCAGGTCGTCGCCGGGCCGGATCTCACCGAGACCGGGCACCGGGTGGATCTGGAGGCCGGCACGGACCGGGTCGACCGCTCCGGCCCGGTCCGTGCCGGCCACCTGGCCGCCAGCCCGGCCGGGCTCGCCCGCGCGCGGGCTGGTCGCCGTCGGCTCAGACACCGGACAGCTCCAGGGCGGCGCGGACGATCGCCACGGTCGCGTCGAGGTCGGTCATCAGCAGCGGGCGGGCGACGACTCGTGCCCCCGGCACCGTGACGCCCTCGTCGACGGTGTCGACCAGCCAGCCGTCCAGCAGGCCCCTCTGCACGCCAGCCGCCGCTCGGGACCCGTAGTGCCGCCCGACCGCCTCGGCGGACGTCTCGACGCCGATCGCCTGCAGACACGCATCGGCCATGCCACGCACCGGGCTGCCCCCGATGATCGGCGAGACGCCGACGACCGGGGCGCTCGTGTCGCGGACGGCGTCCCGGATGCCCGGCACCGCGAGGATCGAGCCGACCGAGACGACCGGGTTCGACGGCGGCAGCAGCACCACGTCCGCCTCGGCGATCGCGTCGACCACTCCGGGCGCGGGCTTGGCGTCCGCCGCGCCGACCGAGACGATCGCCTCCGCCGCCACCGCGGCGCGCAGCCGCAGCCACCACTCCTGGAAGTGGATCGCGCGCCTGCCCTGCTCGTCGGTGATGACGACGTGGGTCTCGACCCGGTCGTCGCTCATCGGCAGCAGCCGGACGCCGGGCCGCCAGCGCTGGCAGAGCGCCGCGGTCACCTCGGAGAGGGGATAGCCGGCCGCGAGCATCTGGGTGCGGACCAGGTGGGTCGCCAGGTCCCGGTCGCCGAGGCCGAACCAGTCCGGGCCGACCCCGTACTCCTTGAGCTCGGCGGCCACCGTGAACGTCTCGTCCTCGCGGCCCCAGCCCCGTTCGGCGGAGATCCCGCCGCCCAGGGTGTACATGACCGTGTCGAGGTCTGGGCTGATGTTGAGCCGGTGCAGGACGATGTCGTCACCGGTGTTGCCGATCACGGTCACGTCTGCCTCCGGCAGGGCAGCCTTCACCCCACGCAGAAACCGCGCGCCGCCAATACCCCCAGCCAGGGCCGTCACCTTCACAGTCCTGAGGTTATTGCGCCAAGCCGACAACGGGTCGGGCCTGGCATCGTGGCGACCACGGTCCGGGAGAGCGTCTCGCCGCGGCCTCGCGTCCGGCCCTTGATCGCCGTTCTGGCCTTCGGGTGGTCGTGGTCGGGGCTTTCTGACAACCGCCGGGATCCTGCTGGCTAATCGCACGCAACTGCGATTCGGCCAGGCCGGGCCGGCGACCAGGGGGGGCGAGCGGTCGCTCCTGCGTCCGTTATGGGGCGTATGTCTGGGCGCCTGTTCTAGATCACTGAGGCTCTCCCGAATAGGCCAGCAGGGTCCGCCGGGACCTTGCTGGCCAATTACACGCAGCTACGGTTCGAGACTGAGCCGAGTCGATGATCGGGAGGTCGGTGCACGTCGTTTAGTCCGTTATGCGGCTTGTGGCCGATCGCTGCTTCTGGATCAGCTAGACCTTGTTGAAGAGGCCAGCAGGATCCGCCTGAGGGCCAAAACAGCGATCAAGGGCGTGGTGCGGCGGAGCCGGCCGGACGCGGCCACGGCAACCCTCGCGCACGCACGCACCCAAGCTCCCCGGGAGCGAAATGCAACCCAGGACCCGACCCTGGATAGCGCGCACCTCCGCACTCGTCCTCAACCCAGAACCACCTAGGCGAGGGCGCTCAGCGCCCGTGGCAGGCAGATCCGGGGTTCCTGCCGGATCGGCGAAGCCGATCTGGGAGGTCTGCAGAGGCGCGAAGCACCGTCTCTGGCCGATGCCGCCGGTGCCTAGGCGGCGAGGGCGGCCAGGAGGTAGCGGACGAGGGTGCTGGTGGGGCGGGTGGGCGCTGGGTTGGCCAGGCCGCCCTCGATGGTGGCGACGACCGCCTCGGCGGCGACCTCGCGGTCCGGCTCGGGGACCAGGTCGGTGACCGCGGCGAGCGCGAGGCCGTGCAGCCATTCGTGCAGCCGCGCGTGGTAGGCCATCACCGGCGGCGCGTGCGGAGCCCGCTCCGCGACGCAGGGATGCAGGGTGCGGCGGCGCTCGACCGAGTCGAGGGCGGCGAACAGCCGGTCCGCCGGCTCACCGGCCAAGCCGCCGATCCGGTCGACCTCGCCGTCCAGCAGCCGGTTGAGCACGGCGGCGAACGCGTGGTCCTTGGTCCGGAAGTACCAGTACACCGAACCTGGCTCGATGCCGGCCGCGCGGGCGATCTCGGCCACGGACGTCCCGGCGAAGCCGTGGGCGAGGAACTGCTCCTCGGCGACGGCGAGCAGGGCGTCCACCCGCTCCTCGCGGGGAACCTCCTGGCGGTTGCGCGGCACCTGATCAGCGTAGCGAGACCGGTCCCGAGGAGTTGTGTTTCACGGCACTTCCTCGAGGCGACCGGACGCTGCGGCCACTTCGAGGGCCGTCGGGCACTGCGGTGCCCGACGTCGTGGCCTCAACACCGTTCCCCCTGCGCAACTAGTGATCATCAGGGGCTGTCCCCGCCGATCGGGCCCATGATCGCGGACTGTGCAGGGAAAGTGGGCGCTCGATACCCTAATTTGCGCCTTTTGTCGCTGCGCAACCGGTGATCATGGTCAGCCAGCCGCCTGGCAATGGCTGAAGATCTCCGTCTGCGTCGCCGAATCGGCGTGGCGCGCGCCAGCCGGGGGCGACGGGTCGGCTATTTGGTGGATCTTGCCGTCCGCCGTCGCCGTGACCCGGCCGGATCTTGACCGCCGGGGCTGAGACGGCGTTCCTCGGCCCGGTCGAGGTGGCGCTCCGACTCTGGCCGGCCAGGACGATCATGACGGTCGCTTCCGCCTGCGCTCGGTGGCCACTCCCGCCGCCGGGAGCCCGCGTTGCCGCAGCTGTGAGTTATCGGACATGAGTGACGAGTAGTGATAGATCGGGTCGCGTGGGGGCAGGACTGTCCGTGGGCGGATCGCCGCGGTATAGCTAGCGCAATTCTCTTGATTTCGCCCCGAGAGACCAGCGACAGTGGAATCCGAGTTGTTCGACCGTCGCCTAGTGGTCCCGCCGGCGCCGATCATGACTCTCCCTCGCGCCGACCGGGGAGCCACCGGGTTCGTGGGAGGGAAAGTCATGCCCGAGATCAGAAAGTCGTCAACTGCCGGTTCCAGCGGGCGGCCGAGGCGAACCGACGTCCGGTCCGCCTCACTCAACCGGGCGCTGGCCGGCGCCAGGGCTCCGCAGGTCGCCGCCGCGCAACGCGTCCAGCTGCATCGTGACGTGTCCGTCGCGGGTCGGCGCCGGGCCGCCATGAGCGCTCTGGTGGCCGCCCGGCGCCGGACCAACTTCCTGCTGGGCACCCTCGACGGCCTGCGACGCGGGGCCGGCGGGCGCCGCGTACCAGGCGAGTCGACGGGATAGGCCGGCCCACGTCGCGGCCCGTCGCCAGCCCCGGCGCACCGGTGTGCCGGGGCTGGCGACGGAAGGGCACGAGGCTGGCGGGAAGTGCGGGCGCGGTGCCGGAGTTCCGACGGTGGGGCTGTTCTCTGGCGCGGGCGCCCGCGCCTGATGCACAGTCCAGACCGTTCCCCGTCGGAACGGCGGCCGCCGGTCCGACGCGGTCCAGCCGAACCGCGTGGCCTTACCGAATGCAGGTGGACGCCTTGACCAGCTCCGGCACCGAGCCTCGCCCCGACGGGCCGTCGCCCAGCGCGTTGCGCCGGGCGCTGCGCCGGGCCAGGGATGGGGCGACGCTGGACGTCGCCGAGGCGGCCGTACTGCTGGCGGCCCGCGGCGATGACCTGCGCGACCTGTCCGCGTCGGCGGCTCGGGTGCGGGACGCCGGTCTGGTGTCGGGCGGGCGGGCTGGCGTCGTCACCTACTCGCCGAAGGTGTTCATCCCGCTGACCCGGCTGTGTCGGGACCGCTGCCACTACTGCACCTTCGCGACCGTCCCGCACCGGCTGCCCGCGGCCTACCTGGAGATCGACGAGGTCCTCGAGATCGCGCGCGCCGGTGCGGCGGCGGGCTGCGCCGAGGCCCTGTTCACCCTCGGTGACCGGCCGGAGGACCGGTGGCCGGCGGCGCGGGAGTGGCTGGACGCGCACGGCTACGACTCGACGCTGGGCTACCTGCGCGCCGCGGCGATCGCGGTGCTGGAGGAGACCGGCCTGCTGCCGCACCTGAACCCGGGGGTGCTGAGCTGGGCCGAGCTCGCCCGGCTCAAGGCGGTCGCCCCGTCGATGGGGATGATGCTGGAGACCACGGGCCGGCGGCTGTTCACCGAGCCAGGCGGGGCGCACTACGGCTCCCCGGACAAGGACCCCGACGTCCGGCTGCGCATGCTGGAGGACGCCGGGCGTCTCAACATCCCGTTCACCACAGGCCTTCTGCTGGGCATTGGCGAGAACCGGCAGGAGCGGGCTGAGACGATCTTCGAGCTGCGCCGGATCTCGAAGGCGTACGGGTCGATCCAGGAAGTGATCGTCCAGAACTTCCGGGCCAAGGACGACACCGCGATGCGCGGCGAGCCGGACGTCGGCGCCGAGGAACTGGCCGCCGCCGTCGCCGTCACCCGGCTGGTGCTGGGGCCGACGGCGCGGGTGCAGGCCCCGCCGAACATGGTCGACCGGGACGAGTGCGCGCTGCTGATCGCCGCCGGCATCGACGACTGGGGCGGCGTCTCGCCGGTCACCCCCGACCACGTGAACCCGGAGCGGCCCTGGCCGGCGCTGGACGTGCTGGGCGAGGCGACGGCCGCGGCGGGCTTCGAGCTGCGGCCTAGGCTGACCGTCTACCCGCCGTACCGGACCGAGCCCTGGCTGGACCCCCGGCTGGCGGCGCACGTGGGTGCCCTGGCCGGCCCGGACGGGCTGCTGCGGCCGGGGGCTGTGCCGGTCGGTCTGCCCTGGCAGGAACCCGATGGCGGCTTCACCGACAGCACCGGGCGCACCGACCTGCACACCGCGATCGACACCGACGGCCGCAACACCGCGGCGCGGGTCGACTTCGACACCGTCTACGGCGACTGGGCCGAGCTGCGCGCCCAGGTGAGCGCCGCCGGGACCGGCGCGGACGGCGTCATCGGCACCGGCTCCCGCGCCGCCGCCGTCGGGGGTGCCATCGCTGGAGACGCGGACGTCGCGGCGGTCCCCGGCGCCTTCGGGGCTCCGGTCGGGACTGGGGATCGAGTCGGCGCCGGGTCGCCGGCCGGCCCGGCGACCCGGCGCGGAGGCGACCCCGAGGTGCTGGCCGCGCTGCGGCACGCGGCCGAAGAGCCGGCCGGGCTCTCCGATGCCGAGGCGCTCGCGCTGTTCGGCGCGACCGGTCCGGAACTGGAGGCGCTGTGCCGCCTCGCCGACGACCTGCGCCGCGACGCCGTCGGCGACGATGTCACGTACGTGGTCAACCGCAACATCAACTTCACCAACGTCTGTTACACCGGCTGCCGGTTCTGCGCGTTCGCCCAGCGGCGCGGAGACGCCGACGCCTACACGCTGTCGTTCGGCGAAGTCGGCTCCCGATCCACCGAGGCGTGGGAGATCGGTGCCACCGAGGTGTGCGTGCAGGGCGGTATCCACCCGGACCTGCCGGGCACGGCCTACTTCGACCTGGCCCGCGAGATCAAGAAGGCCGCGCCGGACCTCCACCTGCACGCGTTCTCGCCGATGGAGGTCATGAACGGCGTCAGCCGCACCGGGCTGTCCGTCGCCGACTGGCTGACGGCCGCGAAGGAGGCCGGCGTCGACACGGTCCCGGGCACCGCCGCGGAGATCCTCGACGACGAGGTGCGCTGGGTGCTCACCAAGGGCAAGCTGCCGGCCGCCGCGTGGGTCGAGGTCATCACGACCGCTCATCGGGTTGGCCTGCGCTCATCGGCGACGATGATGTACGGCCACGTCGACACCCCGGCGCACTGGCTGGCCCACCTGCGGCTGCTGCGGTCGATCCAGGAGGACACCGGCGGCTTCACCGAGTTCGTCGCGCTGCCGTTCGTGCACCACAGCGCGCCGATCTACCTGGCCGGCGTGGCCCGCCCCGGCCCCACCGTCCAGGAGAACCGAGCGGTGCACGCGATGGCGCGCATCCTTCTGCACGGCGCGATCTCGAACATCCAGTGCTCGTGGGTGAAGCTCGGCACCGAGGGCTGCCGCGCCGTGCTCGCTGGCGGCGTCAACGACATCGGCGGCACGCTGATGGAGGAGACCATCAGCCGGATGGCCGGCTCCCAGCACGGCTCCCGCCGCTCGATCGAGGAGCTGGAGGACGTGGCCACCCGCGCCGGCCGCCCAGCCCGCCAACGCACCACCACCTACGGGGAAGTCCCCCAGGAGCGCTTCGACGCCGCGAGAGTCACCCCCAACCGCACCGCGCTCCCGCTCATCTTCTGACCGGCCCTGAGGACCGGGCCGCCGGCCACGGGAGGCCGCCGTAGGCCCACTGGAGTCACTACATCCCGTAACTGGCTGTGGATGGCGCCGGAGCGTTGCAAGGTGGTCCGGGAGGGTACGCGGCCGTTGTCCCTTGTCGGACACGGCGCGATTCCGCAGGGTGTGCGCCGGACTGCGTCGCGTCTCGACGTGGTCGCCGCGGTGTGGTCTCCACAGCCGCGTGTAACGGGTGGCTCCTGGGAGCGGACCCTCCGTCACGGCGCCCGGTGACTGTGAGCTATGGTCATGTCGCTGGTTGTAGAAGATGTTGCGCCGGTAGGGTTGACGTGGGCCGTCTTCGGCACGTGTAATTACCGGCGTGTCATTCCCCCCGCCGGGGGGGAGACTTCTGGTAATGCGACCCCCCGGTGTGGACACCAGTTACCTGCGCGCCGGCGCCCGGGGGGTGACCGACCGCACCGCGACGGGTCTGGAGGGGTCCTTTGATGGAGCACACCGACGCGGGCGTCCGAACGCCGCCAGTGGGCCTACGGACGCGCGAGGAGGAGCACGACCGCACGACCGTGGGCCTCCCGGCCACGGCGCTGGGCTCGCGTCCTGGCGTCCTGGGAAGGACGCGCCCGCCCGCACCCCGTACGCCCGTGGACGCGCACGCGGCCGCGGAGCTGCGGGTGCCGACCCCCACGTCCTACGCCGGGCGGGCCACGTCCGACGCAGGCTACGACCTCGCCCGCCCCGCGCCCAGCACCGCGCAGCCGATCGCCTACGCCACCACCCGTCGTGACGAGGCCGTCGCCGTGCTTGCGGAGTCCGAAGCGAGGGCCGAGGAGGCGACGGCGCAGGACGTGACGGCCGAGGAAGGCGAGCTCGACACCGACGACGACAGCGCGGACGACGTCGACGACGAGGTCGAGGGCGACGACCTCGACGCGGAGCTTCCCGGGGCCGGCCAGCCCGGCGGCGTCCCGGCTTGCGGCGCGAACCGGCCGATGCTGGCCGAGGTGATCGACATCGGGCTGGGTGACCTGCTCGGTGAGGTCATGGAGTGGCAGGAGCGCGCACTGTGCGCGCAGACCGACCCGGAGGCCTTCTTCCCGGAGAAGGGCGGCTCGACCCGGGAGGCCAAGCGCATCTGCTCGGGCTGCGAGGTCCGCACCGAGTGCCTCGAGTACGCGCTCGCCAACGACGAGCGGTTCGGCATCTGGGGCGGCATGTCCGAACGCGAACGGCGCAAGCAGCGCCGCCGGGCCGGATAGCCCGGCCGCGGGCACCCGGTGGAGACCGCGGTGGGCCAGCTGGGCCCAGCCGATCCTCCGCCGGGCGCGGGCGCCGGGGGCGATTCGTCACCCTCGCGGCAAACAGCCGATCCGACCGGCTTGCGCGGCGGGGACGTGGGAGCGTCCCTGGAGCCGCCTGCGGCCCGGGTCGTCGCCGTGGTCACGTCCGCCGTGACCGGCCCTGGGCCCGGCCGCTCGGCCTGGGTTCCGGCCCAGCGGCCGCCGTCCGCCGGCGGCCAGGCCGTTGATCTTCCGGTCGCCGTCGTGGGGCAGCGCCACCCGCTCGAACGGGTCGTGGTGGTCCCTGTGGCCGGGCCGTCGCCGGCCGCCGCGATCGTCCAGGCGCTGCGGTCGCAGACGCTGCCGGACAGGGGGTTCGTCTGGCTGCTCGACGAGTCCAGCCGGCCCGCGCCGGACGCGCTCGACCGCCTGCTGGCCTGTGCCGCGCTCGATCCGGGCGCCGCCGTTCTGGGTCCGACCGGCGTCACCGTCGACCGCTCCGGGCGCCGCCGCTCAGCTCCGGGCGAGCCGCTGGCGGTCCGTGACGTGCTGGCCGTCAACCGGGTCGGTGCCCTGGTGCGGGCCTCGGCCTGGCGCCTGCTGGACGGCCCGAACCCGTTGGCCGGCCGGGCCGACGACCTCGACCTGTGCTGGCGGGCCTGGCGCGCGGGGCTACGCGTCGTCGCCGTTCCGTCCGCGCGGATGCTACCGGCCCAGGTGGGCGAGCCCGACGCCGGAACTGCCGGCCGGGTCGCGCGGACCGACGCCCTTCGTGTCCGGGTCGCGCAGTCCGGCTTCTGGGACACGCCGGCCGTCGTCGGCAGCGTTGTGCTGGCCGGGCTGGCCCGCACCGCGCTGGCATTGGGCCGCGGCCGGCTCCGCGCCGCCGCCGTCGAGGCGTTGGTGCTGGCCGGCGCGCTCGCGGATCCGGCCCGGCTGTGGGGGCTGCGGCGGCGCTCGGCACCGCTGCGGCGGGTGCCGGCCCGCGCGCTGCGCGGGCTGCTGCCCCGCCTCGCCCGACCCGGGCTCGCCCCGCGTCCGGCCCGCGCTGCCGCGCCGGCCACGGACCGAGCCCGCCATGCGTTCCCATCGGTCCAGCCGCCGGTGCTGCTCGCGGTGCTGTTGACGGCGGCGGGCTGTGTCCTGACCGACCTGGGGCGTGACGGCGGGCGTCCGGCGCCGTTGCCGCGGGCAGCGGCCCAGCTGTGGTCGGCCGTCTGGTCCGGCTGGCTCGGGCCGGCTGGCGGGCTGCTCGGCGGTCCCGGGCCGGCGCCACCGTGGGCCCCGATGCTCGCGCTGATGTCGTCCGCGCTGGGTGGGCGTCCCGAGCTCGCCGCCCGGGTGCTGGTCGCCGCGACAACGGTCTTGGCCGGGCTCGTCGCCTGTCGCGCGGCCCAGACGCTCGGCGGGCTCGCGGCCCGTCCCTGGGCCCGGGCCGGGCTTGCCGCCTGCTATGCCCTGGCGCCCCCGGTCACCGCGGCCGCCCGGGCCGGAAGCCTGGCCGCCGTCGGCGCGTGCGTCGCGGCCCCGGTCCTGCTCGCCGCCGCCGTCCGGGCGCTGGCCCCGGCCGAGTCCCGGCTGGGGCTGCCGGTTTCAGCTGGGACCGAGCCTGGCCCGGCGGGGACCGGATGGCGGAGTTGGTGGGCGTTGGCCGGGGCACTGCTGCTCGGGGACGCGTGCACGCCCGGGCTGCTGCCGGTGGCCGCCGTCGGGCTGGTCGCCGCTGTGATCGCGGTCCGTCGCCGCGCCGAGCCCGCCGGACCTTGGCGAGACCGGTCCTCGACCGGCGAGCCGGGCCGCCCCAGGCTCGGGACGCGGGGGCTCATGGGCCGGGTCGGCGTCGTACTGCTGGTCGGATGCGCACCGCTGCTGCCAGCTCTGGCGACGGCCGCGCGTGGCGGACCGCTGGGAGTGCTCTCGGTCCTCCTCGACGAGCCGAGCCGGGCCGGAGTCGATGCGCCCGCTGTGGGGGTCTTCGCGGCTGTCTGCGCGTTCGCGGCGGCGCTCGGCGGACGGGCCGTGCGGGCTGGTGTCGTTGTCTGCTGGCTGGTGGCGGCCGCCGGCTGGGTCACCGGCCAGGACGCGCTCGCCGCCGCCGGGATGCTCGCCGGGGTCGGCCTTGCCTGGTCCGCCCGCCTGGACAGGGCACGCCCCCGCCCGGCTCCCGGCCCGCGGGGCCGCCGGGCGTGGCCGCGCGGGGCCGTGGCCCTGTTGCTTTCCACGGTGCTCGCCGCGGGCCCCATCCTGCTCTTCGTCCGGGCGTCGGGCTGGCTCGGCCGCACCCCCGAACCGGTGAGCTGGGGCGGCTCGGACGGCCTCGGTGCCCCGACCTCCGGCGGGGCGGCCGGCGACGGGTCCACCGCCGCGGCCGATCCGTCCGCTGCGGCCCGCACCCTCGTACTGCGTCCGTCGGCCGGTGGGGTGACCTACACGCTGACCTCCGGGCCGGGGCCGACGCTGATCGACAGCGCCGGCGACCCGTCCCGGCCGGCGCGTGCGTTCCTCGCCTCGGTCGTGGCCGACCTCTCCGTCGGGGGCGGCTGGGCCGCCTCGGCGCTGCCGGCGCTCGGCGTCGACGAGATCTGGCTCCCGACCGGCACCGGGGCCGACCAGCCACCGGCGAACGGGGCCACGGCCGGCGCCGCCCCGCGGGACGCTGCCGGGTTCGCCCAGGAGGTCGGCGGAAGGACGACGTTCACAGCGGGCGGGCTCGTCGCTGCTCTGGACGCGACCGACGGGCTGGAACGCGACCAGCCGAGGCCAGATGGCTACTACTGGCGTCTCGGCCCGATGGCCGGTCCGGTGGCCGAACTGCGGCTGCTCGCGCCCGGTCCAGCGGCGGGAGCGGAGGTCGTCGCCGGCCGGGAGGCCCGGGCGGGCACCGCGCGAACCGCCGTCGCCCATCGCGCGGCGACAGGCCCCGGCACGGCCCTCGCCGGGCTCACCCGGGCGCCAGACGGGATGTCGGTGGACGCGCGGGTGCCACGCGGCCCGGCCGGCCGCCTGCTGGTGCTCGCCGAGCCGGCCGACCCCGGCTGGCGAGCGACCCTGGCCGGGCGCGGGCTCGTCCCGGTGACCGCCTGGGGCTGGGCACAGGCGTTCGTCGTGCCAGCCGGGTCGGCAGGTGAGGTGCGGGTCCGCTACGACCACACCGAGCACCGGGCGTGGGTGCTCGCCGAGGCGGCCGTCGCCGCCGCGTTCCTCCTTTCGGCGCCGGTCCTCGCCCTGGCGGGCCGCGGTCGCCGGGAGGCCACCGGACCCGGAGCGGCTCGATGAGGCCGGCCCGCGGCTCGGCCCGGGGATGGGGAGTGATATCCGGCGGTATGGGCGTCGCCGTCGTGGGTACGGCGGCGATCGCGGCCGCCGCGGTGCTGATACCAGGAGGGCGCCCGAACCCGGTGCCGGCAGGGCAGCCGGTTACCGCGCAGACGGCCTATCGGACCGGGCTCCCGCCGACCAGCCGCGCCCTGGTCTGTCCGGACCTCGGCGCCGCCGGCCGGGTGCCGAGCAGCGTCGACCTGGCTCGCCTCGGTACCGCCGGCCGAGTGACCGCGTCGCTCGTCGGGGCCGGGCCTGACGGCGGCCAGGCCGCTGGCGGGGGTGCAGACCAGTCCAGGGACGACGCGGCATGGCGGCCCCCGGCCGGGTCCCTGCTCGGGCCGGACGAGACCCGCGGTGCGCTGGCGGTCCCGGGCAGGCAGGAGCCGCCGCTTCCGCGCCCGGCCGAGCCCGACCTTTCGACGCTGGCGGGGCTGCCGGCCGACCAGCTCAGCGAGCTGGCGGCCCTCAAGGCGCGGTCCGACCAGTCCGCTCTCGAAGCCCTGGCGGCGCTGTCGCCGGCCGACCGGGCCGGGCTCGCCGCACGCGTCGCACCGACCGACCTCTCGTCGCTGGCGGGGCTCTCGGCGGCGGACCGGGCCGGGCTGAGCCGGCTCGCGGTGTCCGCTGGACGGCCGGTGGTCGTGCGGGGGAGCGCCGTCACGCAGCTGTCGGCGACGGTGACCGCGCCCGGTGGGGGCGCCGGCCCGGTGCGAGCGGCCTGCGCCCCCACTGACGGCACGGCCTGGTTCGCCGGCCCGGCGACCGGGGCGGGCCACGACCCGCTGCTGTTCGCGACCAACCTGGGTTCCGAGCCGGCTCGGATCACCGTTCGGGTGTACACGCCCGGCCAGGCGCCGGCCGCGACCGAGGTCGCGGTCGCGCCTGGAGCGACCGTGAGCAAGCGGATCGCGGCCGTCGCGCCGGAGGCTGCGGCCACCGTCGTCGGGGTCGAGACTCGGGCCGGCCGCGTCCGGTCCTGGCTCGTCGACCGGCCCAGCGGCGCCGCGGCCTGGGATCTGGCCCCCGTGCCGGCCACGGCGGCGCCGGGCGCGCGCGCACTGCTCGGCCCCGTCGTCGCGCCGCCCGGAGCCGGCGGGGCGACGACGGAGCTGGTCGTGGCCGCGCCGGGGGCCGACGCCCGGGTGCGGGTGCGGGTGGTGACGACCAGCGGCCGCCCCGCCAGCCCGGCCGGGCTGGAGGACGTCGCGGTTCCCGGGGGCGAGGCGGTGGCGATCGCGGTGACGCTTCCCCGGGGCGAGGCGGCGGCCCTGCTCGTCGACGCGCTCGGCCCGGCGCCGGTCGTCGCGGGCCTCGGTCTCGCGTCGGGCGTCTCGGACACGTCCGCACCGGCGGCCGGCGCTCCCGCCGGCGGCTACCCCACCTGGGCAGCCGGCACGCCGCTGCTGGCGGCAGCGCCGGCCGCCGGCGGACCGGGCCGCGCGGCGGACCACCCGCCGGTGCCCTACGTCGGCGTGCCACCCGTCCCGGCCGGCGGCGCGGGCGCGCTGCTGCTGGCCGCGCCGGCGGGCGCGGCGACGATCCGGGTCGACGGCTACACCGTCACCGTTCCGGCCGGGCGCGCGGTCAGCATTCCGCTGCCGGCCCGTTACGCTGGTGGCAGCCTGGCCGTCCTCGCCGGCCCGGTCGGCGTCACCGAGCTGCTGGGAGCGGCCGGCCAGCCCACGGTGGCGCCTGACCCGAAGGCGGACCCGGCGGCGCTCGGCAACCCGACACCGACGACCGTCAGCTCGGTGCTCCCGCTGGCGCCGGCCGACCCGACCGGTCCGGCCGTCCTGGTCGAGGACCCCGCCGCCGGGTAGCGGCCGAGCTAGGCGGGGGCGCCGGGGCGGGCGGCGAAGACGCGGCCGGCCCCGCGCAGCGTGACGGTCGCCGGGCCGGTGAGCACCGCGGCCTGACCGCGGGCCAGCCGCAGCGAGGAGCCGGAGGTAGCCGTCTCGGCCGGTGGGCCGTCGTCCTGCCCGGCCTCGGCCCGATCAGGGCTGGCGTGACCGGCGTCTGGCTGGGAAGCGGCCTCGGCGGTGGGGCCCGAGCCGGCGGTGGCCACCTGGACGTCGACGGTGCCGTCGACCGCCAGCAGGACGGCCGGGCGGTTCAGGGTGACCTCGCCGCCGGCGCAGATCGCCTCGGCGAGCACGAAGTCGTCGACCGGGACAGGCCAGTACCGCACCAGCCCGCCGGCGCCGGCCCGCAGCGTGCTCGCCCGCAGCACTGGTGCGTCCGACGGGGCCGGGTCGACCAGCCGCAGCAGTTCGTCGACGTCGATGTGCTTGGGGGTCAGGCCACCGCGCAGCACGTTGTCCGACGTCGCCATGATCTCTATGCCGACGCCGTGCACGTAGGCGTGCAGCAGCCGCGCGGGCTGGAACAGCGCCTCGCCGGGGCTGAGCGTGACGTCGTTGAGCAGCAGCGCCGCGGCGATGCCGACGTCGCCGGGATGGGCCGCGGCGAGCCGGCCGACCAGGTCGGCCGCCCGGGCCAGGTCGGCGGCACCGGACCGGCTGGCACCGGACGGAGCCGGCGAACCGGCCGCGACCGTGGCCGCCGTCCGGGTGAGGCCGCCGGCCAGCGCCCGGCCGCGTTCGCGCGGCAGCGTCAGCAGGGTGCGCAGGACCGTGGCGGCGCCGCCGTCCGGGTCCGCGGCCAGTGGGCGGAATGCGGCGGACAGATCGGCGACGCCGAACGCCTCGATGACCGCGAGCGTGCGAGCCGGCTCCCGGACGCCGGCCAGCGCCCGGAACGGGGTGAGCGCGACGATCAGCTCGGGCTTGTGGTTCGGGTCGCGGTAGCGGCGCTCGGGCGCGCTGAGCGGCACACCGGCCCGCTCCTCCGCGTCGAAGCCGGCCCGGGCCTGGGCCCGGTCGGGGTGTACCTGCAGCGAAAGCGCCTTCTCGGCGGCCAGCACCTTCAGCAGGAAGGGCAGTTCGCCGACCAGCTCGGCGGCCGGGCGGCGGCGGCCGGCGTCGTCGCAGTCAGACGGGGCGACCGGGTGGGTGCCCAGCCACAGCTCGGCGGCGGGCTCACCGGTCGGCGCCTCGCCGAGCAGGTCGTAGATCGCGTCAGGCGAGCCCCAGGCGTAGTGCTGGACCTGGCCGAACAGCGGCAGCACCCGGGGGCTCAGGACGGCGGCGGCCGGGGGCACCGCCGCGGCGGGCCGGGGCACCGGAGCACCGGCGATCTGGGTGTCCGCGCTCATGGTGTCGCGCTCATGGTGTCGCTCTCCAGCTGGCCGGGGCTTCGCCGATCGTCCACAGAGTACGGGCCGGGCCCACCACACCCGCGGGCCGACTACTCCTCGTCGCCCCAGCCGTGGCCCTCGGGGTCGATGACCGCCGGGTCGACCCCGAGCATGTCGGCGACCTCGTGAATGATCGCGTCGAGGACGAGCTCGGCGAGGTCCTCGGTGTCGACGGCGCGGGCCTCCAGCGGGCGCCGGTAGACGACGATGCGCCTGGGCGTCGCGGACCGGCCCCGGCCGGTGGCGGGCTGGTACAGCGCCAGCGGGACGACGTCGTCCGAGACGCCGACCGGTGGCACGTCCTCCACCGCGAACTCGACGCCGGCCAGCTGGTCCGACCAGCGCAGGTCGAGGTGCTCGACGGCGTCCAGGACGAGGTCGTCGAAGCGCTCGCCGCGGGTCGAGTACGCCGGGACATCCGGCGGGAAGAGGGTTCCGCGCATTCCACGGCCGCGGCGGTCCCGCCTGCGGCGCGGCGGGATCGGCCGCCGGGTGGCCGTCGGTAGCCGTACGGGCGCCGGCCGCTCGGGCGCGGCGGTCTGGGCGGAGCCAGCCGCTGGAACTGAGCCCGTCGCCGACTCCGGGCCCGCCGCGGGTTCCGCGCCGGCCGCGGGTTCCGCGCCCGCCGCCGGATCCGCGCCGGCCGCAGGTTCTGAGCCGGCCGCAGGTTCTGAGCCCGCTTCAGGCTCGGAGGCCGCGGTTTCGTCCACCACCGGGCCAGCGTAGCCGCCCGCGCCACGGCTCGGCGGCGACCCGCGTGGCACGGACCGGGCCGGCCGGGCCGGAGGCGGCGCCGAGGAGCGCGGCCGGTCGCGGCGCGGGCGTGCGAGAAGGCTGAAATCCGCGCAATTGGAAGCGCACGGTGATTGGATGAGGCAGTTTACGTCACGATGGTGGCTTGTCCGGCGCGACACGGCGGGCGGTGGTGGCCGCCGCCCGTTCCGGGGTCTACCGTCCGGAACGTGAAGCCCCGGCGCTGCTCCCGCTCGGCCTGTTCCGCGGTCGCGGTCGCCACGCTCACCTATGCCTACGCGGAGTCCACCGCGGTGCTCGGGCCGCTGTCGCCGTACGTCGAGCCTCACTCGTACGACCTGTGCGGCCCGCACGCCGACCGGCTGACCGTCCCGCGCGGCTGGGCGGTCGTGCGCCTCGACCCGGAGCCCCCGCGCAACCCGGCCACCGACGACCTGGAGGCACTGGCCGACGTCGTCCGGGAGGTCGCGCGGCCCGCGCCGCTGCCCGGTGACGCGCCCGGCTACGGGCCGGCCCAGGGCTACGGTCCCGTCCCGGGCCACGGCCCGGTCGCCGGCGCCGGCCAGGAGCCGCCGCGCGACGATCCCGGCGGCGGGCGCCGGGGCCACCTGCGCGCCGTCCCCACGTCCTGACCCCCGGGTCCTGACCTCCGGCGGTCGAGCGGCCGAGGTGTGGCTGCCCGACAGGCCCTCGGAGATCCTCCCGCCCGGGGTGATGGATAGGGTCACTGCGACGCCGAGCCCGCGCGACACGCACTGACACGTCGGCTGGCGGGCGTCGACCGGATCTGCGTCCATGGGACTGTGGAGACGAGCCGGGCGGCGACAGCCGCCGACGAGACGGGTGCGGAAGGTGGAGGGCAATGGGGCTTGACCTCGCCCGGATCTTCAAGGCGTATGACGTGCGCGGGGTCGTGCCGTCCGAGTTCGACGCCGACATCGCCCGCGCCACCGGCGCGGCGTTCGTCCGGCTGCTCGAAGCCAAGGAGATCGTGATCGCGCACGACATGCGCGAGTCGTCTGGTCCGCTGTCGGCGGCATTCGCGCAGGGCGCCACGAGCCAGGGCGCCGACGTCGTGCTCGCCGGGCTCGGCTCGACGGACCTGCTGTACTTCGCCGCCGGCTCGCTGAACCTGCCGGGCGCGATGTTCACCGCGTCGCACAACCCGGCCAAGTACAACGGCATCAAGATGTGCCGCGCCGGGGCCGCGCCGATCGGGCAGGAGACCGGCCTGGCCGAGATCCGCGACATGGTCGCGACCGGCGTCCCCGCGTACACCGGCACGCCCGGCTCGGTCCGCGAGGTGGACCTGCTCGAGGCCTACGTCGCCCACCTGCGCACCCTGGTCGACCTGTCCGGAAACCGGCCGCTGAAGGTCGTGGTCGACGCGGGCAACGGCATGGGCGGCTACACCGTGCCGGCCGCCTTCGCCGGCCTGCCGCTCGACGTCGTGCCGCTCTACTTCGAGCTGGACGGCAGCTTCCCGAACCACGAGGCGAACCCGATCGAGCCGGAGAACCTGCGCGACCTGCAGAAGGCCGTCCGGGACAACGGCGCCGACATCGGCCTCGCCTTCGACGGCGACGCCGACCGCTGCTTCGTCGTCGACGAGCGTGGCGAGCTGGTCACGCCGTCCACGATCACCGCGCTGGTCGCGGAGCGGGAGCTCGCCCGCGAGCCGGGCGGCACCATCATCCACAACGTGATCGTCAGCAAGGCGGTCCCGGAGCTGGTTCGCAAGCTCGGCGCGGTCCCGGTGCGCACCCGGGTCGGGCACTCGTTCATCAAGGGCGAGATGGCCCGGACGGGCGCCATCTTCGGCGGCGAGCACTCCGGCCACTTCTACTTCCGCGACTTCTGGCGGGCCGACTCGGGGATGCTCGCGGCCCTGCACGTGCTCGCCGCGCTCGGCGGCCAGAGCGGCCCGCTCTCGACGCTGCTCGACGGCTACGCCCCGTACGCCGTGTCCGGGGAGATCAACTCCGAGGTCGCCGACGCGGCCGCGTCGATGAAGGCCATCGAGGGCGAGTACGCAGGCCGGGCCACCGAGATCGACCACCTGGACGGCCTGACCATCTCGCTCGCGGACGGGTCCTGGTTCAACCTGCGGCCGTCCAACACCGAACCGCTGCTGCGCCTCAACGTCGAGGCGGGGGATGATGACACGATGAGCCGGCTGCGGGACGAGGTCCTGGCCAGCATCCGCGGTGGAAGGAACTGAACCGGACATGAGCCTCGATCCACTGCTTCTGGAGATCCTCGCCTGCCCCTGCCCGCAGCACGCTCCGCTGCGGCAGGACATGCTGGCCGGCGCCCCGGTCCTCGTGTGCACCGCCTGTAACCTGGCATTCCCGGTGCGTGACGACATTCCGGTGATGCTGCTCGACGAGGCAAGCCCGTTCCCGGAGGCAGCCGCCCCGGCGAAGTCCTGATCGGTGCTGGGGCCTGGCTGGCGGCCCCACTCCGGAGCCGGGCCGATACGTGCCCTTCCAGCCGGTTCACCGGGGCAGGGCAGGTGTGAGGGCGGTTGACTAGCACGGTGTACGTCGACGAAAGCGTCCTGGACGACCCGGCGCGCCTCGCCGTGGCCGACCCCGGGGAGCTACTGCGGGAGCTCGCGACCGGCGGTCGGCAGATCCGGGAGACCTGGCGCCTTGCCGAGGAGGCCGGTGCCGCCAGGCTGGGTGCCGATGGCCGGCCGCGAGCCGTGCTGGTCGTCGGCACCGGGGCCGCGGCTGGCGCGGCCGATGTGCTCGTCGCCGCCGCCGGTTCGGTCAGCCCGGTCCCGGTCATCGGCCATCACGACCACGGACTGCCCGGCTGGGTCGGCGTGGCCGACGTCGTTCTCGCCGTCTCCGGCTCCGGACGCTCGCCGCTCACGCTGAACGCGGTCGAGGACGCCGACCGGCGCGGCTGCCGCATCCTCGCGGTCGGCCCGGCCGACACCCCGCTGCACTACCTGGCCGACCGGGCCAGGGCACCCTTCGTCAAGATCGACGGCACCAGGCCGGAGCGGGCCAGCCTGTGGGCGCTGGCCACCCCGCTGCTGGCCGTCGGAGCGGCCCTCGGGGTCTGCCGGGACGCCGCCGCCGGCATTGAGGCGGCCGCGGCCCGGCTGGAGGAGATCGCCGGGCGAAGCCGGCCGTCCAGCGAGTCCTTCGTCAACCCGGCGAAGCTGCTCGCCCTGGAGCTGGCCGGCACCCTCCCGATCATCTGGGGCACCTCGCAGGCGACCTCGGCGGCGGCCAGCCGGGCGGCGACCCAGCTCGCCGTCACCGCGAAGTACCCGGTGCTGCACGGTGGCCTGCCGCACCCGGGGATCTACCAGATCGCCGCCTTCGACGGCGTCTTCGGCGCCCGCGCCGCGGCGGCCGACGCCGGGAACGACGAGCTCGACGAGTTCTTCCGGGACCGGGTCGACAACGAGATGACCACGCGGCTGCGGCTGATCCTGCTGCGCGACCCGGGGCACGAGCATCCGGACGTGACCCGCCGCGCCGAGGCGGTCGTCCGCGTCGCCGCCGAACGCGGGGTCGGCGTCACCGAGCTCTCCGCGACGGGCAGCCACCCGGTGGAGCGAATGGCCTCCCTGGTAGGCCTGCTGGACTACGCGTCGGTCTACCTGGCGATGCTGATCGGCATCGACCCGAGCCTCGAACCAGCCATCCACGACCTCGACCGCGTCCGCTGACGCGGCGCGGGTACCTCCCCTCCGCCGCGCACACCATCACCTTCGTGCAGTGATCGCTGTTTGGCCCTCCGGTGGTCGTAAATACTTTCTGGTCACGACCAGCCGGATCCTGCTGGCCAATTACACGCAGCTACGACTCGGCCGGGACTGGCCGCCGATCAGGGGCGAGCGGTCGTTCCGGCGTCCGTTATGTGGCGTATGTCTGGGCGCCTCTTCTAGATCACCCGAGGCTCTCCCGAATTAGCCAGCAGGGTCCAGCCGAGGGCCAAAACAGCGATCAACAGCCGCCAGGGGACGCCGGACCGGCCGCAGCTAGTGGCCGTTGCCGTTGCCGTTGCCGTTGTCCTGGCCCGGGAAGCGCGGGCCCGTGGTGTCGCCCCCCTGGCCGGGGGACAGCGGGGTGACGGTGACGGTGCCTGGCTGGCCTGACGGGCCGGTAATCGGCTGGCCGGTCAGCGGGTCGATCAGCACGTCAGGGGACGCCGGCGGTGCCGCCGCGCCGTCGGTCTGGAAGCCGCCCTTCGTGCCCTGAGCGACCGTCGGGTCGGCCTTGGGCAACGGCTCCACCGGTGTGCCCTGTAGCGCCGTCTTCAACGTCCGACTGAAGATCAGAGCCGGCAGGCCGCCGCCGAAGACCTCGGGCCAGGTTTTCCCGTCCGCCTTGAGGCCGGCGAGGTTGTACTTCGAGCCGCGAGGGTCGCCGAGCGCGACCGCGGCGGCCATCTGCGGGGTGAAGCCGACGAACCAGGCGCTGGAGTAGTTGTCGTTGGTCCCGGTCTTGCCTGCGGCGGGGCGCCCGATGTTCGCGTTCGGGGAGCCGGTGCCGTTGGTGATGACTCCGGCCAGCACGCTCGCGACCGTGTCCGCGATGCCCTCGGAGATGACCTGCTTGCAGTCGGGCTTCGGGGCGATGTCGACGTTCTCCTTGGAGGAGTCGATCGCCGAGGTCACGAACCGCGGTGTGCAGTACTTTCCGCCGTCGGCGAAGACCGCGTAGGCGTTGGCCATGTCGAGCGGCGCGATCCGGGTGTCCTGGCTGAGCGTCAGGCCGCCGAAGGTCGGGCCGAGGATGCTGGACATGTCCGTCTTCGGGATGCCGAGGCGCTCGGCCATGGCGGCGACGTTCATGACGCCGACTTTTGCCTCTAGCTGGATGTAGTACGTGTTGACCGAGTCCCAGGTGCCGTTACGCATGTCGTAGAGGCCGGACTCCGACTCGCTGGAGTTGGAGTAGCCCTGCTGGCACGTGTCCTGGGGGTCGTCGGACCTGCCTTTGGGGAAGATGCTCGTGATCTCAGGCCAGGTATCGGGGTTGAGGCAGCTCGGCGAATAGAACTGCGTCGACAGGCCGTAGCCCTGCTCGAGCGCCGCGGCCATGGTGAACGCTTTGAAGGCGGAACCGGGCTCGAACCCCCCGCCCTTGACCGCGTCAGTGACGAGGTTGATCTTGGTCTGGTTCTGGGCGGTGTCGTCGCCGAAGTTCCGGTTCTCGGCCATGGCCAGAATGTTGCCGGTCCCGGGCTGGACGACCGCGATGGGCGCGACGGCTCGGCTGTCCCGCCCGATGGTCGTGTCGACGGCGTTCTGCGCCGCCTCCTGCGTCCTCAGGTCAAGGGTCGTGTGGATCTGCAGGCCACCCTCGTACAGCCGCCGTTGCCGCTCCTCTGTGGTGGAACCGAGCGCCGGGTCGTTGGACAGCTCGGCCCGGACGTAGTCACAGAAGAAGGGCGCGATGGAATTGCTGCAGGAGTCGAGCGCGCTGCCTTCGGTCGTGTTCAGCATGATCGGCAGCTGCTTGGCCCCGGCCGCCTGGGTCGCCGAGATGTACTTCGACGTCACCATGTGGTCGAGCACCTCGTTGCGCCGCGTGGTGGCCGCCGCCTTGTTGGTGGTCGGGTCGTAGCGCGACGGGCTCTGCACCAGGCCGGCGAGCAGCGCGGCCTGGCCGAGGGTCAGGTCCTTGACGTTGACGTTGAAGTAGTGCTCCGCCGCGGTGCCGACGCCGTAGGCGCCGTCGCCGAAGTAGGCGATGTTGAGGTAGCGGGTGAGGATCTCGTCCTTCGGGAGGATCTTCTCGAGGGCCGACGCGTAGCGCAGCTCCTGGATCTTGCGGCTGACCGACGGGTCGGTCGCGGCCTTCCGCTCGGCCGGGGTGGTCGCGTTCTGTAGCAGCACGTTCTTCACGTACTGCTGGGTCAGGGTCGAGCCGCCCTGCTGGACGTCGCCGGCCTGGCTGTTGCGCAGAGCGGCGCGCAGCACGCCCTTCGGGTCGAAGCCGCCGTGTTCGTAGAACCGGGCGTCCTCGATTGCGACGATCGCGTGGCGCATCACCGTGGGGATCTGGTCGCCGTCCACGACGACCCGGTTCTCGGCGCCGTGCAGGGTGGCGACGACGGTGCCGTTGGCCGCGAGGATCTGCGAGTTCTGCGGCAGCGGCGGGGTCGCCAGCACCGAGGGCAGATCCAGGTAGTGGTCGGCGGAGGCCTTGGCGAACAGGCCGAGCCCGGAGACGAGTGGCAGGGCGAGGAGCGCCACGACCAGCGCGATAGCCAGCGAGATGATCGCGGCCCGGCCGCCGAACGCGCGCACGGCGCTGCTCGGGGGTGGTGGCGGCGCCGGCGCCAGGGGCAGGTCGAGCACGGGGCGTCTGCCCCCTCCGTCGCCGCCGTGCCGTCCGCCAGCGGTGTCGCGGTCCTTGACCGCGGTCCCGCCGCGGCCGGCTCGACTGAGCCGGCCGGTATGGCCGCCCGCGTGTCCACCAGCGGGGATCGGGCCGTCGGCGCGGCGTGCCGAGCGACCGGATCCCGCCACCGGTGTCTGCGTGTCCCGTCCGGCAGCCGTGGCCGTCACCCCCAGCACGAGAGTCCATGACGTCGGCCCGGCCGGTCGGGACGGGGGACGTGTCCGGTGGACCTGTCAAGCATGCGTGAGCTGCCGAAAGGTCGCCCGGCGGCATCCGGTCTGGGAGTCGCCGCCCCGGTTCTGCCCGCGCGCTCGGTCGTCGCGGGCATGGACAACCGTACCGGATGCACCTATGGGCGGACGGGACGGTGTCAGGGCAGGTCGAGCAGGCGCCGGGCCTTCTGCGCCTCGAAGTCCAGCGCGGCGACCGGCGGGTGCGGGGCGATCCGGCGGGTCAGCTCGCCCAGCCTGCGCACGTCGGCGGCGACCGCGGGCTCGGCGAGCACCCGTACCGCGAAGGCCAGGTCGCTCGGGCTGATCTGGTAGCGGCGCTCCAGCTCGTCCGCGTAGGCGGCCGCGACCAGCTCGCGCTCGCCGTACTCCCGATGGCCGCCGGCGGAGCGAGCCGGCGTCACCAGTCCGAGCGACTCCCGGTAGCGCAGCATCCGCGGCGTCGTCTCCAGGACGGCGGCGGCCCGCGCGATCGGCAGCCGCTGCTCCGGACGCAGCCGGACCTTCGCCCGTAGCCGCTCCAGCACCTCGCGCACGAACCGTTCCTCCCGCACCTGGGCCTCGGCGTACGCGCGCCGCGCGGTCGGCAGCCAGGCCGCGGCCCGGCCCGGAACCTCCCGGCCGCTGCTGCCGACGCCGGCGGCGTGGTTGCCGGCGGTCGAGGGGCCCGGCCTGCGAGCGATCACGAGGCGAAGCGTAGCCGGGAGTGGCCTTCGTTGGCACGTAATCTTACATCCAGCTGTCAGCTTCGTTGACTCCTGGCGTCCGCCCGCCGATGGTCGAGACGGTGGACCTGACAGTCTCTCGGTTCGCTCCGGCGGCCGCTGCTGCCGCGCTCGCAAGGAGGAACTGAACGTGACGATCGCCGGGTCCGTACCGCTGCCCCAGAACGCCCTGCCGAAGCACGACGTCGCCGACCTGTCGCTGGCCGAGCAGGGCCGGGCCCGGATCGAGTGGGCCGACCGGGCGATGCCGGTGCTGCGCCAGGTGCGGGCCCGGTTCGCCCGGGAGCGGCCGTTCGCCGGCAGCCGGATCGCCGCGTGCATGCACGTGACCACCGAGACGGCGAACCTGATGCGCGCCCTGGTGGCCGGCGGCGCCGAGGTCGTGCTGTGCGCGTCGAACCCGTTGTCCACCCAGGACGACACGGCCGCCGCGCTGGTCGCGGAGTACGGGGTCTCGACGTTCGCCCGCAACGGCATCGACCGGGACGGGTACTACGCCCACATCGACGCCGCGCTCGACACGGCCCCGCACTACGTCTTCGACGACGGCTGCGACCTGGTGAACACGCTGCACACGGCCCGCACCGACGTGCTCGCCGGCGTGCTCGCCGGCTGCGAGGAGACGACCACCGGGGTGATCCGGCTGCGGCGGATGGCCGCCGAGGACGCGCTGCGCTTCCCGGTGGTCGCCGTGAACGACACCGACACCAAGCACATGTTCGACAACCGCTACGGCACCGGTCAGTCGACCCTGGACGCGATCTTCCGGGCGACCAACACGCTGCTCGCGGGCAAGACCGTCGTCGTCGCCGGCTACGGCTACTGCGGCCGCGGGGTGGCGTCGCGGTCCAAGGGGATGGGCGCGAACGTCGTCGTCACCGAGATCGACCCGACGAAGGCGCTGGACGCGGCGATGGACGGGTTCCGGGTGCTGCCGATGGCGAAGGCCGCGGCGGTCGGGGACGTCTTCATCACCGTCACCGGCAACAGGGACGTGATCCGGCCCGAGCACATCGAGCTGATGCGGGACGGCGCGATCCTCGCGAACTCCGGGCACTTCGACGTGGAGATCGACGTGCTGGGGCTCGCGGCGCTCGCGGTCGAGGGGCCGCGGCGGGTGCGGCCGAGCACCGACGAGTACGTCCTGGCCGACGGGCGGCGGGTACTGCTGCTCGCCGAGGGCCGGCTGGTCAACCTCGGTGCCGCGGAGGGACACCCGGCGGCGGTGATGGACATGTCGTTCGCCGACCAGGCGCTGACCGCGGAGTGGCTGGTGCAGACGGCCCGGTCGCTGGAGCCGGGCGTCCACGAGGTGCCGGCGGAGATCGACAAGCAGGTGGCTGGCCTCAAGATCGAGACAATGGGCCTCGAGATCGACACGCTCACCTCGACCCAGCAGGACTACCTGAACTCCTGGCGGCACGGGTCCTGACACCCGATTCCTGACGTTGCCCTGTCAGCTTCCGGTCCAGTCAACCGGGGGGTACAGGTCCACTCTGACATCATCCTGTCAGGATGGGTTGACGCCTGGAAGGTGTCGGGCCGGTCAGCGGGACGGGCCGGTCAGCGGGACGGGCCGGTCAGCGGGACGGGCCGGGCGGCATCGTGACCGTGCCGACCGGGAACGGGCCGACCGGGAACGGGCCGCCGGGGCCGTAGCCGGGTATCGGCAGGGGTGCCGCGGGCCGCTGCGCCACCAGGTGCGCCGGGTAGTACTCCAGCGGGATGCCCGGGATCTCGCCCGGCCCGTAGTGCGCCCGGGAGACCGCGCGCAGCCGCTGGTAGGACCGCCGCGTCCGCTCGGCCAGCACGGCCGACAGATATGCCCAGCCCGGCGTGCCCGGCGGTGCCGGCGGGGTGACGACGGCGCTGACCTGGGCGACCAGGTCGGCGCCGATCCGCTCCTTGGCCTCCGGAGACAGCTCGTGCACCCGGCCGAGGAACCCGCGCACGGTGCCGGTGAGCTCGTCGTCGAGCCCGGTGAGATCGAGTCGGGTCACCCAGCCGGCGAGCGGCACCGCCACGGTCGGCACCGCGCCGATCAGCGCCGGCACGGACTCGTGCACCACGACGGTGCCCGCGAACAGGTCACCCAGCCGCTTGGCCCGGCTGGAGAAGAGCATCGCCAGCACGGCCGGCAGCCCGAACAGCACGCCGGGCCGCTCCGCGACGGCGCCGATCAGCCCGCGGGTGAACGCGTGCCGGAACCGGACCGGGCCGCCGTCGTCGCGGACCACGCGCAGCTTCATCACCATCTTCCCGATGGTCCGGCCGCGCAGGAAGGTCTCGCAGATGACCGGATAACCGAGCATCGTCGTCACGTACACGACCAGCACGGTCGCGGCGGCGAGGGCGTCGTCCTGGGGGTTCACCGCGAGAATGGCGGTCACCAGCGTGCCGTAGAGCACGGCGATCTGAATGACCAGGTCGATCAGTCCGGCCACCATCCGGGAGCCGAGCCGGGCCGGCCGCAGATCGATCGCGACGGCTTCCCCGGTGACGACCCGGCTCACCCGGACACCGCCTCGGTGACGGGGACCAGATCGGCGGCCAGCTCAGCGTCGAGATCGCCGGTCTCACCGGCCGCCGCGGCGCGGGAGCCGTAGACCCAGACGTAGCCGACGAACAGCGACCAGGCGAGGGCGCCGATCCCGATCCGGACCGCGGTCGGCAGGCCCGACGGGGTCACGAAGGCCTCGATCAGGCCGGAGACCGCGAGCGCGGCCGCGAGCCCGAACGCGATCGACACCGCGGCCCGGCCCTCGGCGGCCAGGGCCTCGACGCGCCGTCGGCCGCCGGGGGAGATGATCGACCAGCCAAGCTTCAGCCCGACGGCTCCGGCGGTGAAGACCACGGTCAGCTCCAGCATGCCGTGCGGCAGGATCAGCGAGAAGAACTCGCCGCCGTGGCCGCAGCTGGCCATGTAGCCGCCGTCGACACCGACGTTGAGCGCGTTGTTGACCAGGACGAACAGTGTAGGCAGGCCCAGCAGCACGCCGAGCGCGATCGCCTCCGCCGAGACCCACGCGTTGTTCGTCCAGACCTGGCCGGCGAACGAGCTCGCCGGGTTCTCGCTGTAGTAGTTCTTGAAATCGTGCTGGCACAGCGCGGTCACGTCGCTCGGCGGGATCAGGTTCTCCCGGGCGTTGGCGTCATGCGTGATCCACAGCGCGCAGGCCAGCGCCAGCAGCAGAGATCCGACCGTCGTCCCGATCACCCACCACCGGCGGTGGTAGACCGCCGAAGGGAAGGTGGCGACGAAGTACCTGCCGACAGTCCGCCAGCTCGATTCGGCGCCACCGGTCACGGCGGCCCGGGCCCGGATCACCAGCGACGAGAGGTCGTCGACCAGGGCCTGGTCATGCGACCGGCCGCGGACCACCGAAAGCTGGGTGGCGACCCGCTGGTAGAGCTCGACCAGCTCGTCGAGCTCCGAACGCGTCATCCTGCGCGGCCGGTTCGCCCTGTCGACGAGGTGGCTCAGCCGGAACCACTCCGGCCGATGGACGGCCACATACGCGTCCAGATCCATCGCACCGTCCGAATGTCCAGGGCCAACCTGTGTCCAGGGCCAACCGCGGCCGTCGCGGAAATACTGTCAGACCGCCCGGCGCGGTGGGAGGTGCCGTCGGCCAACCGACCGGCCCTGGAGGCGCGGGCCGCGGCCGGATGCCCGTCTCAGCCGGACCCGGTGCCCGGCGCCCGGGTGAAGACGAGCGTCGTGACGGCGGGGAGCCTGAGGTCGAGCGTGGCGTCCCCGGCCGGGCTGACGGGGGCGGCGCCGGCGGTCGGGACGTCCCCGCGGCCGTTGTAGGCGGGATCGTCGGTGCTGAGCCGCAGCCGCCACGGCCCGCCGGCCAGCGACGGGTGCCGTAGCAGGTAGCTCGGGAACGGCGAGTTGTTCAGGCTGCTGACGACCAGCAGCTCCGCGTCGCCCTCGCCAGCCGGGCCGGTGGTGGCCGGGTCCGACCAGCGACGAAACGCGATCACCCGGCCGGCGTCGTTGGTGTGCAGGACTTCGAGGCCGCGGCTCCTGGCGGCGGGCATGGCGAGACGCAGGCCGACCAGGTCGCGGTGGGCCGCGAACAGGCCGGCGCCCGACCCGGCCCGCAGCCCGTAGAGGTCCTCCTTGTTCTCGGTGAAATGGTTGTACGTGTACGCCTTCTGGGCACCGACCTCGTCGCCCATCAAGAACATCGGGGTCCCGGCCGCGAGCAGGCTGAGCGCGGTCACGCAGCGAATCCGCGCCTCGGCGTACCACCGGGTCTCGCCGACCAGCGGGGCGTTGTCCACCGCGACCAGGATGTTGCGCTCGGAATGCTCGGCGTTGCCGGCCTCGTCGTGGCTTTCCGGATAGACGACGGTCCGGTTCGCCGAACCGGCGAGCGCGCCGGCGAAAAGGCCCATCGCCAGCGGCCCGGTCAGCTCCTTGCCGGCGGTGTCGAGCAGCCGGGCGTATTCGGGTCCCTCATCCTTGTCGCCGATCAGGTGATGGTAGAAGTCGACGTACCAGCGGGCGTCGAATCCGAGGCCACCGGTCTGCACCGGCTCGGTCACCTCGTCCCAGCCGGAATGGTCCTCGGCGATCAGGATGATGTCCGGAGCGATCGTGCGCAGCGTCTGGCACAGCTCCCGCAGGAACTTGCGGCCGGCTACGTTCGCCGCGCCCACCGGGCTGCCGTCCGCGTGCAGCGCGTTGTACAGGTGGATGGACGTCGTCTGGTCCAGCCGGAAGCCGTCGACGTGGAACTCCTCGACCAGCGCGGCGGCGCTCGCGACGAACAGCGCTCGCACCTGCTCCTCGCGGTAGCGGGGTGCCCAGCCGGACGAGAGGTTGTCGACGTAGCCGCCTTCCGGGAACGCGGCATGGTCGGCGTCGCTGCCCTCGTACCAGTAGTAGGAGTTGTGGCTGGGCGTCGTCGTGTCGTACATCCATTCGGCCCGCTCGGCGTCCTGGGTGAAGTGGTTGAAGACCAGGTCGACGAGGACGGCGATGCCGCGCCGGTGGCAGGCGCGGACGAACATGGCCAGCCCGGCCCGGCCGCCGGCGCTCTTCTCCACGGCGAGGAAATGCGACGTGCCATAGCCCCACGACCGCGACCCCGAGAACTCCAGGATCGGCAGCAGCTCGACCGCGTTCACGCCCAGGTCGGCGAGGTAGTCGACGAACGCGGCCGCGTCGGCGAAGGTGCCTGCCCTGGGATCGCCCGACGGGTCGTCCGTCTCCGCGGGTTCGCCGAACCCGAGCGCGCCGACGTGCAGCTCGTAGATGACCAGGTCCTCGACCTGGCGTGGCAGCGGCTGGGCCGGGTCGAGCTCGTCGGCCCAGAAGTCCTCGGCGCCGGTCCCGAACGCCGCCGGACTGGTGTCGACGACGACCGAGCAGCTGACCGATCCGTCCAGGCCCGCGGCGTCGCCGTCGTAGTGGGCGCCGTCCGGGTTGACGTCCCCGCCTCCGCTCTGCTGGCGGGAGTAGGGGTCCGTTCGCCAGGCGACCGAGCCGTCCTCGCGGGTGACCCGGTAGAGGTAGTAGCCGCCGACGTGGTCGGCGAAGCCGTCGGCGCGGGCTGCCCAGACTCCGTCTGGGCCTGGGCTGAGCGGGAGCCGGGGCTGCGCCGAGGCCGCGCCGAAGCCGTCGTCGGCGATGTAGCCGCTCGGCCCGCCGAACGCCACCTCGACCGCGCGGGCGTTCGGCGCCCAGACCCGGAACAGGACTCCGCCGGCGCCGTCGGGAACGGCGCCGAGGAAATGGTGGCTGGTGAGAGTGAACGTCACGTCGAGCGCCGCCGGCCCGGCCGGGTCGAGCGCCAGCAGCCGCACCTGGTCGGTGTCGGTGGGGTCGGCGACTTCACCGGGGATTCCCCAGAACTGCGACCCGTCTTCGCCCAGCAGCCATACGCCCCAGCGGAAGGTGAAAGGCTTGGACGCGTCGAGGGACACGGTCGCGCGGAAGGCGGGAGTGCCGTCCGGGCCGGTGGTCTCGGTCATCGGTACGGACGTCCACGTCGCGCTCGGGTGCCCGCTCGCGTCCCAGCTACCGGTGAGCAGCGCGCCGGTCGCGATCCGCCGCGCCACGCCGGTCCGGTACTCGAAGACGACCTCGGTCATCCGCCGGCCACGGTCACCGGCTGGGCGGCCATCCCAGAACCGGCCGGTGTCCGGTCGCGGTCCGCGTCGGATTTGTGGCTCATGGAATTCAATGTAGATAGTCGCGCTCTGCCGGCCTTTAGGGGCCGGCTCGCGGTGGAAGGGAACGTCGGGAGGACGCCGTGTACTACGAGACCTCGGTGCGGGTCGCCGCCTCCGCGGACCAGGTTTGGGCCGTGCTGCGGGACGTCGAACGCTGGCCGGAATGGACGCCGACCGTCAGCCGGGTGGACCGGGTCGAGTCCGCGCCGGAGTACGTGCCCGGCGCGGACGGACCGGCCGGCGAGCTCACCAAGGGCGATGTCGTCAGCATCAAGCAGCCGAGGATGCCGACGCTGAGCTGGACCGTGCTCGACTGGTCCCCGGCCGGCTTCTTCTCCTGGTCGGCGAGCAGCGGTGGCGTCACGACGGTCGCCGAGCACCGCATCGACCGGACCGACGACCTCGGCGTGACGGTGACGCTCAGCGTCCGCCAGTCCGGCCCGCTTGCCCCGGTGGTCGGGCTCCTCACCGGCCGGCAGACCCGCCGGTACGTCGATACCGAGGCCGAGGGGCTCAAGCGCCGCTGCGAGCGCTGAGCCGGCGCCCCTGGCTGGCGCCGCGGGTCGGGCAGTTCGCGCGGCCTTGGCTAGAGGCGGCCGAGGGCCTTCAATGTCAGGTAGGTGTCGGTGACGGCCGGGGCGTAGCTGGCCGGGGCCGCGTCGACGACCTCGACGCCGCGACCGCGCAGTTCCTCGGTGAGCTGGCGGCGGCGCAGCAGGGTCTGCTCGGCCGCGGCGGCCGCGTACACCGCGCGGACGTCGCCGCGGCCGGCGGCCAGCTCGGCCAGCCGCGGGTCGCGCAGCGCGGCGACCAGGACGGTGTGCCGGCTGGTCAGCGCCGGCAGCGCCGGCAGCAGCGACTCCTCGACGACCGCCGGCACCAGCTCGGTGAAGATCACTACCAGTGAGCGCCGCCGAGCGGTGCGCAGTACCGTCGAGACGAGGCCCTCGTGGTCGGTCTCGACCAGCGCGGGCTCAAGCGTCGCCATCGCCTTGCTCATCCGCGTCAGCACGTTCGTCTCGGCCGAGTCGGGCAGCACCAGCCGGGCCTCGCTGTCGTGCGCGACGAGCCCGACCCGGTCGCCGGCGCGCAGCGCGACCGCGGCGAGCAGCAGCGCCGCGTCCAGCGCGTGGTCGAGCCTGGGGACGGCGCCCAGGCCGGGCTGGCCGTCCCCCGACAGGACCCCGACCCGGCCGGCCGAGGTGCGGGCCGTGTCCAGGACGCAGATCACCCGGCGGTCCCGCTCCGGGCGGAAGGTCCGCACGACGACGGCGCCCCGCCGGGCGGTGCCGCGCCAGTCGATCGCGCGGACGTCGTCGCCGATCACGTAGTCGCGCAGGCTGTCGAACTCGGAGCCGGCACCGCCGCCCCGGATCGCCACCTGGCCCTCGACCTCGCGCAGCCGCGCCAGCGCGGCCGGCAGATGTCGCCGGGAGTGGAACGGCGGCAGCACCCGGACCCGCCACGGCGCGTGATGGCGGCCCTGCCGCCCGGCCAGGCCCAACGGGCCGAGCGACCGGATGGTGACCCGGTACGGTTCCCGGTCACCCCGCCGGGTCGGGTACAGCGTGGACTCCAGGAACCGCCGTTCGCCGGCGGGCACGGTGACCGTGTGGACGGCCGGCCGGGCGCCGGCCGACGGCGGCCAGCCGTCCCGGATCCGCAGCCGCGCGGTCCGGGCGCCGTTGTTACGGACCGCCAGTACGAGTGGAACCGGCTGGCCGAGCCGCGCGCCGCGCGGCCCGGAGCGGGTCAGCTCCAACGGCCGGACCTGGCCGGCGAGCGCCACGTCCAGCGCCACCAGCGCGATGACCAGCAGGTTGACCCCCAGCAGCACGATCCAGGGAGACGGCGCGAGCGCCACCGCCAACGCGCCCAGGAACGCGCAGCCAACCGCCCGTCCGGTGATCGCCATCCGGCGTCAGCGGGGGACGGGCACGGTCGCGAGTACCTGCTCGAGCACCCGGTCGCCGGTCACGCCGTCGAGCTCGGCCTCGGGGCGCAGGCTGATCCGGTGCCGCAGGGTCGCACGGGCGAGCGCCTTCACGTCGTCCGGGGTCGCGTAGCCGCGGCCGGACAGCCAGGCCCAGGCCTTGGACGTCGCCAGCAGTGCCGTCGCGCCACGCGGCGAGACGCCGAGCAGCACCGACGGCTGGCTGCGCGTCGCGCGGGCGACGTCGACGATGTAGGCGAGCACCTCCGGCCGGACCTGCACGGCCCGCGCGCCGGCGCGGGCGATCGCGAGCTCCGCGGGGCCCGCGACGGCCGTGACCCCGGCGGCGTCCAGGTCGGACGGGTCGAAGCCGGCCGCGTGGTGGGCGAGCACCTTGATCTCGTCGTCCCGGGGCGGCAGCGGCAGCGTCACCTTCACCAGGAAACGGTCGAGCTGGGCCTCGGGAAGCGGATAGGTGCCCTCGTGCTCCACCGGGTTCTGGGTGGCGAGCACCGCGAACGGGCTGGGCAGCAGGCGGGGGGTCCCGTCGATGCTGACCTGGCGCTCCTCCATCACCTCCAGCAGCGCGGCCTGGGTTTTCGGCGGCGTGCGGTTGATCTCGTCGGCGAGCAGCAGGTTCGTGAAGACCGGGCCCGGGCGGAACCCGAACTCACCGGTCTTGGTGTCGTAGAACAGCGAGCCGGTGACGTCGCCCGGCATCAGGTCGGGCGTGAACTGCAGCCGCTTCGTGTCCAGGGTGAGCGCCCGGGCCAGGGTGCGGACCAGCAGCGTCTTGGCGACGCCGGGCACGCCTTCCAGCAGCGCGTGGCCGCGGCAGAGCAGCGCCACGACGAGGCCGCTGACCGCGGCGTCCTGGCCGATGACGGCCTTGCCGACCTCCGAGCGCAGCCGGATGAGCGCGGCGCGGGCCGCGTCCTGGTCGGCCGTCGGGGGTGTCCCCGGTGGCGGGGGCGGCGGGGCCGCGGGGGACTGGTAGTACGCGGGGGCCTGGAAGGACGCGGGAGGCGGCGCAGGCATGGCCGGGGGCGGCGAGGTCGAGGGCCGCGCGCTCGGCAGCGGCGGCCACGGCGCGGGGGCGACGGCCTGCGGACCGGTCGGATGCGACGCGACGGCCGGGGGGACCGAGCCGAACGGCGCGCGCAGCGTCTCCGATCCGGCGTCCTCGGGAGCGGGCGGCGCGCCGGGAACGGGGGCGCCGGGGTACGGAGTTGTCACCTTCCACCAACCTGTCGTTCGAGGTCGTCGAGTGCCTCCGCGAGCCGGAGCAGCGCGGCGTCGTCCAGCTCCGGCGGTGGCGGGGCCACGGCTGGCGGCCCACCGGGGGCACCGCTGCCGGGGAACGGGACGGCCGGACCGCCCGAACCGTACAGGAGCGCCCAGATGTCCACCGCCGGTCGGCCGGTCCGTTCGGCGACAGAGGCGACGAGCGTCCCCGGATCCGGCCCGGTGATCTCGGTGACCACTCCGCCGGCCCGGACCGTGCCGACGGCGCCCGGCTCGCCGTGCGGTGCCACGCCCATCCGGTCGGCCAGCCGGGCGCGAAGACCGGCACGCAGCGCCTCGGCGGCCAGATCCCGGGCCCGCGCCGCCGCGTACAGCCGGCCGCGGCCCTCGGTGGTCTCCGCGGCCCGCACCACCACCGGCAGGGGCTCCGGGACCGGCGGTCCCAGCCGACGCCCGCGCCACAGGGCCAACAGGACGAGCCCGACCAACAGCTGCAGACAGGTCAGCCAGAACCCACGGCCCAGGAGATGGGCCGCGCCCCTGCCGTCGACCGAGCCCGAGCTGGCCCGCTGCTGGATCACCCAGTCGAGGCCGGGGTGGCGGACGAGCAGGCCGAGCGCGAGGGCCGCGTTGCCGTCCTGGTCGAGCTCCCGGTTCGTGAGGAACGCGGAGCCGCCGAGCAGGACGAAGCGCCCGTCGGCCCCCGCCGGCCGCGCGACGACCAGCGCGGCGGACCGGTCCGTCGGTCGATAGCAGAACGTGCCCGTCGCGGCCGTGTCGCCGCTGAGGCGGTCGTAGTAGGTCGACGGCGAGATGGTCGCGGTACCGGCGGCGGTCGCCTCGGCCAGCGGGCAGCCGGGGGGCAGCGTTCCGCCCGGGGTACTCACGTCGACCGTGTGTACCGGCAGGTGCAGCGCGTCGAGCACCGCCGTGTCCGGCTCGACCAGGACGACGTCGGCCCCGGCGGAGACCCGGCTGTAGAGGCGGTCGAGGGTCACGTCGCTGAGCCGGCCTGGGTGCACGATCACGAAGGTCCGGTCGGAGTCCGACACGCCAGCCGCGCCGGTCGACTCGGCCAGCGCGGTCGCCACGTCGTCGCCGGCCCGCACCGTGACCCCCCGGTGGCCGAGGATCTGGGCCAGCGCCATCGTGCCGTCCGGCGTCGGCGAGGTGCTGTCCAACGACGTGTCGGAGGCAGTGGAGCCGCCGACGAGGGCCGCGATCACGCCGTAGACGACGGCCAACGCGGCGAACACGGCCAGCACGCGGACCAGCCGCCGCCGTGCCGCGGGGCGCGGCCCGCTGGGCTGGAAACTCGGGCTCCCGGACGGGGCGAGCCCCGGCTCCGGGGCGAGATCGGTCGGCGCCGTCATGCCGGCACCGCCTGGGTCGGATCCGGCCGCCGGTCGCCGCCGCGCATCGACGCGAGCGCCTCGTCGGCGCGGACCACCGCCTGGTACCCGGTGGCGTCGGCCGGCCGGCCGCCGTACCAGACGTCGTTGAACACGGTCACGGCGACGCGCAGCTCGTCCTGCCCACTCGCGCCGACGGCGGCCACCTCCATGTGGAGCTCACCGGCGGTGCGGCTGGGCCTGGGGTCGAGGACGCCTCTCTCTTCGAGCATCCGCACGATCGCGCGGAGCCGGGAGCGGACCGCTTCCGCGTACCGGCCGGCCTGGGCGAAGCGCTCCGCCTCGGCACGCAGCGTCTTCGCCGAGAGGAGGCTCGCGAGGTCGGTCTCTTCATGCTGCTTCGACCGAGCCGACCGCCGGACCGGCCCCAGCCACAGCCGCAGCACGACGGCCAGCGCGACGAGGACGAGGACGCCGGCGAGCACTCCGAGGCCGGTGTAGTCGCCGCCGCCCGGTCCGTGGCCGATGATCTTGCCGATGATCTTGCCGAGGAGATGGTCGATCCAGTCGACCACTCGGTGCAGCCAGCCGGGCCGGTGATAGTGGTGCCGGCCGTAGATGCTGCGGGACAGCTCCCGGCGCGCCTCGTCCTGGGCTCCCGGGCGGGTGACCGGTCCGCCGTACGGCGCGGCCATCAGGACCACCGTCCTGGCGGCTGCCCGGGCGCCCAGCCCGCGGCCGGTCCGCCGGGCGCCGTGGGCGGGCGTGGTCCCGGCGGCGAGGTGGCTGCCAGGGCGAAGGCGGGGGCCGCCAGCAGGACGGTCGCCGGTGCGCCTGTCGGGCCGCCGGTGGCCGCGGCCCTGGCCAGGGTCACGTCGAGGGCCTCGCGACGGATTCGCCGGTCCAGGTAGAGGATCGCGATCACGCCGGAGAGCACCGGCGTGACGACCATGGTGATCAGCAGTCCGGCGAATGCCTGGACGACCAGCCCGCCGGTGTTCGGTACCCCGTCGGCGTTCGTCAGCGACCCGAACGACGTGAACAGGCTGACAAGCACGGCGATCACCAGCATCAGCGTCCCGGCGACCAACGCGGCGAGCCCCAGCACGCCGAGCGTGTGCCACCAGGCGCCGCGCATCAGCGAGCGCGAGCGACGCAGTGCCTGGACGACCGTTCCGCCTTCCAGGGCGTACACCGGCGTCGCGAGGCAGTACGTGACCCCGAGCCAGAGGGACAGCGCACCCAGCGTGACCAGGCCGACCAGCGCGATGGCGGTCATCGCCACGGTGAGCACGAGGAGCCCGGGCAGTCGGGGCGCGACCTGCCGGGCCGCGGCGCCCACTGTTATCCGCCGTCCCAGGCTCGCCTCGGCGACGACGATCGCGAGCACTCCGGCCAGCAGCACGACCAGCATCAGCCGCAGCCCGCCGAGCACGGCCTGCAACAGTAGGTAGAACCAGAAGGACTGGTCGCGCGCGGCGATCGCGACGACCGAGAAGACGAGCTCCAGGACGGCGCTGGTCGCGAACGCGAGGCCGAGCGTCGCACCCGGGTTCGTCCGCAACGTCCCGAACGCGCCGTCGAGGATCTCGCTGACGCTCAGCGGGCGCAGCGCCACCGCGGCCGTCGGCGTGGCCAGCCGGGCAGCCGGCGGCGCGAGATCGGCCACCGGCCTCGGGGCCTCGTCGGCGCCTGGTGCCGCCCAGCTGGCCGGCCCCGCGCCCGGCCCGGGCGCGGCGGCTGCGGGCTGGGGTGTGGATGACCATGGAGACGGGCTGGTGACCGGCCCTCCAACGGCCATGCGCACTCCTTCGTCCGGAAGATCCGCTACATCCTCGCAGAGCCGGCGTCGGCGGGCCCGTCTGCCGTCGGATGGCCGACTCGCCACCTTTGTCCACAGGCTCGCGTCTGTCCACAGGTCGGCGCTCCCGCTGGCGGCGTCGTCCGGTTCGGGCTCATCCTGCCCGAGTGACCGGATCATCCACCACGCGGACGCCTCACCTGCCGCGCCAGCTACGGCCGGGCCCGCCGTCGGCCGTGCCTGGCGAGTGCGTGCCCCGGCCGCTGGCCGCCGGGGTTCCTACGGCGTTCCAGGCCACATCGCTGGGCCGGCAGGCGCGCGGTGCGCTGGCGGTGCTCGGCGACCTGGTGCTGCCACGAGCCTGCGCGGCCTGCGGGCGTGGCGCTGCCGCGGTGTGCGTGCGGTGCCTCGCGGCGCTGGCCGGTCCTGCGATCCTCGTCGCCCCGGGCCCCGAGGCCACCCCGGGGCGGCGGGGCCTGCCGCACCGCGCCGCGGCGGCCCGTTACGCCGGCCCGGCCGGCTCGCTCGTGATCGCGTACAAGGAGCGCGGCCGGCTCGACGTCGCTCGCGTGCTCGGTGGCGCCCTGGCCAGGGCCGTGGCCGCTGTACGGGTCGCCGTGGCGGCCGAGGCCCTGTCTGGCGGCTCTGCCGGGCTGGGGGCGCGAGTGCTCCTGCTGGTCCCGGTGCCGGCGAGCGCGGCGGCGGTGCGGCGACGCGGCTTCGACCATGTGAGCAGGCTGGCCGTGGTGGCGGCCGGCCTGCTCCGTGCGGCGGGCACGTCGGCGTGGGTCGCGCCGCTGCTGCGGCCAGCCCGCCGGACGGCCGACCAGGCCGGGCTCGACGCGGTCGGCCGGGCCGCGAACGTCGCCGGGGCGTTCGCGGCCCGGCCGGCGGCCGCCCGCGTCGCCGCGGCGCTGGTGGAGCGAGATCCGTCGCACGCCCCAGCCAGCACACCCGCGGCGCGGGCCGGGCCGGGCCCCGGGGGCGGTCGGAGTGAAGGGCTGGGCGGCATTCTTGTGGGTGGTCCTGGCGGCGGTCCGGACTTCGGCGGCGTCGACGTCGTCGTGGTGGACGACGTGCTGACGACCGGCGCGACGGCCGCGGACTCGATCCGGGCATTGCGCCTGGCAGGGGTGCCTGTCTGCGCGGTGGCGACCGTCGCCGCCGTGCTCGGGCCATCCGGCGCAACTGCGGCGCGCCCACGTGTCCGATTGCCCAACAGAGGGGTACCGGAAGGGTGACACTAGATGGCCTACCGGGGTCCGGGGTGGACCAAACGACCGTCGAGGCGTCCTGGTCGGTTGCCACGACGGAAGGGGACACATTGCGACATACGGGAGTGAAAGTCAGGGTAGGAAGCGCCGAGACCACGCGGGACGACGGGCGAATGCCTTCTCTCGGTCTCGGCGTGGCAGGCAGGCTGGCCGTACGGCCAACCAGGGAGAACGCCCGGCCGAGGTGGGCTGCCACCGTGGCGACGGGCAACGGAGCGGGGGACGGCCAGCAGGACAGATGACCCGGCTCGGACGGGCCCGCCCCGGGCCCGTGCCAGCACCGGGCCGCCGGGTGTCGGGCCGGCGTGGGCGAACGCTCGCGTCGCGCCGCCGATCACCCGGCCGGTGAACGGGAGGTGGATCGCGTGGACATTGTGGTCAAGGGCCGGCACACGGCGGTTCCGGAACGGTTCCGCAGTCACGTCGAGACCAAGCTCGCGAAGCTCGAGCGGTACGACGGCAAGGTCATCCGGGTCGATGTCGAACTGTCCCGGGAGTCCAACAAGCGCATGGCGGACGTCCGGGAGCGCGTCGAGCTGACGGTCTACACCCGGGGGCCGGTGATCCGCGCCGAGGCTGCCGCAGCTGATCCGTACTCGGCGCTGGACGGGGCTGCCGGCAAGCTGGCCGAACGGCTGCGCCGGGCCTCCGAGCGGCGCACCGACCACAAGCATGGCAACAACGGCCATGGTCGCGCCTACGTCGGGCCTCCGTCGATCGCTCGCGATGATCTACTGCCCGCCCCGTCCACGGCGCGGGTAGACGCCAACGGAGGGGCTCCGCCGCCAGCCCAGACCGCAGCGGCCGCGTCATCCGGCGCTGGGGCTGGCCAGGCCGGCGGCGGCGCACCGAGCCACGCCGGCAGTGCGCGGCAGTCGTCCGGAGTGAGGGAGAGCGGCGCGGGCCGGTCGGACGCGTGGGACGAGGACGATCCCGCGCCCGAGGGCTTCGAGGACCGTTACGACCTGCCGGACCGGTCGCCCATGCTGGTGCGGACGAAGACCCACCGGGCTGAGCCGATGACGCTGGACGACGCGCTGTCGAACATGGAGCTCGTCGGCCATGACTTCTACCTGTTCCAGGACGTCACCTCTGGGCGTGCCAGCGTCGTCTACCGCCGGCGCGGCTACGACTACGGCGTCATCCACCTGATGGGTCCCGATGATCCGGCGCTGCCCGCCGATGAGGACCGTGAGCGGGCGGCGCTGCAGGCCTGACCTCGCCAGCGCCTTTCCGGCTCTCGGACGACTGATCTGTCGCTGCGGGCCTGGTGCTCGGGCGGCCTTTCGGTCCGGCCGGACCTGGCCGGTCGACGCGGGTGGGGCTTCGAGGAGTCGTGCCACGCGTCGGCCGGTCGGTGGGGTCCGGTGGTCCGCGCGACCTGCTGGTCTGGCCTACGACGAGCGTGTCCGCGGCAACCGGGGCGAACGAGGCCTATGGATGAGGGGCTTCGGTGGGGTTTTCCGCCGTCTGACGGCAGGTTCGCCCGGTCGACGTGGGATCATCGGCGTTGGGTGATGCTGCTGGCGGCAGCGGTGGTCCGGCCGGATGGATCCGGCTCTGACCGTCGTGCCGGCGCATGGGCGGACTGCGTCCACGCGCCGGGGATTCCGTGGGGCCCGGATATTTCGGGGCGGATCCGTCGTCCGTGCCACTGCCCGCCTTGCCGGCAGGGGTCCTAGGGAGGCCAGATGACGGTGGACGAGCAGCGCTCGGCCGAGGCGCCGCGGGCGCCATCGGAGGAGAACCCGATCCGAGTGTTGATCGTCGATGACCACGCGCTGTTCCGTCGAGGACTGGAGATGGTCCTCGCACAGGAGCCGGACATCGAGGTCGTCGGGGAGGCCGCGGACGGCTCGGAAGCGGTGACGATGGCCGGCGAGATGGCACCGGACATCGTCCTGATGGACGTGCGGATGCCGCGGCGCGGGGGGATCGACGCCACCAGCGCGATCAAGCAGGCGGTGCCGAGCGCGAAGATCGTCATGTTGACGATCAGCGACGAGGAGGCCGACCTCTACGACGCCATCAAGGCCGGCGCGATGGGTTACCTGCTCAAGGAGATCTCGATCGACGAGGTCGCCGCCGACATTCGCGCGGTCTACAACGGTCAGAGCCTGATCAGCCCCTCGATGGCGTCCAAGCTGCTCAGCGAGTTCGCCTCGATGATCAAAAACAAGGATGATCGTCCCCAGCTCCCGACCCCACGCCTGACCGACCGGGAGATGGAGGTGCTCCGGCTCGTCGCGAAGGGGCTGAACAACCGCGACATCGCCAAGCAGCTCTTCATCAGCGAGAACACGGTCAAGAACCACATCCGCAACATCCTGGAGAAGCTCCAGCTGCACTCCCGGATGGAGGCCGTCGTCTACGCGGTCCGCGAGAAGCTGCTCGAAATCACCTGATCCCGGCGGGCGCGCGCGGGACCGCGCTCGCGAACCGTCAAGGCCGCAGGGTGCCGGTCCAGAACTCGGCGATGTCGCCCTCGCGGGCGTTCAGCAGCGGGCGCGGCTCAGGCGCGATGGTGAACCCGGCCCGGTGCGCGACCGTGCGCGACGGCTCGTTCCCGACCAGCGCCAGCCACCGGATCGTGCTCAGCCCGAGCGCCCCGAATCCCCAGCGGCACAGCGCCCTGACCGCGCTGGTCGTGACGCCGCGCCCGCGCGCCTCGGCCGCGCACCAGTAGCCCACCTCGGCGGTACCGCCAGGGGCGACGCCGAGGATCCCGTCGGTGTCGCGCATGTCCTGCAGGCTGACGGACGCGAGCAGGCCCGCCGTGGTCGCGTCGACCACGGCCAGGTGCGCGGCGGTGCCGGTGGCCCAGCCGATCGGGGCGACCCGCTCGACGAACGTGACCGCGTCGGCGTGGGTGTAGGGCGACGGGACCATCGTCCAGCGCTGGATGTCCGGGTCCTGGCAGACGGCGAACACGTCGTCCGCGTCCTGGGGCCGCCAGGGCCGCAGGTGTAGCGAGCCCGCGGTGATCTCGACCGGCTCCAGCGCAGGCATGACGTCTCCCGATCTCGCGACGCTTACGCGTGATGGTGCCAGGTCCGGGACAACCCGCGCCGGGGCGGTCCGGGCACGGTGAAGCCGGGCCGAAGGCGCTGCGTGGCGGGGCCGTGCCCGCGTGGTCCCGTCGGGTCGGCGCGCGGGACCAAGCTGGACTACTGAGAAGGGCTAGCATCGTGGTGTTGGCCAGTTCGCCGACATGCCAGCCGGAGGAGCCCCGCTCGTGCTACTTGACAAGGTCCTGCGCGCCGGCGAAGGACGGATCCTGCGCAAGCTCGCCGCGATCGCCGACCAGGTGAACCTCATCGAGGACGACTTCACGGGCCTCTCCGACGCTGAGCTGCGCGGCATGACCGACGAGTTCCGCCAGCGCCTCGCCGACGGTGAGGAGACGCTCGACTCGCTGCTGCCGGAGGCGTTCGCCACCGTGCGAGAGGCGGCCCGGCGCACGCTCGGCCAGCGGCACTACGACGTGCAGGTGATGGGCGGCGCCGCGCTTCATCTCGGCAACATCGCCGAGATGAAGACCGGTGAAGGAAAGACCCTGGTCTCCACGCTGCCGGCCTACCTCAACGCGCTCGCGGGCGAGGGCGTCCACATCGTCACCGTGAACGACTACCTGGCCCAGCGCGACGCCGAGAACATGGGCCGCGTACACCGGTTCCTGGGGCTCACGGTCGGGGTGATCCACCCCCAGATGCCGCCGGCGGCCCGCCGCCAGCAGTACGCCTGCGACATCACCTACGGCACGAACAACGAGTTCGGCTTCGACTACCTGCGCGACAACATGGCCTGGAGCGGCGACGAGCTCGTCCAGCGCGGCCATTTCTTCGCCGTCGTCGACGAGGTCGACTCGATCCTCGTCGACGAGGCCAGGACTCCGCTCATCATCTCCGGCCCGTCCGACCAGCCGACCCGCTGGTACACGGAGTTCGCCCGGATCTCGCCGACGCTGAAGCGCGACGTCGACTACGAGGTCGAAGAGGGCAAGCGCACCGTCGCCATCACCGAGACGGGTGTCGAGAAGGTCGAGGACCAGCTCGGCATTGAGAACCTCTACGAGTCGGTGAACACCCCGCTCGTCGGCTACCTGAACAACGCCCTGAAGGCGAAGGAGCTGTACAAGCGGGACAAGGACTACATCGTCGTCGACGGCGAGGTCCTGATCGTCGACGAGTTCACCGGCCGGGTGCTGCACGGCCGGCGGTACAGCGAGGGCATGCACCAGGCGATCGAGGCGAAGGAAAACGTCGAGATCAAGCAGGAGAACCAGACCCTCGCCACGATCACGCTGCAGAACTATTTCCGGCTCTACGAGAAGCTGTCCGGGATGACCGGTACGGCCATGACCGAGGCCGCCGAGTTCCACCAGATCTACAAGCTCGGCGTGGTGCCGATCCCGACGAACAAGCCGATGATCCGAGACGACCAGCCGGACGTCGTCTACAAGACCGAGGTCGCGAAGTTCGACGCGGTCGTCGACGACATCGCCGAGCGCCACGAGAAGGGCCAGCCCGTTCTCGTCGGCACCACCAGCGTCGAGAAGTCCGAGTACCTGTCCAAGCAGCTGACCAAGCGCGGCGTGCGCCATGAGGTGCTCAACGCCAAGAACCACGAGCGTGAGGCGCTGATCGTCGCTGAGGCCGGCCGGCGGGCCGCCGTCACGGTCGCGACGAACATGGCCGGGCGCGGTACCGACATCATGCTCGGCGGCAACCCCGAGTTCATCGCCCAGGCGGAGTTGCGTGGACGTGGTCTCTCCCCGCTGGAGACTCCGGAGGACTACGAGTCCGCTTGGCCGGAGGCGCTGGAGAAGGCGAAGGCGTCGGTCGCGGCCGAGCACGACGAGGTGCTGGAGGCCGGCGGCCTGTACGTGCTGGGCACCGAGCGCCACGAGTCCCGCCGGATCGACAACCAGCTGCGCGGCCGCGCCGGCCGGCAGGGTGACGTCGGTGAGTCCCGGTTCTACCTGTCCCTCGGTGACGACCTGATGCGGCTGTTCAACGCGTCCGCGGTCGAAGGGATCATGGATCGGCTCCAGATCCCCGAGGACGTGCCGATAGAGTCCAAGATCGTCACTCGCGCGATCCGGTCGGCGCAGACCCAGGTCGAGAGCCAGAACTTCGAGATCCGCAAGAACGTCCTCAAGTACGACGAGGTCATGAACAAGCAGCGCACCGTCATCTACGAGGAGCGCCGCAAGGTCCTGGAGGGCGCCGACCTGCACGAGCAGGTCCGCCACTTCGTCGACGACACCGTCACCGCCTATGTCGAGGGCGCCACCGCGGAGGGCTTCGCCGAGGACTGGGACCTCGAGACCCTCTGGACCGGTCTCGGCCAGCTCTACCCCGTCGGGGTGGAGGCGCCCGCGACCGACGACCGCGACGGTCTGACCGCCGAGATGCTCACCGAGGACATCCAGACCGACGCGCAGGACGCCTATGACCGCCGCGAGGCCGAGCTCGGCGAGGGGCCGGACGGCGAGGCGGTGATGCGCGAGCTGGAGCGGCGGGTCGTGCTCGCCGTCCTCGACAAGAAGTGGCGCGAGCACCTCTACGAGATGGACTACCTGCAGGAGGGCATCGGCCTGCGGGCGATGGGGCAGCGTGACCCGCTGGTCGAGTACCAGCGCGAGGGCTACACGATGTTCCAGACCATGATGGATGGGATCAAGGAAGAGTCCGTCCGGTTGCTGTTCAACGTCGAGGTCCAGGTCGCCGGTCGGGAGGACGCCGCCGCGAGCGCTGCTCCGACGCTGCAGGCGCCGGCGCCGCTCGCCCCGCTGAACCCGCCGGCCCCGCAGGCATCCGCGCCGAATGGCGTGAACGGGTCGCGGGCTTCGGGCCGGGGCGGCGCCCGCCGTCCGGCGGGCTCGTCGCCGGCCGCCGCGCGGACCGCGCCGCCGGCGCCCCCGGAGCAGCCCGAGGCCCCTGCGCCCCCGCCGGTGTTCGTCAAGGGGCTCGAGCCGCACCGCACGAACGGCGGCCTGCGGTACTCGGCGCCTTCCGTCGACGGCGGACAGGAGTCGACGACGTCCTACGACCGTTCCGGCGGCGTGGGTGGTGGCGTCGGGGGCGGCGGAGTCGAGCGAGGTGGCGGCCCGGCCCGCAACGCGCCCTGCCCCTGCGGCTCCGGCCGCAAGTACAAGCGCTGCCACGGCGACCCGGCCCGGCGGCCCTGACCAGCTGCTCGACCCCAGTGTGAGGCTGGCGCGCGGACGGCCGCGTGCCAGCCTGACTTGTGTCCGTGACTCTCCAGACCTACGCCGTGGCGGCGAGTTCCTGCGGATGGCAACCAGGGCGCAGTACTTGGCGTGGCTGTGGGCGGGCGATGGAGGCTGGCGGGGCCTTAGCCGATCTGGAGGGCGGTTACCTGCCAGCGGCCGTCGGTCGTCTCCATGCGCAGGGCGAGGGCCGCGACCCGGTCGGTGCGGCTGATCACTGCGACGACCTCCGCCACCCCCGGCCTGGGCTCGCTGATCCGGATGCTGCGCACCATGGTCCGGCCGGGGTACTGCCCGCCGAACCGTTCCAACGCGGTCTGTAGCGACGGGGTAGCCCAGCCCGACAGGTGGGAGACCGGCCGTACGCCGGCAAGCACCTCGACGATTGCCCGCACGACGATCGTCGCTGCCGGGCCCGGGCTCTCCCGGAACCGGCTGTCGCGGGCCTGCGGGGGGATGCGCGTCGGGGCGCGCCGGGTGGACGTCATCGTGCGGCCGGGGGAGGTCAGGAGCGGGGCGTCGCCCGTCGGCCGGGGACGGTCGCGCGGAGAGCCGGCGTCCGCGGTTGCCGTCGGCGTCGGCCCTCGGCTGTCGGTTGGGCCCCGGCTCTCGGCGGCCCCCCGGTTGTCGGTGAAGCCCCGGTTGTCGGGGAGGCCATGGCTCGGCCCGGTGCCTGGCCGAGCACCGCGGCCGCGCGACGAGCCCGTGGTGCCGGCGCCGCGACGAACTCCGGGCACGACCGTGCGCCGTCCGGTCTGGCTGGCGGGCCGGGGACCGTCGTCGACTCGCGCCTGGTCCGGGACAGCAGCCTGGGGCCCCGCGGTGTCTGGCAACTCGTCGTCGTAGGGCGGATCGGTGCTGAACGCCGCCAGGCCCCGCAGCGCACGGCGAGGCTCGGTGGACCGGGCCGGCCAGCCGGAGCCGGTGGACGTCGTCATGGCGTGTGGATCTCCTCGGCTGGGCGGGGTCAGGGCCCGGGAGGCGGCCGAAGCCGCTGTCCGGGAAGGATCAGGTTCGGGTCAGGGCCGATCACATCCCGGTTTGCCGCCCACCACCGCGGCCAGTCCGCGGCGATCTGGGCGTCGGTGGCGGCCGGGCCGAGGCGGCGGGCCGCGATCTCCCATAGTGAGTCGCCGCGCAGGACGACAACCTCGGCCGCGTCCGGGCCACTGCCGGCCGGGACACCGATGCCGCGCGGCGCCGAGGGCACGGTCGGTTCCGATCCGGGAGTCGCACTCGGCGCCGCGAGGTCCGGCCAGCCGGTGGCCGGCCCTGAAACCGGCTCCGCTTTTGGCGCGGGCGTGCTGGAGGTGGGGGCTGGCGAGGTGGTGGCCGAGGCCGGCGTTCCGTCGGTGGGCAGGGCGGTGTCGGCCGGTGACCTGGCGACGCTGGGTGTCCAGGGCGTCGGGCTGGCCGACGCGGGCGACGGGACGCCGGGGTCAGGGGCGCCCGTCTGGAGAGTGGTCGAGGGGGCCGGGCCTGGCGACGCCCGGCTGGTGAGGGTGAACACGACAGTCGGGATCTCGTCCCGCCCGTCGGCTGAGGGGTCGCTGGTGCCCGAGGAGGCGCTGGTGGCCGCGGGGTCGTCGGGTGTGGCCGCGGCAGGCGTGCCGGACGGAGCGTTCGCACCCGGCGCCGGCGTCGCCGTGACTGTCGCCGCCGGTGCGGACGTGACTGGTGCCGTAGACGAGGACGTCGGCGGGGCCACCCGCGTGGGCGCTGTGGGCTGCGCGTAGGGCGCGGCTGATGCGGGCTGCGCGGGCTGCGTGGGCGATGCCGGCTGGGCGGAAGGAGCCGGAGTCGATGGCTGGGCCGGAGGTGCTGCCTGGGCTGGGGGGGCCGGCTGGGCGGGTGGGGCTGCTTGGGCCGGGGACGGCGGGGGTGCTGGGGCTGCTGGCCTGGGGCTGACCGACGGTTGCGGGCGGGGGGCCTGGCTGGCCGGGGGTGGCGCGGGAGCCGGCGGTGCGGCGCCTGTCGGCACCGAGAGGTCCGGCCACGCGCCGGCCGGGGTGGAAGAACTGCCGGGAGGCGGCGCCAGGTTCGGCCAGGCGGTGCCTGAGCCGCTGCCCGGTGCGGACAGGTCGGGCCAGGCGTTCGCGGCGGCGACAGGCCCGTTGGCAGGCACGCCGGCCAAAGCGGGAGTCGCCGAGATCAGCCCGCTCGCGCTGCCCGCGACCAGCGTGAGACCGAGGCCGACCTCGAGTGCGCGCCGCAGCGCACGCGGCAGCATCCAGCGGGCCAGCCGGCCGGCCGTTCGCCCGGCCGCCCCGGGCAGCGCCGCGAGTGAGCCGATGGCGACGCCCAGACACAGCCACAGCAGGCAGCCCCAGGCGGCCGCGGCCACGACCGTGACCAGCGCGTTCTCAGGCGCCGACAGGAACCAGTCCGGCACGTCCGAGACACTGGCGGGCAGGTCCGCGAGCCCGGGACCGGCCAGCAGCAGCGCGGCCGCCACGCCGCCGGCCAGCGCGATCCCGAGGACGGGCCGCAGCACCCGCCGGATCGATCTCATATCGCCTCGCTTCCTGCGCAGGTGCCCGGTCCGGGGCGCCCTGCGACCAGACGGCGCCGGGGCCACCCAGCCGATGGCCTCGGCGCTGACGGCATCGAGGGCGTCATCCCGTGGCCGCGCCTCGGCGGCCGTGCGGACGCCATCTGGCCGTGGCGGCCAGGCCGACAGATCATCACCGAGCCTCCTACGGCCGGACCTCTCCGGAAACGTGCGTTTGCCTTGGTTTGCTTGTGTAACTCCACGACGGCTATGTGTCAATCCTGGTCGTCTGTGCTGGTATTTGACCGGTGCTTCAGCTCATGGGTGGCCGGGGTGGCAAGGTGGTGCCGCCACAGGGCTTGCTCGGGGTGGTCTGGCGCCCGTGTTGGCGCCCGGCCGGTGCACTGGTGCTCGCGTGCCGTCGAGCTACTGGAACCCTTGGTACGCAACCGGTCCAGAGTCGGGACGGCCGAGGGGGCCAGGAGGTTGTGCCCCCGGAGCGGACGCGGGCTGGGACGGGCACCGGTACCAGGCCGCGACGCGGGTGCCCGGCAAGCCGGGGATGGCCGGAGGCGGCAGGGCAATCGGGGGCAGGGCCGCGGAAGGGCGCAGGGCCGCGGAAGGGCGCAGGGCCGCCGAAGGGCGCAGGGCAACCGGGGCGGCAGGGGAACCGGGGCGGCCCGGCCATCGGAGACGGTAGGGCAACCGGGGATGCCGGAGGGAGCGGGGAGGCGGCGTGCGTTGGGAGGCGTTGTTCGCGGATCTCGACGCGCAGTGGGAGGCGGTCGAGGCCGCGGAGCTTGCCGTCGAGGTCGCGGACCGCGGTCGGCGGGAGGCCGGGTTCCTCCGGCTGATCGACCGGCTGCGCCCGACGGTCGGCCACCGGATGCGTATCGATGTCGGCGGCCTTCCGTCGGCCGAGCGCGGCGTTCTCGTCGGTCGGCTGGCGGCGCTGGGGGTCGACTGGCTGCTCGTCGAGGACCAGCTGGGAGGCGAGACGCTGGTCCCGCTGCGGTCGGTGCTGGCGGTCCGCGGGCTGCGCGGGGAGGCGGCGCATCCCGGCCATGAGGGCCGGGTGGGCGCCCGGCTGGACCTCCGTTACGTGCTGCGCCAGGTGGCGCGGGACCGGTCGGAATGCCGGATCACGCTCACCGGCGGCCGGACGGTCAACGGCACCGTCGACCGGGTTGGCGCCGACTTCCTTGACGTCGCCGAACACGCACCCGGCGAGTTCCGCCGGCCACGGGACGTCGAGGCCTGCCTGGTCCCGCTCGCCGCGATCGCCTTCCTACGCCGCATCGCCTGAGGCCGCCCAACCAGATCGGCAGTCCTCCTTGATCGCTGTTTCGGACCTGTGGTGGCTATGAAACAGCTCCGGCTACGACCGCCAGAGGGCTGAAACAGCGATCATGGGCCGGGAGCGGGCGAAACCTGTCGGAGGCGTCACTAGTCCTCGGGGACGGCCTCGTGGCGGCTGAGTGGGTTGGCCAGGACGAACGCCCGCGTCTGCTCGTAGGCGCGCTGGATGTACGCCTCCAACTCGGACCGCTCCACCCGCCACTGGCCGCGCCCGCCGATCTTGATGGCCGGGAGCTCGCCGCTGCGGACCAGCGCATAGGTCTGGGACGCCGAGATGTTCAGAATCTCCGCCACGTCGCTGAGCTGCAGAAATCGGTCGTTCATCTGGCTGCCCCCTGGCGCCGGTCGGCCTCCGGTCGCGACCCGGTTCGGGATTGTCCCCGCGACCGGCTGGGCTGCTCCTCGAGCCCCGGAGGTGGGCGGATGGCCTACGGAGTGTGTACCAGTTTCTCGCCCGAGGATGCATCCGGATGCTTGCGGTTGTGGATAACTGCCACTGGTGGCCGCCGATCGTGCTGTGAAAGCGCCCCCTTGGCCGCAGAGCGTCTATCGGCGTGGACCTTTCGATGCCACGTGATTTGACGGCGAAGAAGCTCCTCGCCCGGCTTAGCCAACGTCAGGGCCGCTTGAGGCGTCCAACCAGGCAGGGCGCGGACTCCCATGGGTCGCGTGTGGCGGCAATTGACCCGGTGGCACGATGTTGTCTCGGGTTACGTACGTTGTGCGATGGTGTATTCGCGTTTGCGACACATAAAGGGTGCACAGCGTGACGAAACCCGGATGGGCTGCCCATAGATCGGCCCAGCGAAGCGGCTGGGGAGGTTCCCGAGTCCCCGGAGCCGCCGCCCGGATCGATCGAGCAGGATGAGGAGGTCTGTCGGTGACCGACCTGGCGCCCGCGCTTGGCCCAGGGTCCCTGCCGGGTGGGCGAAACCCATCCGGGAGGTCAGCGGACCCGATCGTCCCGCCATCCCCGCCGGCGCGCCGGCTCGGCCGCCGCGGCTGGCGGGACGGCCGACTGATCTTCGGGGTCCTGATCGTGCTGGTCTCCGTCGTGCTGGGCGCCCGGCTGTTCGCGACCGCGGACCAGACGTCGGCCTGGGTGGCGGCGAGATCCGATCTGCCCGCCGGGCACGTCGTCGGCGCCGGCGACCTGATCACCGTGAGTGCCCAGCTAAGCGAGGCGACCGGGGCACGCTACTACCCGGGCCGGCGCCTGAAGGAGGTCGTCGGCGGCACGCTCGCCCGGCCGGTCGGCGCCGGCGACCTGATCAGCGGCTCCGACTTCGCGGGACCTGACACCGCGGCGACCCGGCTCGTCCCGGTCGTAGTCCAGGCCGGTCGCCTGCCTGACCTGGCCCCGGGTGACCACGTCGACGTCTACGTCTTCCAGGCCTCCGGGGCCGTCGGCGCCGGCGACGCGAGCACCGGCACCGGCAGCTCCACTGGCACCGGCAATGGAACAGGCCAGTCGAACGGCGTGGGTACTCCGGCCGTCGGCGGTGCCGGCGCTGAGGTGCTGGTGTTGCACGACGTCGAGTTCCTCGGCGCGCAGCGGATCGCCAGCGGCGACCGGTCGCTGACACTGCGGGTGCCGGTCGACGCGGCGATCCGAGCGGTCGCCGCGTCACAGAGCGGGCGGGTCGACGTGGTGAAGCTGGTCCGCGACGGGCAGGGCCAGGTAGGAGCCACCGGGCCGACGGCCGCGCCGGGGTACGGCCGGTGAGCCTGCCGATCCTGACCGCCGTCACCGATGCCGTCGTCGAGGCCGGGTTGGTCTCGGCGTTCGACCGCACCGATCTCGGCGTCACCGTCGTGCGCCGCTGCGTCGACCTGCCAGACCTGCTCGCCGCCGCGACCACAGGCGCGGCGAGGGCGGCACTGCTGTCCGCCGACCTGCGCCGGCTCGACCGCGAGGCGCTGGCCCGCCTCGCACTGGCGAACGTGGCGGTCGTGGGGCTGATCGCGCCGGGAGACGAGGCTGCGGACCGCCGGCTGCGCCAGCTCGGTGTCGTCGCGGTCATCACGACGGACGCCATGGCGGACGAGGTCGCCGGCGCGGTCGTCGAGGCGGCGAAGGCGCTGACCGGCCGGCCGGCGATCGGCCCGGTCTCGTTCGGCCGCGGGCTCAGCGACCCGATAGCCGGCTACGGCACCAGGCTGCCGCCGCTGCTCGGCGACCCGGCGCTCGGCGACACGGTGGCCGGTCGCGACGAGTCCGACCAGGCGCCCGTCGAGGCGGGCCGGGTCGTCGCGGTCTGGGGGCCGACCGGTGCGCCCGGGCGCACCACCCTCGCGCTCGGCCTGGCCGCCGAGCTCGCCGACCTCGGCGCCGCCACCCTGCTCGTCGACGCAGACTCCTACGGTGGTTCGATCGGCCAGCTCGTCGGCCTGCTGGAGGAGGCGCCGGGGCTCGCCGCCGCCACCCGCGCCGCCAACCAGGGCATGCTCGACCTGCCCCGGCTGGCCGTGCTGTGCCGGGACCTGGGCGGCGGGCTGCGGGTGCTGCCGGGGATCGCCCGGCCGTCGCGCTGGCCGGAGCTGCGGCCGAGCGCGCTCGAGAACGTGCTCGACCTCGCCAAACGGCTGGCCCAGTTCGTCATCGTCGACTGCGGCTTCTGCCTGGAGGCGGACGAGGAGCTGAGCTACGACACCTCCGCGCCCCGGCGCAACGGCGCGACCCACGCCGTGCTCGCCGCGGCCGACACCGTGATCGCGGTCAGCTCGGCCGAGCCGGTCGCGCTCGTCCGCTTCGTGCGCGGGCTCGCCGACCTGCGCGAGCTGGTGCCGGGGGTCGAGCCGCTGGTGGTCGTCAACCGGCTGCGTGCCTCAGTAGCCGGTGGTGACCCGCGCCGCGAGATCAGCCGGGCGCTCAACCGGCATACCGGCACCGAGCCGGTCGCCCTTGTGCCCTACGACTTGGCCGCCTTCGACGCGGCCCAGGCCGCTGGCCAGCTGCTGCGCGACATCGCACCCGCGTCGCCGGCGCGGGCCGCGATCCGTGACCTGGCGACGCGGCTCACCGGCCGCGTCCCGCGCGGCCAGCGCCAACGGCGGCGTCTCAACGCCCGCCGCTGAGGCGCCGCGCGAGACTCCGGGCCGGCTGACCGGCCGAGTGAGAGGAAGGTCCCCGCGCCAGGTTCCCGGCGGATCGACGTCTGCCTAGCCGGCCAGGTCTGGTTCCTCGCGGACGACCGGGCCGCGAGCCGGCGAGACCCCGCTCGGGCCGGTGACCGGGCTGGCCGGGATGGTCGTCGGGGACGTCGGCACGGGCCGCGTCCTGGTCTGCGGCGCCGTGCGGCCGGTGCCGGCGACCGGGCGAGGCGTCCGCGGCAGTGTCGGTGCCGTGGTCCGCGTCGCCGTCGGGGCGGTCGGTCTGGCAGGCTGCCTCGCCCAGCCGGGCAGGTCGGCGAGGGCCGCGGCCGAGGTGCGCAGCGACGTCTCGAAGACGGCGGTCCGCCGGGCCAGGTCCATCACGTTGCCGCCCATCGCGACCAGGTCGGCGTGCCCGGGGCACAGCACGCGGACCCGGGCGCCGGTGGCCTCCGCGAGCGCGATCTCCGCGGCCAGCCGACGGGTCGCCGCCCGGCGCAGCTGCCGCTCGACCACGGCGACCGGCCGGTGCGGATGGTCGTAGTCGAACGCACAGGCCGGCGCCAGCACGAGGATCTCGTCGAGCCCGGCGTCCACGCACAGGTCGAGCGAGGTCGGCGAACGGGTGCCGCCGTCGACGAACCGGCGCCCGTCCACCAGGACGGGCGCGTACCAGCCCGGGATCGCGCAGGAGGCCATCACGGCCTGCGCGAGCGGCGCCGTCGGTGCGTCGTGGGCGCCGAAGAGAACCCGGCGGCCGGAGTCGAAGTCCATGGCGACGATCCGCAGCCGGGCCGGCCAGAGGTCAGGGCCGACCGGACGCGCGGACGCGGCCTGCCCGACCAGGTCACCGACCGCCGCGAGGGTGCCCCGACCCTGCGGCAGCAGGGCGGCGAGCGCCACCATCGGCGTCAGCCGGTGCGGGTGCAGCATGCCGGCCGTCAGCAGCCGCGGTGAGCCCATCCGCATCCGGGGCGGCGGCGGCAGCGACGGCCCCAGCTCGCGGTAGTCCAGCACCGGCGCGCCCGGGGCGTACTGGCCGCGTTCTGAGTCGGCCATGGTGTCGATCTCGACACCGACGCTGAGCAGTGCCGAGACCACCGAACCGGCCGAGGTGCCGACGATCAGGTCGAACGACCGGACGTCGTCGCCGGTCCGCTCCTGGTAGGCCCGCAGCGCGCCGATCATCCAGGCTGAGCCCAGGATCCCGCCGGCGCCGAGGACCAGGCCCCGGCGCGGCGTCCGTCGGCGGGCCGGGGTTTGTTTGCGTGTCATCGTCGCCACCACCTCCCAGCGCGGCCCACCGCGCCTGCGTTGAGGCGCGGTGGGCCGCGCGGGTCCGGTCTCACGGTCCGCACTGACCGCCGTCAAGCCGTCGGCGGCCGGGCCCGCTCGACGCGGTGAGCGTCGAGCGCACCCGGCGGCCTGGGTTCCGCGCCTCCCGGGCCGGCTAGTCCAGGTCCTCGGGCTCTTCCGGCTCCGGCAGGCTGGTCTCCAGCACTCCCCAGGCGCGGAGCCGGTCCGCGAACTCCTGCGGTGTGGTGTCGTGGAGCAGGGCCAGCGCCCGCAGGTCACCGTCTCGGATCGAGAGCACGTGGCCGGCGTAGTCGTCGCGCTGTCGCTGGATCTGTGCCACCCACCGGCGAACCAGCGCCGAGGTGTCGGGCGGAGCCTGCGCGAGCTTCTCCAGGTTCAGTACCGTGCGCGGGCGGCGCTCGCGCGGCGGCATCTGGTCCTCGTTCGGCAGCAGCGCCGACACGGGGACGCCGTAGAAGCCAGCCAGCTCGGAGAGCTGATGAACGCTGATCATGCGGTCGCCGCGCTCGTACGAGCCAACCGCGGCGGTCTTCCACCGTCCGCGGGACTTCTGCTCGACACCCTGCAGCGAAAGTCCTTGCTGAATCCGGATCGCCCGTAGGCGAGACCCCACGGCCTTCGCGTACTCCCGGCTCACCCGACTCACCCCCAGCCTCGAACGAGCTCCCGAAGGTCATGCCTCGACGTCCGGGCCCGCGGTGGCGCCCCGCCGCGACGGCGTGGAACCCAACTCTGGGTCGCCATCCGTGACAACGGATTAACACCGTAGAAAGAGTCCGTTTACCGAACTATGGATGGTGACGTCCGCCCGACACTCAAGGTTGGCCCGACGCCGGGCCTGTCGTTCGAGGAGAGGCGTCGGTCGCTACGTACTGTCATCGCGCTGACCCCCTCCGCGATGTGCGATCGGGCTGGCGACCAGATCTGCCGCCGTCACTGTTGGTGTCGATGCCCGCGAATCGCTCCGCGTAACCGTGTCCGTCACAGTGAGCTATCAATCGAGGGGGCCCCGATCGGCGGCGGCCGGTGCCGGGAGCACACTGACCAGGTGCGCGTCTACCTTCCGTCAACGTTGACGGCCGTGCGGACGGTGCTCTCCGCCCGCGTGGTACCCGCCGGGCTCGCGTTCGGGGTCACCCCGGCGGTCCGGGAGTGGTACGCCCAGTCGGACACCGACGAGATGGAGTACGCCGCGCTGCTCGCCGCCGCGCGTGCCTGCCTGCGGCTACTGGACGCAGACGCCACCGCGCCCAGGCGCCGGGTCGTCTTCGCCGCCGACGTCGACGGCGCGGCCATCCGGGTCCGCGACGACCTCGACCGCGGCGTCGTCGAGGTGACGGCGCCGGTGCCCCTGGCCGCGGTGCAGGCAATACACATCGACGACGAAGCGGCCGAGGCGGCGGTGGCCGCCGCCGCGGACGCCGTGATCGAGTCGGACCTCGGCGGCGAGGACGCGTCCTTCGTCGTCGACAGTGCCGAGGGGTACGAACTGCTCTGGTTCGCCACCCAGGAACTGGCCGACCTCCTCTGACCCGGGTGCCTCGCGCCCGTCAACGGAGACTTCGCCTTCCCGCCCCGTCGACCCCTTCGTGTTGGGCGGCTCCGCGACATGCTGGGTTTCGCGGGGGATTTCGGCCTTCGTCCAGCGGTATGCCGTGACCGCGGTGCGCCATCAGTGATCCGTGGTTTTGGCTTCATTGGCGGGGTTCGCGGGGCGCCGTGCTCCGCTGCCCGCAGGTGCCTGTGACCTGCTCCAAACTGCCGCTGCCGGCCCGTCGGACGAGCCCGCGACGACCGGGCGGGGTGGCGGTGTCCGGTGTGTGTCGTTCGGCGAGTCGCTGTCCGCTGTGTCTGGCGCGGCGCGCTATTGTCCCGTGCCAGACGTACATCTAGCCGGACAACGCGGACCCGCCTCGCCGTGAGCTCGGGGCAGGTCGTCTCGGGCCGCGGCCGGCGTGCGTCGCCCACCCCCAATCACCAACAGGTCGCTACGGCAGTCCAACCGCGCGTCTGGCGGTGTGCGTGCCGCTTTTCCGCTGCTCGGTCGCCTTCTAGTCCCATCTGACCGCTGTCCGCGTTCGTCCGCCCACGCCTGGGAGCCCGGCGCGGGAGGGAGGCTGGTTCCCTGTGCTGTACCTCTTCGGGCAGATCCTGGTGTTCGTGCTGATCGCGCTGGTGCTTGGCGCCGCGCTCGCCTGGGTCTTCCTGATCGGCCCGATGCGCCGGCAGCGCGCGTCGTCCGCCGCTGCCGCGCCGGGCGCCGAGGGCGCGCACGTCACCCCCGCCGCGGGAGGCGATCGGCCGGCCCGCGGCCGGCTGGCGGAGCTGGACGAGGATCGCCTCGGCGCGTTGACGGACTGGCTGCGCCGGCAGGAGGAGCGCAGCACGGTCGAGAACGCGGAGCTGGTGGCCCGGCTCGCGGCGGCCGAACAGCAGGTCGGGGAGTCGGAGAACCGGGTGAGCGCGGCCGAGCGACAGGTCGCGACGGCGGTCGAGCAGGTCGGCGCGGCGCAGGCCAGGATCGCCCAGATCGAGGCCGAGCTGCGCGGGGAGACCGCTGACGGGCAAAGCCGGGAGACCCGCCGGCTGCGGACCGCCCTGGTGGAGGCGGAAGCGCGTGCCGCGCGGTTCTCGGCTCGGCTCGCGCACGTGCGCACCCAGGTGGAAGAGGCCGCGCTCCAGGCCGCGGCCGCCACCGAGCGGCTGGATCGCCGGCAGGCCGAGTGGGCGGCCGAGCGCGCCGGGCTGCTGGTCCGGATCGCCGAGGCCGAGACGCTCGCGCGGACATGGGACGAGAGCCGTGAGCCCAGCGGGAACGGTGCTGTCAGCGCCTACGCCCGGACCAGCGCGGCGCCGACTGACGTCGTCGCCGAGCCCGCGGCCAGCCCGGGCGACGACCTCGACCTCCGGACCGAGGTGGCCGACGTCGCGGCGGTGGACAGCGTTGATCTGGCGGATCGTGCCGACCTGGTGGACGGTGCTGATCTGTTGGCCCCGACCACCGGGCGGGTGGTGGCCCTCGGCGGCGCCCGGGTCCAGCCCCGCGCCACGCGGCCGGTGTCAGCCAGGCAGCGCACTCCGGTCGCCGCCCTCGTGCCAGCCGGCGGGGCCACCGGACCGGGCGACGGCGGCCCGGACGGGACCGAGCCGGCCGCCGTGGACACGGCGGCGCTGGACGCGGTCGTCCTGGAGATCCTGGACGCCGACGCCGATGCCCGCGCCGTCCCGCAGGCGGGGCCGTCCGCGTCGGGGCTGTCCGCTTCTGGGCCGGCCGGCCTCGAGCCGGCCGCGGCCGAGGCGGCAGCGTCGGCGCCCCTCGAGCCCGAGGCTGTTGAGCCTGAGCCTGAGCCCGGCACCGCGCAGGGAGCCGTGTCTGAGCCCGTCGTGTCTGAGGCTGTGGTGCCTGAGCCCGCCGCCGAGGTGGCCGCGGCGGAGCCTGTCGGGCCCGAGCCTGTCGGGCCCGAGGCCGTCGTGGCTGCGCCGGCCGTTGCTGAGGTGGTCGCGTCAGCGCCCGTAGTGCCTCCGGCTGTAGTGCCTGCGGCCGTAGGACCGGAGCCGGCCGCGCCGGGGCCGGCCGCGCCGGGGCCGGCCGCGCCGGGGCCGGCCGGGTCCGAGGCCGCGCTGATCGGGTTCGACGATCCGCGGCGCCTCGACCACCCCGGGCAGCGGGACAAGTCCGACGCTGACGAGCTGGTCCTGCCGTCGTGGGGCGGTCCCGCGGAGCCGGTGCCGTCCACCGACAACCTCAAGGAGATCGTCGGCATCGGCCCGGTAATCGAGGCCCGGCTGCGCACCCTCGGCATCACCTCGTTCCGCCAACTGGCGGCGATGGGGGACACCGACGTCGACCGGCTCTCGGCCAGCCTCGACGGGTTCGGCAGCCGCATCCTCTCCGACGACTGGGTCGGCCAGGCCCGCGAGCTGCAGACCCGCGGCCTCGAGGACCTCGGCTACTGACCCGGTGCGGGATCGCCGCGCCTCAGAAGCTCGCGGAACTCTCGAAGTCATGCCCTGTGGTGGTGCGTTCGCCCAGGGCGGCGACCACGACGCCGGACTCGATACCGGGCTGATCGAGCGGGGTCAGAGCTCCGAGATCAGGCCTTCGATCTCGGCGTCGAGGATCCGCCGGTCGGTGACGTCGATGTACAGCCAGAGGTGGCCGCGGTAGCCGTCGGGGCTGACCAGCGGCAGGTGGCTGCGCTCGAAGACGCGGCCGTCGGCGAACATCACGGCCTCCCGCCGCAGCGTCCGTCGCCGACGCAGCAGGATGTCGAGGCGGTTGGCGAACCCGGCCGGGTCGTCCACCAGCCCGGCGCGTGGCCGCAGCAGGAGGCGGCAGTCGGTGCCGACCAGGTCGACGGGCGCCTCGGCCAGGTCGAACAGGTCGCAGTACGCCTGGTTCACGCCGACCACCTGGCTCTGCGCGTCGGCGAGGAGTACCGCGGCCGGCAGCTCGGCGAGCAGGCTGGTCAGCCAGCGCTCCCGGTCGCGGCAGGCGGCCTCGGCCCGGGCCAGCTCGCCGTAGAGGCAGCCGCACTCCGCGGGCGGTATCCGGCCGAACCGGCCGGGTCCGCCGTCGCCGGGCCCGTGTCCGCCGTCGTGCCCCTCGCCACCGGTCCCGTTCCCCGCACCGTCACCGGTGCCGCCCGTGCCGTGGCTCGCGCCCTGGCCGCCGCCGTGGGCCCACCGGGCATGACCCCCGTGGCCGTTGTCGTGACCGCCGCCGAGGCGCCCCCGTCGCGGGTCGGGCTCGCCGACGCGGTGGCCGTCGGCGGCGCGACCGTGCAGCGCGATCGCTGACCTCCATTCGCCGCCCATCGTCGGCGGTGCCTGTGGGTCGACGCGGCCGGGCCAGCTGTCGCCGCCGTCGGGAGCAGCCGCCCGCCGCCGGTCACCGTCCCAGGCGAGGTGGTCGCGTCGCGGCCGTTCCCGGCCGCTCGGCCCGGGTGGGAGGCTCACCGGGCCGAGGCCGCCGGTGTGATCCGGGCTGTGCGGATCCGCCGCCCGCGGGCCGGCGGAAGGACCGTCGTCGCCGGGTACCCCGCCGGCTCGGCGTGGGTCCGGTGGCCCGTCGGCGGCGGTGTCGTCCCACCAGGCCGGGCCACCGTCGCCCGGCTCGTCGCCGCGGCCCGGGCTCGCGCGATCGGCGCGATCCTGGCTGTCCGCGCCGGGCCAGGCGCGCACGGCGTCCCAGCCAGGCCCGGCGCCCCAGCCGTGGGTGTCGTCGTGGTCGGCCCCGCCGAGGCGGTCGGCCGGAGGCAGCGCCGGCTCCTGGCCGGTGCGCGGCCGGGGGAGCGTCACCGGGACCGTCGGCCCCTGCTCGCCGGAGGGCTCCCTCGACTGTTGCCGCAACGCCGATCGTTCCGGGCCCGCGGCGCGGGTCGGCAGGTCCGTCCACTCGGCCCCCCACGTCGGGCCGCCGGGGCCGCCAGGTTTGACGCCGAGGCGGGCCGCCGTCGGGCCGGGCGGCCAGGCCGGCACCGGCGGCAGCGGCGTCAGGGTCCCGACGAACCGGGTACCGCCGGCGCCCGCCGTGGTCGCCACGGCCTGCAGGACGGCGGCCCGGTGCAGCCCGTCGGGCCGCAGCAGCCGCAGCCGGACCCACACGCCGTCGCCGCCGGCGCGGGCGCGCCCCCACTGGTCCGTGACTGTCAGCAGGTCGTGCGGGTGGACCGCGCGCTCCCAGCCCCAGCCGAGCGCCTCGTCCGGGTCGACGCCGGTCAGCTCACTCCAGCGTGGGTTGACGAAGACGTGCCGGCCGACGGCGTCCGCCGCGAAGACCGGTACCGGGCAGCTCATCGCTACCCGGCGGAAGATCTCCCACCCGGCCGCGGCGTCCGCGTCCGGCTCGTCGACCTCGGCTGGTCGCCCGCCACCGGGCCAGCCGGGGCTGTCGCCGGCCCCGTCGGCGGTCGGCGCCGCGCCGAGGACCGCTTCGCCGAGCACGGCCTCGCGAGCCGGTTCGACGCCGTGTGCTCGCCCGCCGCCCTCGTCGCCGGGATGGCCGTCCGGCGCCGCGTTCACGCGGACACCGCCGGGACGCCGTGGGTAGCCGTCGAAGCCAGGCTTGCCGGCAGGCCGCCGGCAAGCGACCGCGGATGGACATGGGAAAACATTCGAGACCCCCGGGAGGCACGCCACGGCGGCCCGGACAGGGCGGGGACGTGGGGGGAAGGTCCGTCGCCGAACCGGTTCGTGACTGACCGAACGTGGAAGGTTGCGAAGCGTTAGCAGGTTAGCGCGGACCGAGTGGCGGACTCGTGAGGTGCGTGGATGTGGCGCACGCGTGCCGGCCAGCTCCCGGTGCATCTGGGGCGGTATGTAGCCGCCGGCGCCTTTCGTGGACCCGGCCGCCATCCCCGCCTATCGGCGGGGAGAGCCTGGAGGCCCCAGCTGCGCGGATGGTCCCGGAATCGCCGCGTGCGGGCCGGTGGGCCCAGGTCTTTGAGCCTGCCGTCGCGGATGGTCAGGCCGGCCGCCTGGCTGGCTCGCCGGGCACCGGTCGCACGGCTGGCCAGCGGCGACCGGCCCAGGCGACGGTCTGCTTGCTTCATCGCCGTGACCGCTCTATGCCACGGGAGGCCATCGGAAGGGTTGCTGGAGCGACACGCATATCACGTCGAGTGTCCGGATAACCGTACCCCGCCACCATGCCCCCGATGAGGTTGTGCGAACGTTGTTCGGTGCATCCCCTTCCTTCGGGGTTGCCGGAATGTGGCGTGCTTTCTACCCTTCGTGTCGATACCGGGTTGGCAGGTTCCGGCCACGGTCGCGCGGGGGCGGTTGCGTGCGCCTGGACGAGGAGCGGCGGACTCTCGTGGCGGCGGTACGGGGTGGCCCTTACACGGTCGGGCTGGGCGCCGGCCAGGGCGCGGCTGGCGGCCCGGGTGCCGGCGCGCCGGCTGGCTGGCCGGACGCGGCGGCCCTGGTGGAGAACGAGGTCCGGGAGCTGGTCCGGCGCCGCGCGCTCGACCCCGCGCGGGAGTCGGTCGTCGTGCGCCGGCTGGTCGACGACGTGATCGTCGACTACGAGGAGCGGGTGCTCACCAGCGACCTGCCGCCGGTCGCCGACCGGGAGCTCGTCGCCCGGCTCGTCTACGACGCGGTCGCCGGCTTCGGGCCGCTGCAGCGCCACCTCGACGACCCGGCGGTCGAGGAGATCTGGATCAACGAGCCGGGCCGGGTGTTCATCGCCCGCCATGGCCGCAGCGAGCTCACCACCACGATCCTCACCGGCGACCAGGTGCAGGACCTGGTCGAGCGGATGCTGAAGACCTCGGGGCGGCGGGTGGACCTCTCGACCCCGTTCGTGGACGCGATGCTGCCGGACGGCTCCCGGCTGCACGTCGTCATCCCGGACGTCACCCGCCTGCACTGGTCCGTCAACATCCGCAAGTTCATCCTCTCGGCGTCGAGCCTTGACGAGCTGGTCGCCACGGGGACGCTCCCGCCGGGGGCTGCGGCCTTCCTGGAAGCGTCGGTCGTCGCTGGGCTGAACATCATCATTGCCGGCGGTACCCAGGCCGGGAAGACCACGATGCTCAACTGCCTCGGCTCGGCGATCCCGGCCCGCGAACGGGTGATCAGCTGCGAGGAGGTCTTCGAGCTGCGGCTGCGTGCTCCCGACTGGGTGGCGATGCAGACCAGGCAGGCGAACCTCGAGGGCAGCGGGGAGATCCGGCTGCGTCGACTGATCAAGGAGGCGCTGCGGATGCGCCCGGACCGGCTGCTCGTCGGCGAGGTCCGCCAGGAGGAGGCCCTTGACCTGCTCATCGCGCTGAACTCGGGTTTGCCGGGCATGTGCAGCCTGCACGCCAACTCGGCGCGCGAGGCCGTCACCAAGCTGTGCACGCTGCCCCTGCTCGCCGGCGAGAACGTGAGCCACAACTTCGTCGTGCCGACGGTCGCCGCGAGCGTGGACCTGGTCGTTCACCTGATCAAGGACGCGCACGGCCGGCGGAGGGTGACGGAGATCGTCGCGTTGCCTGGCCGGGCCGAGGGCGACGTCGTCGAGGTCGCCCAGATCTTCCGGTCCTACGGCGACACGCTGGTCCGCGCCGAGGGCTACCCGCCGCACCCGGACCGGTTCGCCCGGGCAGGCTATGACCTCGCGGCGCTGCTCGCCCCGGCGGACCGAGGCTGGCCCGAGATCGCGGTGGAGCGGTGACGCACGTCGGCGCGGTGAGCCTCGGTGCCCTGGACGCGGGGGAGGCCTGATGGGGATCTTCGTGGGGCTGCTGTTCGGGCTCGGGATGTTCCTGATCGTCGGGCCGAAGACGACACGGCGGCGGGGCGACGCGGAGCCCGGCTGGCGGCGGTCCACGGCCGAGCTGCTCGCGCAGGCGGGGGTGCGGGGCCTGGGCCCGGGCCAGTTCGTCGCGATAAGCCTCGCGGCCGGCCTCGTCGTGGGGTTCGTCATCTTCGCCGTCACGGCGACGTGGTCGCTCGGTCTCGCCTTCTTCGTGTTCGCCGCGTTCCTGCCGCGGACCCTGGTCGCCCGCCGGCGTCGGGCCCGGGTCGCGGACCTGCGCGGGATGTGGCCCGACGTCGTCGACAACCTCGCTAGTGCAGCACCTCAATAGTTCCTTGCTGTGAGCGTCCGGATTGATCGTTACTTCTGGTAGTCGGTGAGGTGGACGAGGGCGGCGGTGTCGTACGCCTCGGTGGGCGATCCGATCCGGCTGCCGGTGACGAGTACGGCCGGGGTGTAGCTCTCGGTGGCCGGGTCGTAGAGGGCGAACGCCCAGGCGTCGCCGCCGAGGTACTCGATCCGGCAGAGCCGGATCTGTTCGTCGTGTTCGTCGCCCTCGCCGGCCCAGGCGCTCAGGTACCCGGACCCGCCGCGCCAGCGGATCGTGATCTCCTGCAGGGTTGGGTGGGTCTGGGAGGCGTGGTGGTCGACAGTCCCCTCGACGAGGTCCTTGAGGCGTTTGGCCGGTACGGGCATGCCACCAGTGTGGGCTGCCTCCGATGCCGTGATGGGATCACGTCCGTGGCCGGTTTGCCAGGGGCCGCTGCCCGCGGCTCACCGCCTGCCCCCGGTGAGCGGCCCGCGGGCCTGTGATCTGGGGCTTGTGGAGCGGTGAGCAGCTGATGGGCCCTGGTCGGCGGACGGTCGCCGAGGCGATGACCGTCAAACGGCGCAGGAAGATCGACCAGATCCTCGCGGCGGGTAGCAGCGAGGCGCGCCTCGTGCGGCGGGCGCGGATCGTGCTGCTCGCCGCCGGTGGGGCGGGCCCCGCAGAGATCGCGCGGGTGTCGGGCTGTTCGCTGCCGACGGCCCGGGTGTGGCCGGCACGGTTCGCCGCGCGCGGGATCCCGGGCCTGTTCGACCGGCCACGGCCGGGCCGCCCGCCGGTGCATGGCCCGTCGGCCAGGCTCGCGGTCGTGGCGACCGCGACCTCGTTCCCGCCGTCCGGGGCGAGCGTCTGGACGCACCGGACGCTGGCCGGCCATCTGGCCGGCCGCGGCCTGCGGGTCTCGCCGGCGACCGTCGGGCGGGTCCTGGCCGAGGCCGAGGTCCGCCCGCACCGGGTCCGCGGCTGGCTGCACCGGGCCGACAACCTCGACTTCTGGCGGCAGGCCGGCGAGGTCTGTCGGCTCTACCTCGACGGGCCCGCCGAGGGCACGCTGCTGCTCTCGGTCGACGAGAAGACCGGGATCCAGGCCAAAAGCCGCAGGCATCCCGAGATCCCGGCCAGGCTGGGCCGCGACGCGCGCCGCGAGTTCGAGTACGTCCGCCACGGCACCGTCTCGATCCTCGCGGCGATGGACGTGTTCACCGGACAGGTCCTCGCGCACCGCATCGGGCGCAACGACTCGCGGACGTTTCTCGACATCCTGGTCACCCTCGACCAGTGCACCGCCCCTGATCTGCGGATCCACCTGATCCTCGACAACGGGTCCAGTCACACCTCGGCCGCGACCCGGGCCTGGTTCGCCGCGCACCCCCGGTTCACGGTGACCTACACGCCCAAGCACGCGAGCTGGTTGAACATGGTGGAGCAGTGGTTCGGGGCACTGACCCGCAGGCTGCTACGCCGCGGCGACTTCACGAGCCGCGAGGACCTCGAACAGCAGATCATCGACTTCACCCTCGACCACAACACGACCGCCACGCCCTACCAGTGGCGCTACGACGCCGAAGCCGAGCACGCCCGCTACCTCGACCGCCACCCCGCCCCGCAACCGCAGCCCGCCACCGACGCCCTGCCGACCGCCGCCTGACATCACTTATCGTCACCAGACGCCGGAAAGGAACTACTGAGGCGCTGCACTAGTGCCGTGCGTGCGGGCATGTCGCTCCCGGAAGGTCTCGCCGCCGTGGGCCAGCGCGGCCCGGCGCCGCTTCGCGGGGCGTTCACCCGGTTCGGCGAGGAGTACCGGGCCACCGGCTCGTTCAGCGCCTGCCTGGACAAGCTCGCGGACGAGCTGGCCGACCCGGTGGCCGACCGGATCATCGAGTCGCTGCGCCTGGCCAGGGAGGTCGGCGGCACCGATCTCGGCCGGCTGCTGCGCACCCTGTCGACCTTCCTGCGCGAGGACGCCCGCACCCGCGCCGAGCTGGAGACCCGGCAGAGCTGGACCGTCAACGCGGCCCGTCTCGCGCTCGCCGCGCCCTGGGTGGTGCTGCTCCTGCTGGCCACCCGGGGCCAGAACGTCTCCGCCTACGACAGCTCGACCGGGGTCGGGGTGCTCGTCAGTGGCGGCGCCGTCTCAGTGTTCGCCTACGTCGTGATGAAGCGGATCGGCCGGCTTCCTGAAGAAGGGCGGGTGCTTCGCCCATGAGACGTTCATGAGCCTCGCCGCTACCGGGGCGCTGCTCGGGCTGGTGGCCGGCATCGGGCTGGTGATCGTCGCGGTCCGGTCGCCGCGGGCCCGCCGAATCCGTTACGCGGACCGGATCGAGCCCTACCTGCGGGACACCCCGCCGCCGTCCCGGCTGCTCGACGACAGCGCGGCCCACGCGGCCCCTCGCTCGGCCCGGGCCGCGCCGACAGCGCTGGCCGCCGTCGAGGCGCTCGTGCGGCCGTTCCTGGCAGACGCGGCCCGTCGCCTCGACCGCTTCCTGGGCGGGCGCGCCGGCCTGGTGCGGCGGCTGACTCAGGCGGGCGGGCGCACGTCGGTCGAGGAGTTCCGGGCACAGCAGGTGATCCTCGCCGCCGCCGGTGGGCTGGTCGGGGCGGTGCTGCTGGTGCCGCGGGCGGTCGTCGGGGTCGGTCCGCCGCCGGTCGTCGGCGTCGCGCTGGTCGTCGCGGGTGTCGCCGGTGGGGTCGTCGGCCGGGAATGGTGGCTGACCCGCGCGATCCGGGCCCGCGAGGACCGGATGCTCATGGAGTTCCCGACAATCGCCGAGCTGCTCGCGCTCGCCGTCACGGCCGGGGAGTCGCCGGTCGGGGCGCTGGAACGGGTCGCCCGGCTGACCCACGGCGAGCTCGGCTACGAGCTGCGGCTCGCGCTCGCGGACGCCCGCTCCGGCGCCAGCCTGGTGCAGGCGCTGGAGGGGATCGCGAACCGGACGACGCTCGGCTCGCTGGCCCGGTTCGTCGACGGTATGGCCGTCGCGATCGAGCGCGGAACGCCGCTGGCCGACGTGCTGCGCGCCCAGGCCGTCGACGTCCGGGAGGCCGGCCGGCGCCAGTTGCTGGAGTCCGGCGGCCGCAAGGAGATCGCGATGATGGTGCCCGTCGTCTTCCTGGTACTGCCGACGACGGTGATCTTCGCCTTCTATCCGGCCCTGGTGAGCTTCACGTTCTTCGCGCAGTAGAGGCTCCCCGGCCGCGCCGGTGCGTGGCAGCGGTCGGGGTAGCGGTGGCGAGGGGGCGCCGCCGCGGGTGGGGACCCGCGTGTTCGAGGGGGCCAGGGGGATCGGGATCGGCTGGCGGCCCGCGGCCGCGGGCGGCACCGCCGTCCGCGACCGGGTTTCGCCGTACTGGGAGGACGAGATGGCACGCATCACGACGGCACTGGTCGTCGGGTACCTCGCGTGGTGGGACCGGCTCCGGACGGCCAGCACCGGCCGGGCAGCGGGCCGCGGCGACCGCGGCGACGTGCCCGGCTGGGTGATGGTGACGGTCATGACCGCCGCTCTGGTTGTCGCGATCGCCACGATCGCGACCCCGGCGCTGCAGAACATGTTCACCACCGCGATCAACAAGGTCACCGGCATCGGCGGCAGCGGTGGTGGCGGCTGAGCGAGCGGGGCGCGGCCGGCCACTGTGGCGCGCGGGACCGCGGACCCGCCGCCGCGCCCGGGCCGCGGCGGCGGCCCGGCGGCCGGACCGGGGCTCGGCGATCGTCGAGTTCGTGCTGGTCAGCACCCTGCTGCTGTTCCTGTTTCTCGGGATCATCCAGCTCGGTCTGGTGCTGCACGTCCGCAACACCCTCGTCGCGAACGCGGCCGAGGGCGCGCGGCACGGGGCGAACCTGAACGTCGACCCGGCCGATGGCGGACCGTACGCGCAGCGCCTGATCGCCGAGTCGATCCCCGGCCGCGCCGATGCCACCTGCGTGGGCAGCCAGGTCGGCGGCCCGGACGACATCCCGCTGGTGCAGGTGACCTGCGAGGTCCGGGTCCCGCTCAGCCTGCTCCCGTTCGGTGGCGGCGTCACGATCCACGTCACCGGCCACGCCGTCAAGGAGACCCCGTGACGCGAGGATCAGCGCCGCCCTTGCCGGGTTTGTCCCTAGTTCGCCACCGGCCTGACCGCGATTTCGGCCCCAGGATGGTCGCGGCCACGGCCGTTCGACGACTGCTTGAGGGTGAAATCGGCGATCACGCTGACGGGCCGGCCCTGGCGGTTCCGGCAATAGGGCGATGGGAACGGCCTCGAGGAAGACGAGACCGGCGAGAGCCGGGACGGCGGCCGGACGCCGGCTCGGCGATGATCGAGTTCATCGGGCTGTCCGTGGTTCTGCTGATCCCGTTCGTGTACTTTTTCCTGGCACTGTTCGACGTGCAGCGCTCGGCGTTCGCGGTGACGCAGGCGGCCCGTGAGGCTGGCCGTGCCTACGCGACCGCGGATGACGAGGAGGACGGCCTGGCCCGTGCCCAACTGGCCGCCCAGCTCGCCTTCCAGGATCAGGGCCTGCCGGGCGCCCCGCAGCTGCGCTTCGCGCCACCGGGCACGAACTGCGGCGCGGCCGACCCCGGCGACGGCGCCGAGACGCTGGAGCCGGGCGCCCAGTTCGTCGCCTGTGTTCGCACGACCATTCCGCTGCCCGGGGCCGGCATTCTCGGCAGCCACGTGGCGAACGTAACCGTAAATGGCCAGTTCGTCGTCGTCATTGACCAGTACAGGGCCGACCGGACGGCTCCCGCCGCATATCGTAGTCGGAAACGGCCCGGAAGCGCTGTTCGGAACTAATGGTCTTTCCGGACGGTACTGCGGAAGAACACCAGGACGCCATTAGGGCCGGCGGAATGGCGGGCGTTTTCTGACGTCGGGCAGCGGCGGCAGATAGGACGCCGCGCCCTTCGCGGTCGTCGTGACCCTTGATTTCGCCAGGGCCGCGGCGGCCGCCGCCCGGGCCGTGACCGACGGCGCGCTGCCCGGCTCGGCCGGGCCGAGGCCCAGCTCGGCGTAGGCGGCCGTGGCGATGTCGGAAAGGGCATGGCGCTCGCCGAGGGTCGCCCCGACGATGCCGACCGCGGGGAGGCTGCCGAGCGCGCGGTGCCAGAGGCGGCCCTCGGCGCGCTTCCCGGCCAGGCGGTGAATCGTCCACAGCTCGCGGGCCGCGCGCAGGATCGTCACCGGGACGCGCTGCGCGACCAGCTTCCAGGTCTCGGTCTCCTCGGGGGAGGCAGCCAGGTCAGGCTCGCCGCCCTGGCCCGGCACCGTGCCCGCGAGGCCACCGTCCTCCAGGCCACCGTCCTCCAGGTCGGTGTCCGCCTGGCTCGGGATCGTCGGGCTCGCGCCGGCCGGTCCCACGTGGCCCTGGCTGACTTCGGCCATGGGAGCCGATACCACCGGAGCGGGCGGTGTGACTGCGGTAGTGGATGTGACTGGGGCGGCCGAAGCATCGGGGGCGGCCGAAGCATCGGGGGTGGCCGGAGCATCGGGGGTGGCCGACGTAGCGGGGGTTGTGGCTGCGACGGGAGTGGCGAAGATGTCGCGCTTCGCCGCCGGGTCTCGCTTGGCGAACGGGTCCGGCCACGCCGCGCCGGGCGGCTCGGCCGCTCTGGACGACGACCAGCCGGCCGGCGGGTCATCGCGCAGGACGAGGCGGGCGACCAGCCGGACCTGCTCGTCCTCGTCGGTCACCCCGCACAGCTGGGCGAGTGACAGCACCAGCAGGCCCTGCACGGTCCCGGCGAGCACCTCGCGGATCGGCTGCGCGAACCGGCCGCCGACACCGGGAAGCGCCGCCAGCGGGACCAGTTCGTTGCGCCAGTGCCGGACCAGCCGGTCGGCCTGGTCTCGCCGGTCGCAGTCCGGCCCCTCGGTGACCGTGACGGCCGTGGCCGCGACCGGCCGGCCCGCCCGGACGAACCGCAGCAGCGTGTCGGCCTCCCGCTGGCGCACCGGCTCTCCCTTCAGCTACTCCCGACCGGGAGCCTGAGCTCCGGCAACGGCGTCAAGGGAACCATAACCGGCTGTTCGTAGCCTTTAGCGCGAGCTCGCGGCCAAGACGGTCAGCGAACGCCGTCAGGACGAGGCGTCCGGCTCGGCGCCGGTCTGCTCCCCGCCTGGCTGCGCGGAACTGGGACGAGTGGCCGTGCGTCGGCGAGGCGCGGCGGAAGGTACGAGGCCACCCCCCGGCCGGCGGTGCGTGCCGCGGCGGCCGCCCTGGCCGCGGGGGGCGGCGCCGGTGCCAGCCGAAACTCGGCGTAGGCGGCCGCGGCGACGCCGGCGAGCGCGCGGTATTCGCGCAGCACGGCGAGACCAAGGCCGACAGCGGGAAGGTCACCGAGGGCGCGTGGCAGTGGCCGGCCGCCAGTCCGCTGGCCGCCGACCCGGTCGGCGGACCACAGCTCGCGCGCGGGGCTCAGGACCGTGGCCGGGATGCGGCCGGCGACGAGACTCCAGGCCTCGACCTCACCGGGCGACGCCGCGGCGTCCAGCAGGTCTGGACCGTCGTCGTCCGCGTAAGGTGTCCGGGCCGCGCGCCAGCCGGCGGGCAGGTCGCGGCGCACCACGAGGCAGGCCACCAGCCGGACCAGCTCGGTCTCGTCGGTCACGTCTCGCAGGTCGGCGAGGGACAGCACCAGCAGGCCCTGCACGGCGCCGCCGAGCGACGCGCGCACCGGCCGGGCCGCCCGGCCGTCGAGAACGGGACTCGCGGCGAGCGCGACCAGCTCGTGGCGCCAGTGGCGCACGACGCGGTCGGCCTGCTCCGTCCGGTCGCCGCCGGCGGTCTCGGCGACGGCGGCGGCGGCCGCGGCGGCCGCCGCGGCGGCCACAGGCTGGCCGGCCTGGACGAAGCGCAGCAGCATTGCGGTCTCGTGCGGGAGCACCCTGCCCCTTTCCTCGCGCCGTCCCGAAGGCGGGCCTGGCGCTGGTTGTCGAGGCTGCGGCTGGATGCGTGATCTCCGGGGTGTTCAGGCCCGGAATGCCGGCCGGCCGCGCCCGTTGCTGGCGGTTCCCGCTGAAGTGCCACTAACGTGTCGATCAAACCGCGTGCCGCGCAGGTCCCAGCTTTACGTAACTGAAGATTTACCTCGGTCACAGCGTGTCCGCGGGGATGTCCGTCGTCGCGTCGGCGAATGCGGGCGTGGCTGGGACCCGCTGGCGCTGGTTACGCCGGTAGCCCTGCGTTCCGTGCGCCTTTGGCGGTGTTCCCGGCAGGTTTGGGTGCAAGTGGGCGGCCTACGCCCTGGGCTGGAGTTGTGCGTCACAAACAATGGCTCGGTGCCGGTCTGCGGTAAGTGTGGCCCATGCGGGTTCGGGCGCGCTGCGCGACAATGGACCGGTGATCCCGGTCTGGCGCGTTGTGTGCTCAGTGGCGCGGCGGCGCCGGAATGGCCCTGGGCCGCGGCCGGCGCGCGACGGCGGAACCATCCTGATGCTGACGCTCGGCTTCCTGCTGGTCACGGCGATGCTCGCCGTCGTCGTCACCGACGTGTCAGCGGTGTTCCTCGCCCGCCGCTCGGTCGCCTCCGCGGCCGACGGGGCGGCGCTCGCGGCCGCCCAGCGGGTCGACGAGGAGGCCGTCTACACCGCGGCCGGCCCGCTCGCCGAGCTGCCGCTCGCCGACGTCATGACCACCGTCGCGGACTACCAGGAAAGCGCCGACCCCAGCGGCTCGACCCAGCTGTCCGGGTCCCTGGTCGACGCGGACACGGTCGAGGTACAGGGCAGCCGGGTTGTGGACCTGCCGCTCATCGGCTTCCTGGGGATCGGCCCGGTCACCGTGCACGCCACGGCGGACGCCCAGACGGTCGTGCGCGCCCAGCCCTGAGCGCCCCCCGAGACGCCCGCCTGGAGCCGGTACCGGCCCGGACCCAGCAGCAGGCTCAGACCCAGCCGGCGGTGGCGGTGACCAGGTCGTCGAGCGCGTGGCCTGTCCGCTCCTCGGCCAGGTTCGAGACGTCTCGGACCAGCCGGGCGACCCACTCGGCCGGCCGGTCGGCGGCCAGCGCGACCGCGGCCGCGGCGTGCTCGGCCGCCTCGTAGTGGTCCGGCTGGTCACCGCTGATGGCGGCCCGCGCCTGCGCCATCCGCACCGAGACGATCATTCCGGTCTGCCCGCTGTCCTTGATCAGGGTGTAGGCCTTCTCCAGGTACGGCCGGGCCTCCTCCGGCGCGCCGACGGTCGTCAGCGCCTCGGCCGAGGCGAGGGCGAGGTCGGCGGGGGAGTAGGTCTCGATCGCGAAGCCGGGCCGGCCGTGGGCGTTCGCGTCCAGCGCCTCCATCGTGCGCCAGGCCCGGGCGACCGCGTCGCGCACGCCGGCGGTGTCACCCGTCGCGGCGTAGGCGCCCGCGACGACCTTGCCGGCGATCATCGCGCGGGACGGGCTGTGGCCCGCGATCCGCGCGGCCGCGCCGGCGATCTGCAGCGAGACGGCCGGACTGTACTGGCGGACCATCCGGGCCCGCAACGCCAGCGCGCGGGCCGCGAGCGGGCCGTCGCCGGCGGCGCGGGCGAGACTCGCCGCCCGGTCCGACCGGGTCGCGGCGTCGGTGTGCAGGCCGCGGTCGTAGTCGGTGCCAGCGGAGACGACGGTGACGGCGGCGTGCAGGCGCATCCAGTCGATCGCGTCCCGGCCGCGAAGCCGGCGCTGGCGCGGGATCGTGCGGGTGGTGTTCTCCAGCGGCCGCATCGAGCTCGCCGTGCTGGTCAGGTCGGAGGTCTCGTAACCGCTGATCGCCGCGGCGAGCGCCGCCGAGCAGGCCTGGTGCAGGTCAGTCGTGCTGCGCAGGTTCTCGAGATTGGGGTGTTCGAGGCTCACCGCGACCGCCGAGGCCCCGAGGGTACGAAGCAGGAAACGCCTGCCGACGGCATCCGACACGGCGACAGCCTCCGTGTTCTGCTTTCGGCCGGGCCAGCCGACGGCCTGCTGGCCGCGCGGGGCGTCGCCGTCGCCGCGCCGTCCCCGGACAGGTCGGTACCGCTGCCGCCAGTCGACCGATCGAAGGCATGGAACCCGGGCGCCGGGGCGGTCGGGAGGACCGACGGACCGCGATGTGATCGCATCTAGAACTACCTCACGGCGTAGCGGGAACCTTCATTTCAAGATAGCGTTCAACGCCGCCGGCTGACGCTCGGGTCGGCGGGAATCCGTGTGGGCTGCGTCTCTGGTGCGCCTTTTTCGCCCAGGTCGCGGAACCCACGCTGCCGGCCGTGTTCGGACTTTGGCGTCCGGTGGGGTAGTTCGTATTGTGTTACCTGTCGACCGGCGGCGCGCCGTTAATGTTTCCGAAATGTATCGCCATGCAATTGCATGTTAACGGTCGGGTCATGGCCGCTCCGGGCGTGCGGGGCGGAGACGCGGAGCCGGCCGGGTGTCCGCTCCGGGCGGGCTGGGTGGCCGGCGGTCGGGCCTGTGCCCGGCGACGGGGCCGGCTCGCGATCACGGTCGCGGCAGGGGAGCGCGCGCTCTCGGTAAGGTGGACGGCATGGCCGCCGACATCGCCGAGGAGCTCAAGAACCTCGACGCGACCCTGACCGGTATCGAGACCGTGTTGGACGTCGAGGGGCTGCGCCGGCGAGCCGCGGACCTCGAGCAGGAGGCCTCCGACCCGGACCTGTGGAGCGACCAGGACCGGGCCCAGGTGGTGACCCGCAGGCTGTCGTCCGTGCGCGGCGACATCAGCCGGGTCGAGGGCCTGCGCGACCGGCTCGACAACATCATGACCGCGTTCGAGCTCGAGGACGACGACCTGATCTCGGAGGCCACCGGGCAGCTGCCCTCGTTGGCCAAGGACATCTCGACCCTTGAGGTCCGCACCCTGCTGTCCGGCGAGTACGACGAGCGGGACGCGATCGTGCAGCTGTCCGCCGGCGCCGGCGGCGTTGACGCGGCCGACTGGACGGCGATGCTGCTGCGGATGTACCTGCGCTGGGCCGAGCGGCATGGCTACGGCACCGAGGTCTACGACTCCTCGGAGGCCGAGGAGGCCGGGCTCAAGTCGGCCACCTTCCTCGTCAAGGCGCCGTACGCGTACGGAACGTTGCGCAGCGAGCACGGTGTCCACCGGTTGGTGCGCATCAGTCCGTTCGACAACCAGAACCGCCGGCAGACGTCGTTCGCCGGCGTCGAGATCACCCCGGTCGTGGAACTGTCCGACCATGTCGACATCGACGACAAGGATCTGCGGGTCGACATCTTCCGGTCCTCCGGCCCGGGCGGCCAGGGCGTGAACACGACCGACTCGGCCGTGCGCATCACCCACCTGCAGACCGGCATCGTCGTGACCTGCCAGAACGAGCGCAGCCAGCTGCAGAACAAGGCGGCGGCGATGGTCGTGCTCCAGGCCAAGCTGCTGGAACGACGACGCGCCGAGGAGGCGGCCGAGAAACAGCGGCTGACCGGCGGCCCGCAGGACGTCTCGTTCGGCTCCCAGATCCGCAACTACGTCCTGCACCCGTACCAGATGGTGAAGGACCTGCGGACCGAGGTCGAGACGTCCAACACCGGCGGTGTGCTGGACGGCGAGATAGATGACTTCATCGACGCCGAGGTGCGCTGGCGCCGGTCGGCCGAGTCTGGCTCGCGCTGACGGCCACGGATTCGATTTCCACGATGCGCACCCGCCCGCCCGGATCGCCTGGACGTCGTCGTCCGCCCTCCGGACGGTGGCGCGGGTCGTGGACCTGGACCTGGTCGGCAGCGCGCCGCTCGTCCGGCCGGCGCATCGTCGATCTCAGGGAAGCCCAGGTGCGTCTGTTGGACGAGCTTCTCGCGGTCGGCGAGACGCCGGACGCCCTGACGGCGGATGGCTCGGCCGACATACCCGGCCTGGACGAGATCACGGAGTTGGCCGAGTGAGAGAGAGCGCCGAGTGACGGACGGCGGCGTGGCCCGCAGGGGCGGCGTGGGCTGGGTGGCGTTGGTCGGTGGCGGACCGGGCGCGGCGGATCTGATCACCGTGCGTGGCCGCGACCTGCTGCGCCGAGCGGACGTCGTCGTCGTCGACCGGCTCGCGCCCCGCGAGCTGGTCGCCGACCTGGGGCCAGAGGTCGAGATCGTCGACGCGGCCAAGGGGCCGCACGGCCACAACCTCTCGCAGGACGAGATCAATGACCTGTTGGTCGAGCGGGCGCTGCGCGGGCTGCGGGTGGCGCGGCTCAAGGGCGGCGACCCGTTCCTGTTCGGCCGGGGCGGCGAGGAGGCGCTCGCGTGCGCCGCCGCCGGGGTGCCCTGCGAGGTCGTCCCCGGAGTGACCAGCGCGGTCGCGGTTCCGGCGCTCGCCGGGATCCCGGTGACCCATCGAGGAATCACACAGGATCTGGCCGTCGTCTCCGGCCACGTCGATCCGTCGCACCCGGGATCGACGTCGAACTGGGACGCGCTGGCGGCGGGCCCGGGGACGGTCGTCGTCCTGATGGGAGTCGGCGCGCTGCCAGAGATCAGCCGCGAGCTGGTCAAGCGCGGCCGTCCCGCGGCGACCCCGGTCGCGGTGATCCAGGACGGGGCCACCCCCCAACAGCGGGTCGTGACCGGCACCCTCGCGGACATCGCCGCGGCAGCGGACGCGGCCGGCGTCGCGTCACCCGCCGTCATCGTGATCGGTGAGGTCGTCGCCCTGCGCGGCGAGCTGGGGAGCTACCGGATCCCTGACTGAGCCCGGTCGCCCCCGGCCCGGCAGCGGTCAGACCCAGGCTCAGCGCAGGGAGATGATCTGGTCGTCGTCCGGCTTCGGCTGGCCCCTGCTGTCGGTGTTGCTCGTGGTGACCCACAGCGTGCCGTCGGGGGCGACGGCCAGGGTGCGCAGCCGGCCGTAGGTGCTGGCGCGCAGCGCTCGCGGGGTTCCAACGTCCAGGGTGGCGGTGGTAGGCACACCCGCGGCCCGCAGTGGACCCGAGGTCGCTCGTCCAGGCTCGCAACTCGGCGTCACGAGCCCATGATTCGCCTGCGACCGCCAGGAGCGGGCCTGATGACGCGAAACCGTTGCGGGACCCTTTACGGGACCTGGTGGGCGGCGAGGAGCGCGACGACCGTAAGCACCAGCAGGATCAGCGCGACCATCTGTGGGGTGAGGCTGAAGCCGCTGGACTCGTGGTGGAGCTCGGCACGGGCGGCACGGCACGTCGAGCAGTGGCCTTCGGCCACCGGCCGGGCGCAGCGTGCGCAGACCAGGTCCTCACAGCACATGCTGTCGTCCCCTCTCCCACGCTCAGCGAGCCGCCTGGCGACCTGCTGATCATCTACTGGCCGGGTCTCGGGCGGGGCCACACCGTTGGACGCCGTCCGTTTACCGTACGCCCGCTTACCGGCCACGACCATCCCGTCACCTACAGTTGTGGAAGTGGCTCGGACGGTGACGAACGGGGTGGCTGGGGCGGCGGCGCGGGCTGGCCTGCCGCCTGGCTGGGCGGAGGGAGCTCGGAATGATCCGGCTCGACGCGGTGACGATGACGTACCCGGCCGGGACAAGGCCGGCGCTGAGCGACATCACCCTGCGCATCGACGACGGGGAGTTCGTCTTCCTCGTCGGACCATCCGGCTCGGGGAAGTCGACCCTGCTGCGCCTGCTGTTGCGGGAGGAACGCGCGACCAGCGGCCTGGTGGCCCTGGACGGGGCGGACCTCGCGGTGATCCCCGACCGGCGGGTACCGCTGCTGCGCCGGACCATCGGCTGCGTCTTCCAGGACTTCCGGCTGCTGCCGGACCGGACCGTCGCCGGGAACGTCGCCTTCGCGCTCGACGTCGTCGGCCGGCCGCGGCACGTGGTGCGCACGGTCGTTCCCGAGGTGCTCGGGCTGGTGGGCCTCGCGGGCAAGGAGAACCGTTACCCCGACGAGCTTTCCGGGGGTGAGCAGCAGCGGGTCGCGGTCGCTCGCGCGATGGTCGGCCGGCCTCGGGTGCTGCTCGCCGACGAGCCGACCGGGAACCTCGACCCGGCGACCAGCGAGGGGATCATGCGGCTGCTCGACGCGGTCAACCGGACCGGGACGATCGTCGTGATGGCCACGCACAACGCCGCACTGGTCGACGCGCGCCGCCGCCGCGTCGTGGAGCTGGCCGACGGGGCCTGCGTCCGCGACGAGCAGCGCGGCGCCTACGACGGCGACGACACGGCCGGTTTGCCGGCGCGGGCGGACAAGAGTGACACGGCCGGTTTGCCGGCGCGGGCGAGCAGGACGGCTGGGGTGAGCTAGTGCGGATCGGCCCCCTGCTCGCGATTCTCGGCGCCGGGCTGCGGCGCAACCTGGCGGTGACCTCGGCGGTGGTGATCACGGCGTCGGTCTGTCTGGCGATGCTCGGCGCGGGCCTGCTACTGCGGGCCGAGGTCCACACCATCGACGGCTACCTGCTCGACCAGCTGGAGGTCGTCATCGACCTCTCCGACGGCATCACCCCTGCTCAGCGCGCTGACCTGATCTCTGGCCTGAAGGCCGATCCCACCGTGGTCGCCGTCCAGTACGAGAACAAGCAACAGGTCTACGACCGGTTCGAGCGTGACTTCCGGGCGTCTCCGGACGTCGTCTCCGGCGTCACGGCGGCCGACCTGCCCGCCGCGCTGCGCCTGCGTCTGGTCGATCCCCGGGACGGCGACCAGATCGTGCTGCGGTACACGGGCCGCGACGGGGTCGAGGCGGTCCGCGACCAGCACGCGCTGCTCAGCCCGCTGTACCGGATGCTGGACGGGTTCAGCGTCGCCGCGTTCGTGCTCGCCGCCGTGCAGGCCACCGCGTCCAGCCTGCTGATCTACACGATGATCCGGGTGTCCGCGCACTCCCGGCGCCGGGAGACGGCCATCATGCGCCTGGTCGGGGCGACCAACGCGACGATCCGGGCTCCGTTCGTGCTGGAGTGTGCGCTGTCGGGGCTGATCGGCGGGGCTGTGGCCGCTGGTGCGCTCGTCGCCGCGAAGGCTTTCCTCGTCGACGGTCGGTTCGCCCACCAGACGATGTTCCCGCTCTTCGGCTGGGACGCGGTCTGGCTCGCGGTGGCGGCGGTCATGGCCGTCGGTGCGCTCGCCGCGGCCGCGATGGGCAGCCTTGCTCTGCGCCGGCACCTGCACGCCTGACCTGGCCCGGCAGGGCGGCCAACCCACTGGCCGCACGCCTGGGTGCGACACCGAGATCCACGCGCGGGGTTGCTGATCGGGCCCCGCCGCCGGCGCCCGCGCTGGAGGTTCCCGGGGGCGTAATCTCGTGACCTTGAGGGTGCTGCCGGCGCGCGACCGGCGACGGGCCTGAGCAGCGGCCGGCGCGTGCGCGGGGCACTACGTGGGAGAGGGAAAGACGGTGGCGAAGGAGACCGGGCGTAAGACGATCGCGCAGAACCGGCGGGCGCGGCACGAGTACGACATCCTCGACACCTACGAGGCCGGGGTCGTGCTCACGGGCACCGAGGTGAAGTCACTGCGGATGGGGCGGGCGTCGCTGGTCGACGGGTTCGCACAGGTCGAGAACGGCGAGGTCTGGCTGCACGCCGTGCACATCCCGGAGTACACCGAGGGCACCTGGACGAACCACGCCCCGCGGCGCAAGCGCAAGCTGCTGCTGCATCGCGGCGAGATCGAGAAGCTGGTCGGCAAGACGAAGGAAGGCGGCCTGACGCTCATCCCGCTCGCGCTCTACTGGAAGGACGGCCGGGCCAAGATCGAGATCGCGTTGGCCCGCGGCCGCAAGTCCTACGACAAGCGGCACGCACTGGCCGAGAAGGACGCGAAACGCGAGATGTCCCGGATCATGGGCCGTCAGGCGAAGGGCCGTTTCAGCTGAGCCAGCGCCCGCCCGCCCGCGCGGCCGGCGTCCGGCCGGCCAGTGGTGGGCGGGCACTCGGTGACCCGGGCTTCGGTGGCCTCGCGCCAGGAGGCCAGGACGGCCAGGACGGCCGTGACGCGCAGGCGGGTGGCAGCGGCCTGCCGGACCTGTCACGGCAGCTCGACGCCCTGGGCACCCCGGCGGGTGTGCGGCTTCTCGCCGACGCGGACGCGGCGCTCGAGACGGGCGACGAGCTCGGCGCCGGAAGCCGGCTGCGCGCGGCCGGGCACCCGGCCGACCTGGTCGCCGCCGCGTTCGGCCAGGCGGAGCTGCGCCGTCGTGCGGCCGGGGCCTTCACCCATGCGCCGCGGATGCTTTTCACCCGCGCGGGGCTGGAACAGTCGACGGCGGAGGCGCTCGCCCGCCACCGCGCCGCGCGGTACGCGGGTCTGGGCCGGGTCGCGGACCTCTGTGCCGGAATCGGCGGGGATCTGCTGGCGCTGGCCGCCGCCGGACACCCGCTCGTCGCCGTCGACCGTGACCCGGCCCATCTACGGATAGCTGTTCACAACGCCCGGGTCTACGCACCGGACGCGGAGATCGACGCGCGGTGCGCCGACGTCCGCGCGGTCGACCTGGCCGGAGTCGAGGCGGTGTTCGTCGACCCGGCCCGCCGGTCCGGCGCCCGCCGGTTCGCCACCGGTGCCAGCGAGCCGCCGCTGGAGTGGTGTTTCGCGCTCGCCGACCGGGTGCCGGCGGTGGGGGTGAAGGCCGCGCCCGGGCTGCCGGCCGAGCTGGTGGCCCCGGGGTGGGAGATCGAGTTCGTCGCCGACGGGCGCGACCTGAAGGAAGCCGCGCTCTACTCTCCGGCATTGGCCGCCGGTGCCTCCCGCCACGCCACCGTCCTGCTCCCCGGCGGGTCCGGTGCGGCACCGTCGTTGCCCTGGCACCTGGCGACGCTGGCCGGGGAGCCCGACGTGGACGAGGCGGCTGACCGCCCGCTCGGCGACCCCGGCGACTACCTCTACGACCCCAGCCCGGCGGTGACCCGGGCTGGGCTGGTGGGCACGCTGGGCCGGCGGCTCGGCGCCTGGCAGATCGACCCGATGATCGCCTTTTTGACCTCCGAGCAGCCGGTCGAGACGCCGTTCGCCCGGCTGTTGCGGATCGAGGCGAGCCTGCCGTTCGACGTCCGCAAGCTCGCGGCCCTGCTGCGCCCGATGGGGATCAGCGCACTGGACCTGCGTCGGCGCGGCCTGGCCGGGGACGTCGACTCGCTGCGCCGACGACTGCTCCCCAGTCGCCGCGACCTGGTGCCCGGCGGCCCCGCGGTGACCGTCATCATGACTCGTCGTCACGACCAGCCCTGGGCCTTCGTCTGCACCAGCCACTGACCTCATCGAGTCGTCGGGTCGGCCGAGACGAGAGTTACGAAACAGATCGGGCCTGGCTGTCGTTGCACAGGAAACAATGCTGGTGGGAAGTGGCCGGCGACGGTGACGACGCCAGCGCCGACGAGCGGGAAGGCCGCAGGACATGGAGATCAAGGAACTAGGGCACTTGGTGCTCTACGTGCGCAACGTCGAGCGGTCGGCGGCGTTCTACCGGGACGTCCTCGGGTTTCGGCAGATCATGCCGGACCCGAACGGTGGCAACTCGTTCCGGTTCCCGGCGGCGGCCTTCTCGTCGGGGCGCACCCATCACGAGCTGCTGCTCATCGAGGTCGGCGAGCGCGCGGCCAGCCTGCCGCCGGGCCGGCGGCTCGGTCTGTACCACTTCGGGCTGAAGGTCGGCGACACCGATGACGAGCTGCGCGCCGTGCTCGACCAGATCACCGCGGCCGGCGTCCAGATCTCCGGTGCCTCCGACCACACGGTGACGCACAGCCTGTACATCCACGACCCCGACGGCAACGAGATCGAGCTGTACGTCGACGTCCCCGAGGCCGACTGGCGCAACGACCCGTCGCTGTTCGCCGCGCCCATCCGGCCGCTGCGCCTCTAGGCCCGTTCTCCGCACGTGCACCCTATGGTCAGGACGAGTGATCTCTTGTCGGCCCACCGTCCGACTGTTGGGCGTCCGGGGAGTGAAATCTGACGGGATTCAACTCGTCCGATCACAGCGGGTGCGGGTTGTCGATGCGAGCCCCACTTCATGATCGAAAATGGCATCGGTCGGGGCATCGAAACCCCATGTGCGGAAGACAGGTCTAGGTCGAACCCCCCGGGTCCGTCCCGGGCGACGGTGAACCAGCTTGCCGCCCGCGGGCCCGGGGAGTACCTTTGGAGACCGGCCCTCAGGGGTCGTCGCACCTCACCTAATTTCATACTTTGCAAGAAAATGTTTCACCTGGGGGTGACCGGTTTCGACTTCGGACGCCACGCCAGGGGAAGCGGGCCGAGGATGAGCGGTTATCTCGTAAACGATCCGCTCAAAAAAATAGCTGCCAACAACAAGCAGCCTGTTACCTCCGCTTACGCCCTCGCGGCCTGACGGATATAGGTAACTGCCAGCCTGGGAGAGCCTCCGGCCCAGGGTCTGGCATCGCTAGGAGGATCACCTCGCCACCCGGTCACGGGGTAGCGCGGAAAATCAAACAGTGACTGGGCCCACACCGGCCTGCCTGCGGGACCGGTGGGGCCGAGAAATCAGTAGCAGGCTGCGCCCGGAGAAGCCCTGACGCGCCGCCGGAGGACGCGGGTTCGATTCCCGCCACCTCCACCACCTTGGCCGACCCGTGTTCGCGGAAAGCGCGAACCGGGTCCCCTCGTCATGTCTGCCCAGGGGCGACCCCCTGGAATCCCCGTATTCGGGGGCTTCGCCCCCGAAGCCCCCCTTTTCCCTTCGGGTTCGATTCCCATCACATCCACGAGCTCGTTCGGTCTGCTCGGCGATCCAGAGGGCGACGTGTGCGGTGCGGGCCAGGGCTGCGGCGAGATCGCTCTCGGCAGCGCATGACTACTCAAGGTAGTCGGATTCGGCCGGCACGGATAGGCCGGCAGCGACGTGAACCGCCTGTGGTTGCTGGGTTTCCTGATCAACTCTCAGCACTTCTCCAGGCCCGACCAGACTAGAAGTGTAGTTTGATCAATCCGGACTGTTATCTTGCCGCGGCCCTGGGTGCGGGCGTACTCGCCGTGGGTGGGGTGTGGGCCCCGAGCGGCGAAGAAGACGGCTCCGATGGCCGCGAGGCCTGCTGATCCGGCGAGCTGCTGGATGGTGTTGAGGGTGCCGGACGCGGCTCCGGCCTGGTGAGGGCGTACGTCCGAGAGGGCGGCGCCGAGGTAGCTCGGCAGGATGAAGGTGTTGCCCAGTCCGACGAGGCCCAGGCCGGTGACCAGCCAGCCGACGCTGACTTGCCTGCCCTGGAGCGTGAGGAGGCCGGCGAGCACTGCGGTCGCGGCACCTGTGATCGCGAATCCGCACACGATGGCCGTGGCCGGGCCGAAGGTCATGATCAGCCGCGTCCCGGCGTGGTCGACAACGGGCCGCCGGCGTGGTCTCGCGAGATTCCCGACCCATCAGGCCGCATGACGCCGTACGCGACCTCGTCGAGATAGGCGGTCACGTCGGCGGTCCGCGCGATGCCGATGAACACCGGCTTCGCCGGATCGTTCGACGCGGCCCGCACGCGGACGGTGCCGAGCACGTCGGGCAGTCCAGCCCCGACGTCCGCCGGGCCGAGATCGGCCTTCTCGCTGACCAGCGCGTAGCCCGAGGTCTGCAGAGTCCGGGTCGAGGTGGTCAGGTAGCCATCGTGGCGCGCGGTCTGGTCAAGGGCCAGTCCGACGCCGCCCACGGCGATCAGCCCGAGGGATGCCAGGCCGCGCCAGGTCCAGCGCAGTACTCCCACGTTGAAGGTGAAGATCGCTCGCGGATAGCGCCCGGTGAACAGGATCGCGACGAAGTCAACCACGGTGAGCGCCGCGAAGGCCACCCACAGGATGACGAGGACGATGTAGTGGGGGATGAGGAGAAGCCATTTGACGATCCAGAGCCAACGCGACAGCCGCGGGTCGGGCTGTCTGGCTGATCGAGGCCGCGAGGATCAGCGGATGGCGTGATCTCGCTCGGTGATCGCGGGCGCGCCGGCCTGGCGCTGGGCGGCGCGGCCCTCGGGGGCGCTGGGCGCCGTCAGCGCTACGAGCGCCGTGAGGAAGAGCAGGCCTTCGACGATGAGACTGACCACGCCGAGTGGTTCGCTCCAGGCGCCCTTGTCATCGGTGTACCCGGGTAGCCCGGGCCCCCGTGACAGGACGTACCCGACGAAGGGAGCGAGGCCGACGCCGGCCGCTAGTAGCCAGGCTGTTCGGTCCGGCCGAGTGAGCAGGAGCCAGGCGGTGACGAGGCCGACGATTTCAAGAAGAACATATCCGACCTGCACATAGCCGGGCGTCTTCTCAAAGGAAAACCAATTCTGGTCCTCGAGATGGATGACGGCGATCACCACGCACAGTGCTGCGGCGAAGCCTGGGCTGGGCCGCCGTCCGCGCGCCCCGGGCGAATGGGTGAAAAGGGGCATCTCGAGTCTCCTCTGGCCGTGCTACGCCCCTGGTGGCTGGCTGCCCAGGACGGCTGTGCGGCCACCTCCATCGTATTTCGTGGGCCGCAGCTGTCTCTCCGCCGAAGACCAGCGTGTCCTGCCGGGAGCCGGGAATACTGGATAGTCCTGGCGGTGCGTAGCGCTGCGTTTTCCGCTAGTATTCAAACGGAACCACCAAAGGCCACGGGAATGCGTTACTCTGTACGCTGTCGAGCAGTAGGTTCGTCGCCGTCCACGAAGGGCTCGGCACTCGGAGCTGGTTGAGCCGCGCAGGCCGCGTGAAGACTGCGCCCGACCCGCTCCGTTGCCGTCGGCGTCGTCGCTGGGCCGACAAGCTCCGCGGCGGTGAGCAGGTCGCCGACAAGATCAGCCATCCGGCGCGTGTCGTCTACGATGCGCGCGGCGTCGGCTGCCAGGTCCGGTTGGCCGGCCTGTTGCGCCGCGCGTTCGAGTACCTGTACACGGGTGTGCAGGACGGTGAGCGGCGTGCGCAGCTCATGCGCGGCGTCGGCGACGAACTGTCGCTGTGCCGTGAGGGCCGTCCGCAGTGGGCGCACTGCGCGGTGTGCGATACCGAGGCTGACCGCGACCACCAGAAACAGGCCGAACGCTCCGGAGAGCAGGAGGCCGCTGAGCAGCCGGCCGGCCTCCTGCGCCCGCGGGCGCAGGTCGTAGGCGGCCTGCACGACGAAGGGCCCGGCGGCGTCGGCGCGTCGGACGGTGACGATTCGGTAGGAGCGGTCGTCGCCGAGGCTGCGGTGCTGGAAGCGAGTGACACCGTCCCTGCGCGTGGCTTCGATCTTGGCCGGGTCCATCAAACCGCCTGGCGCGCGGTCAGACGCCTCGACCGGCCGCCCCGCTCTGCTCAGAAAGATCACGATGTCTACTGGCGGGTCGTCGACATCGTCGGCTGTCCTGGCAGCGGAGATCAGCGCCCGGTCGACGTCGCCCGCCTGTTCGTGCTGGATGACCAGCCAGGCGGCGACGCCGATGAGGACCATCGCGGCCGTGACGGTGAGTCCCACGGCGGCGGCGAGCCGGCGGCGGCTCGCCGTCAAGATCCGGGCCTCGGCCCATGCCGGAGCGGTCGGCGATGACCTGCCCGGCCAGGGCAGGCGGGACTGAACAGGTGCCGGCGCCTGGGATGCGGGTGACCCGAGCGCGGACCCCGCCGTGGGGCGTGGCTCTGCGGCGCTCACCGCTGGCCGCCCAGCTGGTAGCCGACCCCGCGTACCGTCCTGATGACTGATCGGCCCAGCTTGCGTCGCAGGTAATGGACGTATACGGCCACGACCGCCGGCTCGGCGTACGGGAACAGCCGTTCGCGCAGCTCGTCACGCGTGAAGGCTCGCAGGGGCCGAGCCGCCAGCGCCGCCAACAGGGCGCTTTCCCGCTCGGACAGCCGTACGTAGCCCTTGACGTTGGCGGCTTCGTGACCGGGGGCGTTGGCCGGAAGGTCAGAGACGGTTCGGTTGGCCAGATCGAGGCGCCGTCCATCGGGCAGGGGCAGATGGGCGGCTCTGTCCAGGTGCTGGCGGCGAACCGCGCGCAACCGGGCGAAAAGCTCATCGAGGCCGAACGGCTTGACCAGGAAGTCGTCGGCGCCACCATCGAGCCCCTCCACCCGGTCCGCGACAGCTCCCCGGGCGGTGAGGATGAGAACCGGCACGACGACGGATCGGGTCCGCCACGCGCGCAGGACGTCCATGCCGTCGACCACCGGCAGCCCGAGGTCGAGGACGACCACGTCGTAGGGGCGGGTCAGCCCGAGGTGCAGGGCACGTTGCCCGTCGAAGGCGCACTCGACCTCGTAGCCCGCGTCTTTCAGAACACCGGTAAGCAGGTCCGCGAGTGAGGGCTCGTCCTCGACGAGCAACAGCCGGGGCCGTTCGGCCGCCGGCTCGGCGGCGGGTGCTGTGGCCAGGCGGCTGCCGGCGGTCTCCGTGCTCACGACTGCGCTCCCGGGTGGTCCAGACCGTGGAGGCGGTGCGGCGCTACCCGGCGGACGTCGTTCCGACCCCCGACCAGGCAGCCTGGGCGCCGCTGTGCCCGATCCGGACGACCTGCACGACGCTACCGACGGCGGTGGCCAGCACCAGCGCCAAGGCGAGAGCTGTGACCCATGTCGTGGTCCGCGCCGCCGAGTGCGCGGACCTGGCCCCGCCAGTCACCCGCCCGGGCGACGCCCATGCCGTAGGCCGCCAGCCGTCGTTCCACAACAGCAGCAGCGCCGCGACGAACAGTCCCGCGACCCAGGGCAGCAGCCCGTCGCCGAGCTCGGCGTGCCGGGCGATCAGCGGGTTGTCTGGCAGCCGGGCCCGTAGCTGCTCGCCGCTGTGCGAGGTGATCGGCACGAGGATCAGCGCCCCGAGGGCGGCGAGCACCGGCAGCGGGCCAAGCGCCCGACGCAGCCGGGGCCAGAAGGCCACCACGAGGAGCAGCAACGCCGCCAGCGGTACGAGCACCACCGTGGCATGAATGATCAGTATGTGAACGGGCAGGCCGAAAATGGTCGAGGGCACGCGGTCTCCAGGCTGTGGCCGCGGGCAGCGCGGCCAGCGTGCTGGCGCGCCGGGCACCGCGGCGGTCAGGGCAGGTCAGGACAGCGCACGAAGACCGAGGTCCGGCCCGGCGGGGCGACGGACGACCGACTTCGTGCTCAAGCCGCAGGCTCCGTCCGATACCTGAGGGTTTTCTTAGAGGACGACGTCAATGGCCGGGCGCCGGGCCGGTGAGCTCTCCAGATCGGCGGCGAGGCGCGAGACCAGGCGACGATGTGGTGTCGTCATCGGCCGTCACCGTCCGGAGATCCTCTGCAGGCGGAGGGCGGCTAGCCGCTCGACCCTGCTTCCGGCCCGGACACGCTGCTCGGCGAACCACCTGGCGGTTCGCACTGCGGGGAACCTCTCCACGACCAGGCCCTCCTCAGGAAGGCTTGCAGATCTTCAACTCTCCCGCCGGAATGGTGATCCGCGCCCACGCTCCCTGGGGGCTGCGGCTCGGGGGGAAGGCCCCGCACGCGCGCGGCTGTGCCCCGCAGGATTTCGGTCGCCCGAGACACGTCGAAGCTGTGGTCAGGGCGCGGCGGCGATGACACGGCCGGTTCGGACGGCTTCGACAAGCGCGGCGTGGTCGGCCTCGTTCTGGTCGGCGTACGCCTCCGCGAAGGCGGCGGTCGCCTGGGTGAACGCCGAGCCACCGCCCAGGTAGGCCGCGATCGCGAGGCTGTCGCCCGACCGCGCGTGCGCCCGCGCGAGGGTGGCGGCGCACAGCCGCCCGAACAGCGCCAGGCCGTCGGGGTCCATGCGCTCCGGCTCCGCGATGCCCTTCCAGTCCTGCAACTGCCGGACATAGAAGTCGCGCTTGTGTCCATCAAGGCCGTCGACCCGCTGCCAGCCGAGGAAGATGTCGCTGGCGGCCTGCATGAGCCGTTGCCCGGCGACCACCCGTTCGCCCTGGTTGCCGTACGCGCTCCCGGGCAGGTGATCTGCCAGGACCGAGGTCTCGGCCTCCTTGATCTGCAGCAGCAGCGGGTCGGCGTCGTCGCGGCCGAGCAGCAGCGCGACCCAGCAGCGGGTGCCCACGCTGCCGACGCCGACGACCTTGCGGGCGAAGTCGACGAGGCGGTACCGGGCGAGCAGCGAGCGCCGGTCGGTCGACAGTGTGGCGGAGTACTCCTCGACGATGGAGCTGAGCCATCGCATCAGCAGATCCCGGTCCCGCCCGGTGTGAAGGTCGTTGATCGGGACGAGTAGCGGAGGATCGGCGGCGAAGCGCCGTTCGCCATTGACTACCTCGGTCAGCTTGGCGAACGCCCGCAGCCGGTCGCGCGACCGGGCCCGCGAAGTCGCCTGCGACACCCGTCTGGAAGCCCGCTTGCCCAGCACATCCGCGAGCCGCGGGGCCAGCTCCTCGACATCGACGTGGGCGTACCAGACGTCAAGGTTGGTCATCGCCGCGAACCGGTGCATCCAGTAGCGGTAGGCCCCGACCGCCACGGTGGCGATCTCCCGTCGTTCGGACGAGCCGAAGCCGTTGGCGCGCCCGGCGATGACCAGGCTGGTGGCGAACCGCTTCACGTCCCACTCCCACGGACCTGGAAGGGTCTCGTCGAAGTCGTTGATGTCGAACACCAGCCGCCGCTCCGGCGAGGCGAGCAGCCGGAAGTTCAGCAGGTGCGCGTCGCCGCAGAGCTGGACGGTGAGGCCCGAGTTCGGCGTCGTGGCGAGATCCGAGGCCATGATTGCCGCGGCGCCCCGGTAGAACCTGAACGGCGATTCCGTCATCCGCTGGTAGCGCAGGGGGACCAGCTCGGCTAGGCGGCACCGCGACTGACGGTCGATTACCTCGACCGGGTCGGCCCGGTCGGGGGCCGCTGCATACTGCGCGTGGGCTCGGCGTGGGGCCGAGGCCCGGGCGGCTCGTCCCCGGGCGGCGCGTCGAGCCGCGTCCGGTCCAGCACCGTCCGGCCCTGCATCGTCCAGCCAGGCATGGTCCGGTCCAGTGCCGTGCGGTCCAGTGCGGTCCGAGCCGCCGGCGGTGGGGCGCCGCCGCGACCGACGCGCCGGGGGAGCTGTGACAGCGGTGGTCATTCTCGGCCTCCCTGGGGCCTCGCCGGGACTCGCGTGCAGGTCGCTGGTCAGCCGCTGCCGGGCCGGCACCGTCCGCCGCCGACGAGGCCGGCGGCGAACGGCGTGCCGGCAGCGACTGAGCCTTTTCCACCGATGCGTTCCAGGCCCAGGCCGGGCCTGTTCGTCAACGGCAGTGGAATGGGTTCACTGTCAGTGCAGGATCTTCTCCTTCGCGCGCTGGAACTCGGCGTCGGTGATGTCGCCACTTGACCTGAGCCGGGAAAGCCTGGTCAGGTCGTCGACGTCCTTGTTGCTCCCGCCGGCCACGTCGCGGATATAGGCGTTGAGCGTGCTGCGCTGGTCCTCGACCCGGCGCGAGTCCCGGTCGGCCATGGCCTGCCCCTTCACGATGAGGTAGGCGAGGATTCCGAAGAACGGCAGGATGAGGACGAGTGCCAGCCACCCGGCCTTTACCCAGCCGCTCGACTCCCTGTCGCGGAAGATGTCGACAACTACTCGAATGACGAGGACCAGCCAGACCGCCCACATAAAGATCCAGAGCATGGTCCAGAAGGCGCCTAGAACCGGATAGTCGTACGCAAGGTACTGGGTAGCCAGCACTTCGTCCTCCGTCCCGTAGCCGGTAACATCTGCACAATCCCGCCGCGGCGCGAGACTGTCGACTCGATCAGTCACGGACGGTCACGCGCGAGCAATTCTCCGGCAGCGCGCGAACTGGACTTCTGGGACTTCTACCCGGCGGCTTTGCGGAATTCCGGGCGTATCCGCCGCAACGCACGCGTAGTGGTCGGCCGTCGGCGTGCGCCGAACCGGGATCGGGCGCACGCTCAGAACTCGGAGAGCACTGGCCGCCGAGGCTGGAAGCCGGCGCAGTCAGCGGGGCATGACCGAAGGAGCGCGACCGTGAGCAGCTACCCTCCGATCGCCGACCACGGAATGATCGGGGATCTTCAGACCGCGGCGCTGGTGTCCTCCGAGGGGTCCATCGACTGGTGGTGCACGCCGCGGTTCGATTCGCCGAGCATTTTCGCTTCGCTGCTGGACAGCGAACGCGGTGGATACTGCCGGCTCGCCGCCGACCTTTTGCCCGGGAACGGGCTGACGATCCGCCAGCTGTACCTGTCGGACACCGCCGTGCTGATTACCCGCTTCATGGCGCCCAGCGGGGTCGGCGAGGTCGCCGACTTCATGGAACCGCTGGACACCACGGTGCCGACCGGCCAGCACCGCCTGCTGAGAGTCGCCCGGGTGGTGAGAGGAACGCTTCCGTTCACCTTTACCTGCCGCCCGAGGTTTGACTACGGCCGTGCGCCGCACACCGTCACGCAACTCGACCGCCGGTCCGCGCTCTTCCACGGCCCCAACACCGATCTGCGGCTCCAGGCCACCGGGCCCATCGCTTTCGAGGCCGACTCCACCGATGTCTCGGCGAGTTTCACCCTCTCGGCCGGCGAGGTCGCCGCCGTCGTTCTGACCAGCGACGCTCCGGGTAGCGTCGAGCCAGAACCGCTGTCGCTGAAGGCCATCCGGGACGATCTGGAGTCCTGCCGCCGCTTCTGGCTCACCTGGCTACGTTCCTGCACATACCGCGGCCGGTGGAAGAACGAGGTCTACCGCTCCGCGATCACCCTCAAGCTGCTGACCTACGCGCCCTCGGGTGCGCCGATCGCCGCGGCCACGGCCGGGCTGCCGGAGCAGGTCGGCGGAGAGCGCAACTGGGACTACCGGTACACCTGGATCCGGGACGCGTCCCTCTCGGTCCGGTCACTGATCGACCTTGGGTTCACCGCGGAGGCTCAGGCCTTCCGGCGGTGGCTGCGCAACCGGCTCACCGACGGTGGCACCGCCTCCGGCGAGCCGCTGCAGATCATGTACCGGATCGACGGCGACCCGCAGCTGACCGAGGAGACGCTCGACCATTTCGAGGGCTACCGCGGATCGGCGCCGGTCCGGGTCGGAAACGCCGCCGCCGACCAGATCCAGCTCGACATCTACGGAGAGGCCGCCGACGCGCTCGGTCTTGCCGGCGACATCGGCGGCGTCCGCGGCTGGCAGGCCTTCGCCGCCATGCTCGACTGGCTGACCGAACACTGGGACCGGCCCGACGAGGGGATCTGGGAGACCCGCGGCGGTCAGCGCGACTTCACCTACAGCCGCCTCATGACCTGGGTCGCCTTCGACCGCGGCATTCGCCTGGCGACCCAGGCCTCGCGCCCCGCGGACATTCCCCGCTGGACGCGGGCCCGCGACGCGGTCTTCAACCAGATCATCGAACGCGGCTGGAGCCAGAAGCGTCAGGCGTTCGTCCAGCACTACGACACCGACGTTCTGGACGCCTCGCTGCTGCTCATGCCACGAGTCGGGTTCCTGTCTCCCCATGACCCCGCCTGGCTGAGCACCCTCGACGCCATGGGCCATGAGCTGGTCAGCGACAGCCTCGTCTACCGGTACGACCCCGAGGCGTCCCCGGACGGGCTGCGCGGTTCCGAGGGCACCTTCAACCTCTGCAGCTTCCTGTACGTCGAGGCGCTGGCCCGGTCCGGCCGGCTGGTCCAGGCCCGGTACGCCTTCGACAAGATGCTGACCTACGCCAACCATGTCGGCCTTTTCGCCGAGGAGATCGGCCCCTCCGGGGAGCAGCTCGGCAACTTCCCGCAGGCCTTCACGCACCTCGCGCTCGTCGCCGCGGCCATGGCGCTGGACGACGAGCTCGACGCGGCGGAGAACACGCCGAGGTAACGGCCCGCGCGGCCGGCGGCCAACCAACCGTTCACCAGCCGACTGGACGCAGGCTCGAGGAGGAGCACGCTGAAACCGTCGCCCGGCGGCCCGGCGGAGATCACCGCGCGCGCGGTCGTCCTCCCGCTCGCGCTCGCGCAGCTCATCTGCAGCTTCGCGGCGTCCAGCCTGAACGTGGCCATCTCCGCGATCGCGAAGGACCTGCACACCACCGTCATCGGCGTACAGACGACGATCACGCTGTTCACGCTCACCATGGCCGCGCTGATGGTCCCCGGCAGCAAGCTCTCGGACCTCTGGGGCCGGCGGACGTGTTTCATCGCCGGCCTGGCCGTCTATGGCATCGGCGCACTCCTGGCGGGGCTCGCGCCCGGCCTGGGAGTGATGATCGTCGGTAACTCGATTCTCGAGGGCGTGGGCTCCGCGCTGATGATTCCGCCGGTGTACATCCTGGTCACCGTGACCTTCACCGAGGTCAGGGACCGGGCGAAGTACTTCGGCGTGGTCAGCGGCGCCGGTGCCCTGGGGTCCGCGGCGGGGCCGCTGATCGGTGGACTGATCACGGGCCTGATCGGCTGGCGGGCACTGTTCCTGACCCAGGTCGTGGTGGTGGTGCTGATCATCTATCTGGCCCGCGATCTCGCCGACCAGCCGCGCCCGGAGCCTCGGCCGCCCTTCGACCTGGGTGGCGCCGTGCTGTCCGCGGCCGGTCTGTTCTTCCTGGTGCTCGGAATCCTGCAGACCAACACCTACGGCTGGCTCGTCTCCCGCAAGGACTTCTCGGTCGGGGGCACGGTCCTGATCTCCAAGGGTGGGATGTCGCCGGTCTGGCTGTCCATCGGCATCGGCGTGGCCATCCTCGGCTGGTTCTTCTGGTACCTGCACGCGCGCGAGCTAAAAGGCAAGGAGCCGCTGCTTCGCGGCAGTCTGCTGCGCAACCGCACGGCCAACCTGGGCCTTGGCGTCCAGCTCGTCCAGTGGCTCGCGATGCAGGGCACCTTCTTCGTCATCAGCGTGTTCCTCCAGCAGGTCTGGAAGTACGACGCGATCGAGACGGGCCTGATGCTCACTCCCGCCAGCGCCGGGATCCTGATCGCCTCGGCGGCCGCGGAAAGGCTCGCCAGCCGCCATTCACAACGGGCGCTCATTCAGGCGGGCTTTGTCGTGACCGCGGCGGGCATGGCCGTGTCGCTCGCGCTGGTCCGCGCGACGTCGGGGAACCTGAGCCTCGTTCCCGGGCTCCTGCTGACCGGGCTGGGCGTCGGCGTCATGCTCACCGCCGCGGTCAACCTCGTCCAGTCGAGCTTCCCGGACAGCGACCAGAGCGACATCTCCGGCCTGTCCCGCAGCATCTCCAATCTGGGGTCGTCACTCGGAACGGCACTGGCCGGTTCGATCCTCGTCGCGGCCACGCACCCGGGCGGCCGGCCCTTCGCCCTCTCGCTCACGACGCTGCTGGTCATCACCCTGATCGGCCTCGTGATCGCGCTGTTCATCCCGAGCCGGACCGACCGCTAGCCCCGCCGCGTCGCCTACGACGCGGACGGGGCCCACCTCGTCGAGCGGTGTCCGTGGCCTCGGCGACGCGTTCTCGCTCGGGTACGCGGCTGGCCGACGTCCGGCACACCCCGGCCCAGGTATGGGTGATCACCGCCGCGTACGGGCTGTTCGCGGAGTACGGGGTGGCCGGAACCTCGCTGCAGATGATCGCCGACACGATGGGGGTCACCAAGGCGGCGGTGTACCACCAGTTCAAGACCAAGGGCGAGATCGTCGTCGCGACGGCGGACCACGCGCTTGTCGCGCTTGAAGCGGCCGCCGAGGACGCCGAGGCGGCGCCCGGCCGGGTGGAGGCGCGCCGGGCCCTGCTGCGTCAGCTGGTCGACTTCTCGGTCCGCAGCCGCGCCCAGGTCCGCGCCAGGCAGGGTGACCCGGCCATGATGCGGGTCCTCGCGCGGCACGAGCCGTTCAGTGGCCTGACCAGGCGGATGTTCGCCCTGTTGGTGGACGACGACAGCGAGACCGAGTGGAGCATTCCCGCCGCGATGCTCGCCGCCGCCATCACCGCCGTCGGCCAGCCCGCCCTCGCGGCACTCGACCCGAGCATCCTGCGCGAGCGGGTCTTCCACTACGCGTGCCGCCTGCTCGACCTGCCTGCGCCGAACGCTGGGCCTTCTCGACGACCGCCGCGATGCCGCCCATGAAATCGACGTCGCGGCGGGCGGCCTCTTCTGGCGGATACTGCCACAGCCGGGACGGGTTTTCCGTCATACCAGCCCCATGTAGCGCTGATAGATCGCCTTGACGTTGTGGCTGATCGAGCCGTAGTAGCCGTCGGTGTGCCAGGCGTGTTGCAGCGCGGGGGCAGCTCGAACATCTCGGCGATCTCGATGCCGGTGTAGCCCTTGTTGAGAAGCCGCGTGGTCTGGTCAGGTTGGTACGCGTACAGGTCACGCTGGAGCCGAACGAAATCGAGCACGTTCTCGGTGCCCCAGGCCGGCCAGTGGTGGGAGGCGAAGACGACGTCTGCCTGGTCGGCGAAAGCTCGAGCGTTCTTCGTATTCTGGCCTTCGGCGGGCCGGCGGCGGCGGACTGGGGCCGGCGCCCGCTCCGACGCGGCGATTCGGGCGCCCGACGCCGGTAGAGTCGGGACCGGTGTGCCGGGAAGTCTGGTCGACGCGGGAGACGACCGTAACGAGCTGGCGGCGGTGACCCCGCTCGTCGTGATGGGGCTTTTGCGGTGCGCGCTGTAGGGATCGTTCTCTTCCTGGTCGTTCTCGCCACCGTCGTGGCGACCTTCGCCCGGCGCTGGCGAGTGCCGGCTCCGTCACTGCTCGTGCTGGCGGGGCTCGGGGTGGCGTCGGTCCCCGGCGTGCCGGCGCTGCGCATCCCGCCGCAGACGATCGCGCTGGTCGTGCTGCCGCCGCTGTTGTACGCCGCCGCCGAGGAGCTGTCGCTGCGCGACCTGCGGGCGGTGTGGCGGCCGGTCACGATCCTCGCCTTCGGCCTGGTCTTCACCTCGGCCGCCGCGGTCGGTTTCACCGCCGTCGCGGTGACCGGCCTCCCCGCCGGGATGGCGTTCGTGCTCGGCGCGGTGCTGGCGAGCACGGACCCAGTGGCCGTGACCGCGCTCGGCCGGCGGCTGGCCCTGCCCGGCCGGGTCCAGGTGCTGGTGCAGGCGGAGAGCCTGTTCAACGACGCCACCTCGCTGGTGCTGTTCAAGGTCGCGGTCGGTGTCGCCGTGGCGGCCGGCGGGTCGGTCGAGCTGGTGCCGGCGGCCGGGGAGTTCCTGCTCCTCGGCGGGGGCGGGAGCCTGATCGGGGTGGCGGTCGCGGGCCTGGTGGGGCTGATCCGGCGCCGCACCACCGATCCGGTGCTGGAGACCGTGATCGCGCTGGTAACGCCGTATGCGGCCTATGTGGTGGCGGAGACCGCGCACACTTCAGGAGTCACCGCGGTCGTCGTCGCCGGCGTCGTGCTCGGCGGCTATGGCCACCGGCTCAGCGACGCGCGGATCCGGCTGCAGGTGCAGGCCGTGTACGCGGTTGTGGTGTTCCTGCTGGAGAGCGTGGTCTTCAGCATCGTCGGCCTGGAGCTGCCGGCCCTCGTGCGCGACCTGCCCGGCGGCAGCGGCTGGTGGCCGCTGCAGGCGCTGGGCCTCGCGGTGGTGCTGATCGCGGTCCGGCTGGTCTGGACACTGCCGCTCACCCGGGCGGTTCGGCCCAGCCAGGGCGCGCTGCCGTGGCGGGTCGCCGGGGTGGTTACCTGGGCTGGCACCCGTGGCGTGATGCCCCTGGCGGCCGCGCTGTCCATCCCCCTCACCGCGAGGGGTGGCTCCGCGCTGGCCGGGCGTCCGCTCGTGCTGGTGCTGACCACCGCAGTCGTGGCGATCACCCTGGTCGGGCAGGGGCTGACCCTGCCGGGCGTGGTCAACCGCTCGGGCCTGGCCCTGGAGCCCGAGCACACCGCGCGCGAGGAGGCCGAGGCCCGCGACGCGCTCAACCTGGCGGCGCTCAACCACGTCGAGCAGCTGGCCGACCTGGAGGCGCTCCCTGAGGTGGTCATCGACCGCACCCGTCGCGCCCTGGCCGCCCGCCTCGACCACGCCACCGACGGCCCGGACGGCAGCACCGTCGACGCGGCCTACCGGGCCCTTCGCCACGAGGTGCTCGCCGTCCAGAACACGGAGCTGCTCCGCCTTTACGACGAACACCGCGTCAGCGACACGACGCGCCGCCGCCTCCAGCACGACCTCGACCGCGAGGAGATCGCGCTAGGCGACGATTGACCGGCTGCCGCCCCACGCGGGGTGGCCCCGCGTTCAGGCGACCCACCCGGTGCGGGCCGCGCCGACGGGGTGGGGGAGGCGGTTGCCGCGGCAGGCCGCCGCGGTACTGGGGGTGGGGGGACCGAGCAGGAAGCCCTGGCCGCACTCGATGCCCGTGGCGACGACGGCCTCCAGCTCCGCGACGGTCTCGATGCCCTCTGCGACGACCCGCCCGCCGATCTCCTGGGCGATCCTGGTCAGCCCGGCCGCGACCGCCTGGCGCGCCGGGTCGAGGTCGATGCCGTGGGTGATGAAGTAGTCCATCTTGATGACCTCGGGCCGCAGGTGGAGGAGCTGTTCGAGCCCCGAGTAGCAGCTTCCGACGTCATCGACCGCGATGTGGGTCCCGTGGCCGCGCAGGATGTCGGCGACCAACAGCAGGCCGCGGTCGTCGCCGATGTAGTCATGCTCGGTGATCTCGACGGCCACCCGTTCGGGCGTACCCGTGCTGAGCACCAGGTCGACCAGACCGCCCGTCGCCGTGGCCGGCGAGGCGTTGACGGTCAGGGTCACCTCGGCGGGAATGTCCGGCAGCGCCCGCAGGGCGTTGCGGATCGCGGCCATCTCCAGCTCGGGCCCGAGGCCCACCGTGGCCGCCGCGGCGAACAGGTCCTTCGGTCCCTGCAGGGCGGTCGGGAACCGGGAGAGCCCCTCGAGGCCGATCACCCGGCCGGTCGAAAGCTCGACGACCGGCTGGAAGTGGACCTGCGGGCCGCCCTCGTCCAGCAGGGTCCGGATCTGCCGCCAGACTCCGCTGCGCACGTCCCACTGCTGGCGGAGATCGATCACGAACTGGGACAGGAATCCCGCGAGCAACCGCAGGAAGCTGGCGTCGCTCTCGTCGAGGCCGGGGCTCGGCTCGCGGCTGAGGCAACCGAGCATGCCGTAGGTCTCGCCCTCGGCGTCGAAGACCGGTGTAGCGGCGTACGAGCCGATGTCGAACTCCGTCGCCGACGTCACCCGCGCGGCGCGCGGATCCGCTCGGACGTCCGGGAGCACTGCCGGAATCTCGCCAGAGAGGGACTTCTCCCACAGCGAACTGCCCTGGCGGATACTCATGCCGGGACGCACCCCGAAACAGTCCCCGTCGCCGCTCATCACCTGCAGGACGAGCAGGTCGCCCTTCAGCTGGCCGAGCCAGGCCAGCTCCATGTGCAGCCTGCGCCGCAGCACGTCGAGCAGTTCGACCAGGACGGTCCACGGCTCCGCCACCTCGGACTCGGGCCCGAGGCAGGACGCGCAGCGCCGCATTAACCGCTCCACAAGTCCGAGCTACCCCGGCAGTTCCACCGCACACCAGACCGGTCGCGGACAGCAGCGGCCTGAGCAGCGAAAAGCCGGCCGTCACGCCCCTCGCCGGCACGAGCCTCGGTGCCCGGAGGGAGGCGTGGCCGGGGTTTTGATGGCAGGCGGTCGGGAACCCACCGGCAACGGCGCTTCCTGCGGCCCGAGACATTTCTCCCGATTTGTCGCCGCCCTTTCAGTGGGTTCTGGGCATCACGGTCGAGATTCTTGGGATCGCGGTTGAGGGGAGAGGCATGACATCCGTGCGGGAGGTCGCGCCGGCGACGGCCGCGATGCACGACGAGACGCTTCGCTACCTGGACTTCGACGACGACCGGGACTTCGCCGACGTGCATCGCGGCCTCATCGCCGAGCTGCCGGACGGCGGCGTGGTCCGCGGCGCGGACGGACGGGTGGTCTGGGACCTCGCGGCGCTCGCCCACCCGGAGGACGCGGGCTCTCCGGCGACGGTGAACCCAAGCCTGTGGCGGCAGTCAAAGCTGATGGGAATCGGCGGCCTCTATGAGGTCGTGCCGGCCATCTACCAGGTCCGCAACCACGACCTGGCCAACCTCACGGTCGTGGAGACGGCGGACTCCGTCGTCGTCATCGACACCGGCTGCGGGACGGAGACCGCGCGCTATGCGATGAGCCTCTACCGGACGCACCGGCCGGAAGCGGGCCCGGTGGCGGCGGTGATCTACACGCATACCCACGTCGATCATTTCGGCGGGGTGCTCGGCGTCACCTCCCACGAGGAGGTCGCGGCCGGCCGAGTCGCGATCATCGCGCCCGGCCATGACTTCGAGCGCCTGGCGCTGGGGGAGAACATCACCGCCGGCAACGTGATGGCCCGGCGGGCCGCCTATGCGTTCGGTGAGCTGCTGCCGGCGAACGAACGAGGGCTGGTCGGCTGTGGCATCGGCACCGCGGCCCTCGCCGGCGGGACGAACGGCTATCTCTCCCCGACGGACATCATCGACGAGACCGGACAGACCCGGGTGTTCGGCGGAATCACCTTCGAGTTCCAGTACACGCCTGACACCGAGGCGCCCGAGGAGATGCACGTCTGGATTCCGGAATACAGCGCGCTGAGCTGTGCCGAGAATGCCAACCACTCCCTGCACAACATCCAGACCCTGCGCGGCGCGCGAACCCGTGACGCCGCCCGTTTCGCGCATTGTCTGGACGAGGCCCTGGAACGCTACGGCGACTTGGTGGAGGTGCACTGGGGCCCGCACACCTGGCCGGTGTGGGGGAACGCGAAGGTCCGGGCGTTCCTGGAGTCCCAGCGCGACGCGTACAAGTTCATCCACGACCAGGCCATGCGGCTGGCGAACCACGGGTACCGCCCGGCCGAGATCGCCGAACGGCTGCGCTTCCCCGACACGCTGGCCCGGGCCTGGTGGAACCGCGGCTACCACGGGACGCTGAACCACGACCTGAAGGCGGTGTTCCACAAGGAGCTCGGCTGGTTCGACGGCAACCCGGCAGCCCTGCACCCGCACCCGGCCAGCGTGACGGCGCCGCGCTACGTCGAGGCGATGGGAGGACCGGCCGCCCTGCTCGAACGGGCCCGCGCCGCGGTCGACGACGGGGACTACCGCTGGGCGGCGGAGCTGCTCGATCATCTGGTCACGGCGCGGCCGGACGACGCCGACGCGCGCGGCCTGCTGGCCGACGCCTACGAGCAACTCGGTTTTCAAGCCGAAGGACCGCAGTGGCGCAACATCTACCTGACCGCCGCCCTGGAGCTGCGGAACGGGATACAGCGTGGCCTGACGTCGCCCGTGCAGCCCGCGGTCCTGATCGAGATGCCGCTGGACCTGCTGTTCGACTTCGTCGCGGTCCGGTTGGACGGCCCACGTGCGGCGCACCACCCGCTGAGCCTCAACCTGGAGGTTGGCGGGGAGCAGGGCTCGCTGCGGATCCGTAACGGCGTCCTGCACTTCCGGCGTCGCTGGCTGCCCGCGGCCGACGCCACGGTCAGGCTGTCCCGGGCCGACCTGCTGGAGATCCTCGGCCAGCCGGACCGCCTCGACTCGCTGATCCACACCGGCGACGTCACCGTCGACGGGGATCCCGGCGCGCTGCGCGTGCTGATCGGACTGCTCGACTCCTTCGACCCATCCTTCCCCATCGTGACGCCCGTCGCCGGCTGACGGCAGTCCTGAGCTGATCAGCAGGTGGATCGCCCGAGACGTTCCGCGGGCCGTGGATCTTCACGTTCCGCGGAACGTTGTGGCCGGGCTCCTGGCGTACGAATATGAGCCGATGACTGGATCACCGGCCGCGCGCCGCGGTGGCGTCGTGCTGGCCGGCGGGCGGTCCGTCCGGATGGGGACGGCGAAGGCGGCGCTGGAGTGGCACGGGTCGACGTTCCTGCGTCGGACGGTGGGCATCGTCGGGCGGGCGGTCGACGGGCCGGTGGTCGTCGTGCGGGCCAGCGGGCAGCGGCTCCCGGATCTGCCCCTCGGCACGCTGGTGGTTGACGACCCGCGCGAGGACAAGGGCCCGGTCCAGGGGATGGCGGCCGGGCTGACCGTGTTGCTCGGCCGGGCCGAGAGCGCGTTCGTCGCGTCGACCGACCTGCCGTTCCTGCATCCAGCCTTCGTCACGACGGTGCTCCGGGCGCTTGACGGCCCGGCCGGTCCGGACGTCGTTCTGCCGGTCGCGCGTGGTTACCAGCAGCCGTTGGCCGCCGGCTACCGGACGGGGCTCGGCGAGCTCGCCGCCCGGCTGGTCGAGCAGGACCGGTTGCGTCCGGCCTTCCTCTTCGAGGCCTGCGCCGTGCTCCGGCTGGACGAAGCCGCGCTCAGGGCCGATCCGGTGCTCGCGGCCCTGGACCCGGACCTGGACTCCCTGCTGAACGTCAACACTCCCGCCGACTACGCGGCCGCCCGCGCTCGTCCGGCACCCGCCGTCGCCGTGCGGCTGGTCGGCGCGGGCGGCCCGCCGGACCCGCCCGGCGGGCCGCGGCTGGTGCCCGCGGCGACGATCCAGGAAGCCGCCGACGCCGTCCGCCTGCCGGTGGGCCGGGCGGTGACGGCGGCGCTGAACGGCGCCATGGTCACCGACGCCGCGACACCTCTCGTGCCGGGCGACGCGGTCTCCTTCCTGGTCGCCGGCCCGCGTGGCTGAACGCGAGACCGCGCACCGCACCCTCGCAGGCCGAGATCAGATCGGCGCGCGACTGCCCAGAGCCGTTCACCTTCGGGGTTGACCCCGGTACAAGGCCAGCCCGGACCCAGGGCTGCGGCGAGATCGCTCTCGGTAGCGTGTGGCAACTCAAGGTAGTCGGATTCGGTCGGCACGGATAGGCCGGCAGCGATGTGAACCGCCTGTGGTTACTGGGTTTCCGGATCAACTCAAAGTACTTCTCCAGGCCCGACCAGACTGGAAGCGTAGTTTGATCAATGCGGACTGTTATCTTGCCGCAGCCCTGGTCCGGACCCGGCATCGAGCGCAACAACCGGTCCGCCCGACGCTCTGGCCGTCTCGCGCCGTCCCGCCTGGTTCCGAGGCGCCGACTCGCCTGCGCAGACGCCGATCATCCCGGCTAGCTGGCCAAGCTGCCGCGCCTTGATCGAGAACTGCGCTGGAATAAAGAGGACAAACTGGGGCACCGAACGCCGCTTTGCCTGCGCAACGAGTGATCAACGCTTCCCGGCGGGGTGCGAGACCTCCTTGATCCCCAGATGCGCAGGGGAAACTGGTGGGCCGGTCACCAGGTGGTGATCATGCCTCCGTCGATCCGGATGTCCGCGCCGGTCATGTTGGCGCGGACGTCGCTGGCCAGCGGCAGGACGGCTGCGGCCTCCTCCGGCCGGGTGAACCGAGCGGGTGAGCATCCCCGCGGCGGCGGCGGCGGCGGCGTCGTCGATGTCCGACGCGGTCGTGCCCTGGGCCGCGGACAGGTGCGCGGCGATGCCGTCCGCCCCGAGCCACAGGTCGGTCGCGGCCGGTCCCGGGGCGGCCCGCCGCGCCGGACGACACTGGCCGCCGGCGCGACGGGGCCAAGGCACGCCGTCGATGGACCGTCAGGCGTCGCGCAACCGCAGCACCAACCCGCCGGCCAACAGCGTCCTGCAGCTCGCTCATCAGGTGGCTGGAGACCAGCACCGTCCGGTCGCCGTCGGCGAGCGCCCGCAGGAAGCCGCGCATCCACACGATGCCCTGCGGGTCCATGCCGTTGAACGGCTCGTCGAACATCAGCACCGGTGGGTCGCCGAGCAGCGCGGCGGCGATCCCGAGCCGCTGGCGCATCCCGAGCGAGTAGCCGCCGGCCTTGCGCCGGGCTGCGCCCGCGAGGCCGACGATGTCGAGCACCTCGTCGACGCGGCGGCGGCCGAGCCCCTGCGAGTGCGCCAGCCACAGCAGGTGGTCGCGGGCGGAGCGGCCCGGCTGCTGCGCCGTCGCGTCGAGAAGCGCGCCGACCCAGCCGAGCGGGCGCGGCAGCGTCGCGTACCGCCGGCCGCCGACCAGCGCCGTGCCTGCGTCGGGCGCGTCCAGGCCGAGGACGACCCGCATCGTCGTGGACTTGCCGGCCCCGTTCGGCCCGACAAACCCCGTCACCCGGCCCGGTGACACCGTGAAGGTCATCCCGTCCAGGGCCTTGGTCCCACCGAACCGTTTGTGCAGACCGTCAACCTCAATGCTCGTTCCCATCGGTCCCCTCCTGTGGCGTGCCATTGGTGGCAGCACCGGTTTCTAGGGACCGGGCGCTGACAGGGGCCGAACGGCGGCCGTTATCTCGTTGTTAGGCCCGGCCGGGCACCCTGGAAGGTCAGGGCCCGCGATGGCTGAAGGAGGGGACTGTGATCAAGGTGCGTCGGACCGTCCGGATGCGGCTGACGGTGCTGTACAGCGTGCTGTTCGTGGTCTCCTCCGTGGTGCTGCTGGGGATCACCAACGGGGTGGGGTCGACGTCGGTCTCCTCCACCGCGGTGGCCACCCGCCCGGACCCGGTCAGCCCGCCCGCCGGGTCAGGCGCCGTCCGCATGTCGGTGTCCCACGGCTACCTGCTCGGGTCGCTGATCGCGCTCGGGGTGATGGCGGTCGTGTCAGTCGTGGTCGGCTGGCTCGCCGCCGGCCGCGCGCTGCGGCCACTGCGGGCGATGATCGCGGCCACCCGCCGGATCTCCGCGGACAGCCTGCACGAGCGGCTCGCGATGCAGGGCCCGAAGGACGAGCTCAAGGACCTTTCGGACACCATTGACGCCCTGCTGGGACGCCTGGACGGGGCGTTCGGGGCGCAGCGCCGCTTCGTCGCGAACGCGTCGCACGAGCTGCGCACCCCGCTGGCCACCGTCCGGGCGCTCGTCGACGTCGCCGCGGCCAAGCCGGGCCCGGTGCCGGTCGAGACGATCACCCTGGCCGGCCGGGTGCGCGTCGAGCTGGACCGGGTGGACGAGCTGCTCGACGGCCTGCTCGCCCTCGCCCGCGGCCAGCACGGCGCCCTGCCCGACCGGGCGGTCATCGCCCTGGACCAGGCCGTCTCGTCCCGGCTCGCCCCCCGCGCGGACCAGCTCGCCGGCCGGGGCCTCCAGTTGCACCGGGTGTACAGCCTGGAGGAGACCTGGATCGTGGCCAGTCAGCCGCTGCTGAGCCGGATGATCGACAACCTGCTCGACAACGCGATCCTGCACAACCACGACGGCGGCTGGATCCGGGTCGCCACGGCCGTGTCCGGCCCGGCGGCCCGGGTGATCGTCGAGAACGGCGGGGACGTGCTGGCACAGGAGGAGGTCGCCGAGCTGGGCCGGCCCTTCCGCCGGCTCGGGGTGGAGCGCACCGGGTCGGACGCGGCCGGCGCCGGGCTGGGCCTCTCGATCGTGGCCGCCATCGCCGAGGCCGACGGCGGCACACTCGACCTGCGTGCCCGCGCCGACGGCGGCCTCCGGGTCACCGTCGGCCTGCCGCGGGCCGCGGCCTCGGGCGCGGCGGGCGCCGCACTGCCGGGGGTTGTGGCGTGAGGGTGCTGGTGGTCGAGGACGCGCGCCGGCTCGCCGCCGTCCTGGTCGAGGGGCTGCGGGACCAGGCGATTGCGGCCGACGTCGCGCACGACGGCCTGGAGGCCGCGGCCAAGCTGGCCACCAACAGCTACGACGTCGTCGTCCTCGATCGCGACCTGCCCGGCATCCATGGCGACACGCTCTGCCAGATGATCGCCGGGCGGGACGACCGGGTCATGGTGCTCATGCTCACCGCCGCGGACTCCCCGGTCGACCGGGTCAGCGGGCTCTCGCTCGGCGCCGACGACTACCTGACCAAGCCGTTCCACTTCCCCGAGCTGGTACTGCGGATTCGCGCGCTCGCCCGCCGGAGCCCCGCCGCCCGGCCGGCGACGCTGCGGGCCGTGGGCGTCGAGCTCGACACGATCCGCCGGACCGTCACCCGGGACGGCCGGCCGCTCGACCTGTCCGCCAAGGAGTTCTCGGTGCTGGAGGCGCTGCTGCGGGCGAGCCCGGCGTATCTGAGCGCCGAGGACCTGCTGGAGCAGGTGTGGGACGAGCACGCCGACCCGTTCACCAACACCGTTCTGGTCACCATCGGCCGGCTTCGCCGCAAGCTCGGCGACCCGCCGGTCATCGCCACGACTCCCCGGGTCGGCTACCGGATCGCCGCCGTCTGACGCCCCTCGACGCCGAGCCGGGCCCAGCGACGCCGGTCCCGCCTTCGTGCCAGTGATCGCCGTTTCCGCCTTCGGGTGGTTGCCGGAAGCTTCGATCACGACCACGCGAGGTCCGAAGCAGCGATCAACGTTCGGCGGCCGATGCCGTGGACGGCGCCGGCCGTCAGCCCATTGGCAGGTAGGTGTCGAGGTACTGGTTGCGGAAGACCGCTCCCGGGTCCCGTCGGGCGGCGAGAGCAAGAAACTGTGCCGCACAGGGATAGCCGGCCCGGACGGCATCGGGGGGTAGCGAGAAGACCTTTCCCCAATGGGGGGCCGGGGCGAACGGGGCGAGCTGGCGTTCGACGGCGGCGACGGCCGGCAGCACCGTGGCCTCGTCCGGCAGCCAGGTGAAGTGCAGGGCCATGACGTCACGCTGGTAGGCCGGGCTCAGCCAGAGGCTGTCGGCGGCGACGGTGCGGATCTCGCTGATCTGCAGGGCCGGCCGGACGGTCGCGCCGATCGCGAAGATGGCCTCGATCGCGGCGGCGGCGTGCTTCCGGGCCACGAAGTACTCGGTCTGCAGCTCGTCCCCGGCGCTCGGCGTGAAGTCCAGCCGGAAATGCGGCAGCCGCTCGTGCCACGGCCCGGGGACGCCGAGCTGCCGCGTCGTGTGCGCCGGGTCGATGCCCGGCACCGGATGCAGCGGCCGGGTGGCGAGCCGGGCGCCGAACCGCTCGGCCGGCGGTTCACCGTCGCCGTCGGGCTCATCGACCCGTTGCTTGAGCCAGACCTGGGACGACGCCGGGTCCCAGCCGGTGAAGACACCTACGCTGTAGGCGGCGGCGAAGATGTCGTCGACGGAGGCCAGCAGGCGGGCCTGGGTCAGGCCCTCGTAGACGAGCTGACGGACCTGGAACGTGGGCACAAGGTCGAGCGTCACCGCGACGGTCACGCCGAGGGCGCCGAGCGCGATGACGTGGCCCTCGAAGTCCGGGTCGACGCCACGGCGGACGGAGGCCAGTTCGCCCGACGCGGTGACCAGCTCCAACCCGGCCACCGACGTCGCCAGGTTGCCGTTGCCGTTCCCGGAGCCGTGCGTTCCGGTCGCGCACGCGCCGGCGATCGAGATGTGTGGCAGTGAGCCGAGATTGCGCAGCGCCCAGCCGGCCGTCTCCAGCTCACGGGCGAGGTCGCCATATCGGGCGCCACCGCTCACTGTCACGGTGCCACCGGCGTCGATCCGGATTCGGCGTGGCAGCCGCGCGGTCGAGATCAGCGTTCCGTCGGTGTCGGCGATCCGGCTGAACGAATGCCCGGTGCCCAGAGCCCGTGCCTTCCGAGTACCGGCGACGACCTCCTGGAGTTCTTCAACCGATTCCGGCGCGACGACCCGCTCCGCCCCGAACCGCACGTTCCCGGCCCAGTTCGCCGCCATCGCCGCATCGCTCGCCATCGTCGTCCCTCCCGCCGCACCCCGCCGCCGAGTCTGTCACCGGGCATCCGGCGGTGAGCCTGTGCTGCGGTCGCGAGGTGGCCGCGACGGGCGCGAACCGGGTCCACATGGCGAGCCGTCGGCGCGTCAACGCCGCCGCGGGGGCGCGGCCGAATCGTACAGCACGGCCCGCAGCCCGGGAATGAGATGGCGGACCAATTCATCAGCCGGCAGGCTGGCGATCGGTTCCAGCGCGAGGACGTAGCGGGCGAAGATGACGCCCCCCAGCTGGGTGGTGAAGACGGCCGCGCGGGCCGGGGCGTCGGCGCCGCCGACGTACTCGGCCATCTGCTCGGTCATCTCGCGCTGGACGAGCTCGCGGAACATCCGCGTGAACTCGGGCTCCTGCGTGACCGGGGTCGCGAGGACCCGGAGCCGGGGGCCGTGCTCCGGGTCGTCCCAGGTGGTCAGCAGCGTGCGCAGCACCCGTTCCGGCATGGTCGCCCGGTCTCCCGGCAGCGCCGCGCGCAGCAGCTCGGCCGGGTTCGCGGGCAGTCCTAGCGCCGCGCCGAACAGGCCCCGCTTGGAGCCGAAGAAGTAGCTGATCAGGGCGACGTCAACGCCCGCCTCGGCGGCTACCGACCGCAGCGTCACCGCCCGGTAGCCGTCGGCCAGGAACCGGCGCCGCGCGATCTCGAGCACGCGTCCGCGGGTGTCCGGGCTGCCCGCCCGCCGTCCCCGGGTGCTGCCCCTGCCGCCGGTCACCAGGACGACGTCGCTGCCGAGCTCGGCGAGCCGCCGGCAGGCCTCGGCGCCGCTCCCGCCGCTCCCACCGGCGACGACCGCCACCCCGGGCACGTTCGCGAAGTCCAGGTCAGCCACGGTGGCGTCAACGCACGCCGACGAGAACAGGTTCCAGAAATTCCCCGCGAGCCGGGCGGCGTCAGGACAGCGGGCGGCCTCAGGACAGATAGAGGGTCAGTGCCTCGACGAGGCCGGCACGGGCCGCGGACACGTCGGTGTAGCTGCTCAGGCCGCCGATGTCGTGCAGGCCGAGGATCGCGCCCGGCATGAGGAACCGGACCTTGGCCAGGCGCTCCCTGGAGACGGTCAGGCCGTCGAACGCGTGGTCCCACACCTCGGCCCACCGGTTGTCCCAGGCGGCCAGCGCGGCGGCGGTGCGCGGGTGGTCCCGTTCGACCACGGCCGCGTCACGCGGCAGGAACAACCGCAGCGTGTTGACCGCGCGGGCGCTGGGCGAGTCCAGCGAGTTCCAGACCAGATCGACGATCGCCTCCAGGCGCGCCGCCAGCGGCAGGCCGGCCAGCCGGTCCATGGTCGGATGGAAGCTCGGCCGGAAGGACGCGTGTTCGATGACGGCCGCCCAGACGCCGTCGGCCTCGCCGAACTGGTGCTGGATCGTCCCCCAGGTGACGCCGGCCTCCCGGGCGATCAGATTCGCGCTGACGACGTCCGGCCCGCCGGCGGCGAGCAGGTCCACGGCGACCTTCAGGATGCGCCCGCGGGTGGCGAGCCCGCGTCGGTTCAACCGGGTTCCCTTGGCGTTCAGGCCCGCCGCCCCCATGAAGCTCGCAGGCGGCGCCTTGGAGGTCGTTGTCGTAGCTGGCGCCGAGACGGCGGCGATCGTGGTGGAGGTGGTCACCTGGCCCATTGAGCGCCCCCTACAGCCGAGCGGACGGTGCCGCCGGTGGAGCCCGCGGACCCGCCGCGCGACCGAGTCGGAACTCCAGCGTCAGCACGCACTGTCGACGCTGTGTCGGCGCACAGGTGGGAACCGGCGGAGTGTTATTGGCTATACGTTACCCGTATGCCACCCTCGGTCGGCATACGGCCGGAAATGTCTGCCTTCTCGGAATCATTCGCGGGCGTACCCGTCGGCGGGAGCGAACGCCCCGGTCCAGCCGCAAGGGGGGCGCTCGCTGCGTCGCGGTGGCGGCCGACATACGACCTGCGACGTACGAGGCGGGCCCGAACTCTCGTCTTGCGGCTGATGCGCGGCCTACGGCCGAATCCCTAGCGTGGCAGCGTGGCCAGCCTGAACCGTCCCGCTGGCCGACGCGGCGTGGCGGGAGAGCACAGATGATCGAAGTTCATGGGCTGACAAAACGCTACGGCGAGCGCACCGCCGTCGCGGACCTCACCTTCACGGTGCGGCCCGGAAGCGTGACCGGGTTCCTCGGGCCGAACGGCGCCGGTAAGTCCACCACCATGCGCATGATCGCCGGGCTGGACGAGCCGACCGCCGGCACCGTCCGGGTGAACGGCAGGGACTACCGGTCCGCCAGCGCCCCGATGGCCGAGCTCGGCATCCTGCTGGAGGCCCGCGCGGTGCACACCAGCCGCTCGGCCTACAGCCACCTGCTCGCCCTCGCACAGACGAACGGCATACCCCGCCGCCGCGTCGACGAGGTGATCGACCTGGTCGGCCTGCGCGAGGTCGCCAGGAAGCGGGTCGGTGGGTTCTCCCTCGGCATGGGCCAGCGGCTCGGGGTAGCCTCCGCGCTGCTCGGTGACCCCCGCACGGTCGTGCTGGACGAGCCGGTCAACGGCCTCGACCCCGAGGGCATCCGCTGGGTCCGCACGCTGCTGAAGTCGCTCGCCGCCGAGGGACGGACCATCTTCGTCTCCTCCCACCTGATGAGCGAGATGGCGCTGACCGCGGAGCGGCTGATCGTCATCGGCCGCGGCCGGCTGCTCGCCGACACGACCGTGGCCGAACTCGTCGCGCAGGCGTCGGGCTCCGTCGTTCTGGTGCGCTCGCCGCGGGCCGGCGAGCTGCGCGACCTGCTGGTCGGGCCGGATGTCACGATCTCCAGCGCCGCCGCCGGTGAGCTGGAGGTCCGGGGCCTGTCCGCCGCGCAGATCGGCGACATCGCCTGCGCGCACAGCGTGGCGCTGCACGAGCTGGCCACCCAGCGGGCGTCGCTGGAGCAGGCGTTCATGGAGATGACGGAGGACTCCGTCGAGTACCACGCGCACACGGACGCGGCCCGGTCCATCCCGGCCCGGCGTGAGCCCGTCGCGTCTGGAGAGGCCCGATGACCACCACCCTCGCCGAGCCGCCGACCGCGACGGCCCCGCCGTTCCCCGGCATGCGTGTCAGCCAGCCCCGGGTGATCAAGTCCGAGTGGACGAAGTTCCGCTCGCTGCGCTCGACGCTCATCACGCTGGCCGCCGCAGTGGCGCTGACCATCGGCCTCGCGGCGCTGTTCTGCGCCGTGATCGCCAATCACTGGGACCACCTCGAACCGGCCCGCAAGCTCACCTTCGACGCCACCGAGGCGAGCCTGCGCGGTGTGACGCTGGCGCAGCTCGCCGTCGGGGTGCTCGGCGTGCTGCTGGTCTCCGGCGAGTACGCGACCGGCATGATCCGTGCCTCGCTCACGGTCGTGCCCAGGCGGCTGCCGGTCCTCTGGGCCAAGATGGCTGTCTTCACGGCCGTCGTCGGCGTCACCTCCGTCATCTCGACGCTCGTCGCGTTCTTCCTCGGCCAGTCGCTGCTGGCCAGCAAGCACCTCAACGTGGCGTTCTCGCACCCGCACACGGCCCGGATGGTGTTTGGCGCGGCGGTCTACCTGCTGCTGGTGGGCCTCACCGGGATGGCGCTCGGCGGTCTGTTCCGCAACACCGCCGCCGGCATCTCCAGCCTCGTCGCGCTCTACTTCGTCATCCCGCCGCTGTTCGAACTGCTCCCGTCCTCCTGGGCGACGAACATCAGCCCGTACCTGCCGTCCAACGCCGGCTCGGCGTTCTGGCAGCGCGCGGACCCGAGCCTTCTCTCGCCGGGCCAGGGTTTCCTGGTGATCCTGGCCTGGACGGCCGTCTTCGTGGTCCTCGCGGCGGTCCGGCTCAAGCGAGCCGACGCCTAGTCTCGAGAGGTCCGGCCGGCCGCGGCCGGGGAGGGAGGTGAGACGAGTGAGCGTGATCTCGCCGGCGCGGTGGCAGGCGGTCCAGGCCAGGGCCAGGCGAGCCGTCCCCCGGCCCGCCTGGCGGCCTCGGCAGTGGGCAGCCGTGCGCGGTCTGGCCGAGGCGTTCGACGGCGACCCGTCGCGGAACTACGCTCGCGCCCTCGCGTTGCTCGCGCCGGTGGCCGTGCTGGCGCTCGGTATGCCGAGCGCGGTGCGTGACTCCTTGCGGGCGGGCCACCCGCTCGCCCTGACCGTCTCACTCACGGTCGCGCTCGCGGCGACGCTGCTGTTCCGCCGTCGCCACCCGTTCACGACGTTCGCCGTCGTCTCGGCGATCGCCTTCAGCCAGTGGCTGTTCGACGTCCGGCTGATGGCGGACATCGCGTTGCTCGTCGCGTTCTACACCGTCGCGGCCTGCGGGTCGGTCTGGGCGATCATCGCCGCCGGCGCGGTGATGGAGATCGGGATCGGGCTCGCGGTCGACCGGTGGGCGGAGGTAGGCGTCTGGATCACCGTTTTCGTCCTGCTGTCCGGGATGGCGGTGGCTGCCGGGGTGCTCGGGATCTTCGCGCGGACCCGCACCGCCTACCTCTCGCAGCTGCGGCAGCGGGCCGAGCGGCTCGAACGGGAGCGCGACCAGCAGGCCGAGCTCGCCACGGCCCGCGAGCGCGGCCGGATCGCCCGCGAGATGCACGACATCGTCGCCCACCACCTGACCGTCATCATCGCGCTGTCCGAGGGCGCGGCGGCGACGGTCGGCGGCTCGCCGGACGCCGCCCGCGACGCGATGAGCACGGTCTCCGCCACCGGCCGCGAGGCGCTGGCCGACACGCGCCGCCTGCTCGGCGTGCTGCGCGGCTACACCCCGGACCCGGCCCTGCCAGCCGTGGCACCCGGCGCGCCGGCTGAGGAGGACCGCGCGCCCCAGCCCGGGCTCGCGAGCCTCGAAACGTTGCTCGACCAGGTCAGAGCGGCGGGGCTGGCCGTGACGCTGACGGTCCGCGGCGACGGCCGTGCGCTGCCCGGTGGGCTCCAGCTGGCCGTCTACCGGCTGATCCAGGAGTCGCTGACGAACGCCCTCAAGCACGCCGGCCCGGGCTGCGCCGCCCGGGTGACCGTCGACTACCGGCCGGACCGGGTGCTGCTCGACGTCGTCGACGACGGCGCCGCGGGCTGGCAGCCTGACGACCCGGGGTTGCCCGGGTTGGCCTTCGTGGGCCAGCCCGTCCCCCCAGGCCGCGACGCTGCGTCCGCTGTCTCCCAGAATCTGGTCCCTCCCAGCCCTGGCTCGGATGGCCCCGTCTCCGCGGGCCATGGCGTCACGGGGATGCGGGAACGAGTCGCCGCCTGGGGCGGCGAGCTGACCTGTGGCCCGCTGCGGTCCGGCGGCTGGCGCGTCACCGCCTGCCTGCCTCGCTCGGCCGCCACCGACCGGCCGGCCGAGACCGTTCTGCCGGGTGCGGCGTGATGACGGGTCCGGCCGGCCAGGCACGGGCCGGGGCCGGCGGTTCCGTGTCCGCGCCGGCCGGGTCCTTGTCCGCCGACTCCGGGGGCGCGGCGTCGATCCGGGTGCTGCTCGCCGACGACCAGCCGCTGATCAGGCTGGGTTTCCGCATGTTCCTGCGGGCCGAGCCGGGCATCGAGGTCGTCGGCGAGGCCGACGACGGGGCGAGCGCCGTCAGACTGGCCCGTCAGCTGCGCCCGGACGTGGTCTTCATGGACGTCCGGATGCCCGGCATGGACGGCATCGAGGCGACCGCCGCGATCGTCGCGGCCCGGCTGCCGACCAGGGTGCTGATCCTGACCACGTTCGACCTCGACCAGTACGTCTACGCGGGCCTGCGGGCCGGGGCGAGTGGCTTCCTGCTCAAGGACGCGCGCCCGGCCGAGCTCGCCGCGGCCGCCCACGCGGTGGCCGCGGGCGACGCCGTCATCGCGCCGAGCGCCACGCGCCGGCTGCTGGAGACGTTCACGCCGCTGCTGCCCACCCCCGAGCAGGCCGACGCCCGATCGTCCGCGCTGGCCGCCCTCACCGACCGTGAGCATGACGTCCTGCTCCTGGTGGCCCAGGCCCGCACCAACCGCGAGATTGCCGACGGGCTGCACGTCTCCGAGGCCACTGTGAAGGTCCACGTCGGCCGGATCCTGGCCAAGCTGGGCCTGCGGGACCGGGTCCAGACCGTCGCCTTCGCTTACGAGACCGGTCTGATCACCCCAAGCGCCGGCTACCGGGCGAACGGCTGACGGCGTGACCGGCTGACGGCGGCAGCCTGGGCCGTCCCAAGCCGGCTGGTAGGTCGTGGGTGGGGGTGAAGTGCCAGCCGGTGAGTTCCTCGGCTTGGATCGCGATCTGTTGGCGCCAGTGATCTCGATCCGTTCCACCACGTCGGTGAGGATCTTGCGGAGGGCCGTCAGACCGTCCTCGGTCGTCGTCTGGCGGTCTCTCCTCTGGCGACATTCCAACGGGCGCTGACAACGATGACGGCACCGAGGGCAGCGAAAGCAGAACCGATCGCGGCTTTCAGGGTAACCGCTCGGTTCATGAGCTATCAACAGCGTGGTCGCCCCTGTGGGCCAGCTTCCGTCGGTCATCCGCGGCCGGGACGAGCTGCTCACCGAGCTCACGGCCGCCATGGAGCGCAACGACGGTTCGGTGTTCGTCCTGCACGGACTGGGGGGATCGGGCAAGACGACGGTCGCGCTCGAGGTGGCCCGGCGCGCCCAGGTCCGGGCCCGCTCGGCCGACGACCCTGCGGACCCGGCCGGCGCGCCGACTGGGGGCCGTGCCGCCTGGTGGGTGTCCGCGGCGAGCGCGGCGGCGTCGAGCGCCGGAATGCGACAGCTGGCCGTCGAGCTGGGCGCGGACACCGAGCAGCTGCGCCTGGCCTGGTCGGGCCAGGCGAGCGCGTCCGACCTGGTATGGCGGCTGCTGAATGAACGTAGCGACGCCTGGGTGCTGGTCGTCGACAACGCGGACGACCTGGACCTGCTGACCTCCACGCGGACGCGGGTCGCGAGCCTGGCCGACCTTGCCCTCGTCGACCTGGCCGCCCGGCCCGGCCCAGACCCCGACGACCCGCTGGCCTACACGCTCAGCCTGCACCCGCTGGTCCGGGCGACCAGCCCACCGCGAGCAGGGCCGGTATGACGAGGCACGGGAGGAGTTCCTGGCGGTGCTTGCCGCCCAGCGCGCGCAGCTCGGCGAGGATCACCCCCACACGCTGGTGACCCGCAGCAACGTCGCCTCCATGTACTTCGTTGCCGGGCTGCTCGAACAGGCCGAGGAGGAGTACCGCGCCGTGCTCGACGCGGAGCGGCGGCTGCTCGGCGACGCCGACATCGAAATCCTGGTCACGAACGGCAACCTAGCCTGCGTGCTCGCCGAACGGGGCCGCTACCAGCAGGCCGAGGCCGAGTACCGGACGGTGCTCGCGGCGGAGACCAGGGTGCTGGGTGCCGAGCATCCCGACACCCTGACCACCAGGCACAACCTGGGTGAGACGCTCGCCGCTCAGGGCCGGCGTGACGACGCGCTCGCCGAGCTGCGCACGGTCCTCGACGCACGTCGTCGCGTTCTCGGCCCGCAACACCCCAACACCCGACAGACCGAGAGTGAGCTGTCCAAACTCGCCCCCGGGCTGCCTTCCGAGCCCGATGACCGCGGCCGCCAGCCGTAGGTGGGGAGCGCCCACCGTCGTTGGCGCCGGCTGCCGCGTCCGGTCGGCTGCGCGAGGATGACCCGGGCGCCGCGCCGTCCGCGAGCAGCGCGGCGCCGGCCACCAGGGCGGTGACGAACCCGCCGTGGGCCGACTGGCGCTGCTCGGCCCGCCCGCGCAGCAGGCCCTGCCGGATGATCGTGTAGGGCGAAGGTGTCCTCGAACCTGCCCGGATAGCGCCGACGACGGGCCCGTCGAGCGGGACGGTGTGCGCGTCCTCGTTGTGGGAGAACTCTTCGGCCGCGTGGCGCACCGCGGCGACGAACGTGCTGGTGGCGTCGGTGTCGGTGGCAGGTTCGGCTGCCAGTCATCCCTTCGCCACGAGGGCAGGGAGCGTTGCGGCCGCGGTCGGTGGGGGTCAGAGGGTCGGCCACGCCACTGGGTGGGGGTCATGACCTGCACGGCCACGCCACCGACCGGGGCCGGACCCGGTCACGCCGCCTGGCGTAGCGCGCGGGCCTCACCGTCGGGCAACGCGTGGTAGACGAGCGTGAGCAGTTCGCGGGCCGCGGCGACTTTCCCGATGTTGGTGCCACGCCGCTGTCCGATCCTGGTTTTGGTGGTGCCGAGGATCGGGGTGGACGCGGGCAGGACCTGCACGGCCTCGATCGCGGTCCAGCGGACCAGGGTGGAGCCCTGCTTGGTGATGTGCCAGCGGTGCACGGTCGTGTCGGACTCGTGGTGGCGCGGGGTCAGACCGGCCCAGCTGGTCAGGTGGCCCGCGGTGGGGAACCGGTGCACGTCCCCGATCTCGGCGACGAACACCGCGCCCAGCGTCGGCCCGACTCCAGGGATCTGTTGGACCGCCCGGTAGCCCGGATCGCCGGCGAGCCGGGTACTGATCTGGCGGCGGACGGTGTCGATCTCCTCGTCGAGCAGGTCGATGACCAGCGCACCCCTCTCGTCGACCTGGCGATCCAAACACGGGCGTCACTCTTCCCTACCGGGCAGCCCCGTACCGCGCTCAGGCTGGCTCGACACCTGGACCGACCAGGACTCCGACAACGTCGCCGTCGACAGCGCTGACGCGTTCGCCTTCCAGCGACACGAGAGCCGCGCCCGGCTAGCAGGCGGTCGGGGCTGCCCGGCGCGGGCGCCGAAGCCGCGCCTGATCAGGACGTGGTGTCGAACGCGGCCAGCAGCTCGGTGCCGGCGGCCGAGAGGACCTTGTCGGTGCGGACCAGCTCGACCCGGTGCAGCGGGAAGGAGCCGAAACACGCGTTCCGGCATGCGTGGACCGCCGGCGGGACGGCCGTGAGGTCGGCGCAGCGGAACCGCACCACGTTGCTGACCGCGATCCGCAGCGGCTCCTGCCGTGGCGGCCCGGTCTCCAGGTCGCGCAGGATCGAGGCGCGCAACGCGAGCGGGGCCGACGCCGGCCGCGCATAGGCCCGGACGTAGACGGTATGGCGCGCGACCGCCAGGCCCCGCAGGGTGAAGGTGATCGGTGGTGCGGCCCCGACGCGGTGTGCGAGTACCGCCGCCACCCGCTCCAGCGGAAGATCGGCGTACCGGTCGAGATTCGCCAGCGTGATGTGGATGGCACCAGCGGGATACAGGTAGTGCTGGTCGGCGCCGGCTGGTGCGGCCGGCTGCGCGGCGGCCCGGACCCGCGCCGCCAGCTCCGTCGGCACCCGCACGACCGTGGTCAGAAACGCCCGCGGCCCTTCCTCGCCCCGCCAGACACCTACCCCGTCGCGCCGCAGCGCCAAGGCCTCCCGGCCGCGCAGGAGACCGAACCGGCCGTGCTGCGCCAGTTCGCCGCCGAGCAGCCCGCACAGGCGCTCCGCCGTCGACCACCGGTCCACGGCGGGATCGTATGCGGGGGTTCTCCTACTGGTTTCCGATGGCGAAGCCGGAGGGGGCAGGGGCGCCGTGGAGGGTCCAGCCGGAGCCGGCGCGCAGCCAGCCGGCGGAGGCGGCGGTGCCGCCGTCCACGCTCAGCGTGCTGCCGTTGATGTAGGCGGCCCGGTCCGAGCACAGGAACACGGCGGCGTCGGCGATCTCGGCGGCGACGCCCTCGCGCCCGAGCGGGATGTAGCGCTCGATGCCGTCGAGGCGCTCGGCCGGGGGAGCGGGCAGTGCGTCGGGGTCGACGGGGCCGCGCATGATGCCCCGGATGCCGGCGGTCGCGGTGAGGTCGGGGGCGATCGCGTTGATCCGGATGCCGGATTCGGCGAGCTCCAGTGCCATCGTCCGGGTGAAGTTGATCATTCCGGCCTTGCAGGCGGCGTAGACGGCGTACATCGGGGCGGCGCGCAGGCCCTCAATGCTGGTGATGTTGACGACGGAGCCGCCGCTGCGCCGTGGGCCGTTGATCTCGCCCTCGGCGGCGACGGTCTGGGCGATCAGGGGAGCCGCGGTCGAGGTGGCGGCGAGCATGCTGACGAGGTTGATGTCGATGTGGCGGCGCCAGCTACGTTCGCTCTGGTCGAGGAACCGGCTCGCCTTCACCCCACCTGCGTTGTTGACGAGGATGTCCAGGCGGCCGAACTCGGCGTGGGCGGCGGTGATGGCCGCGGTGAGGGCGGCGGTGTCCATCACATCCGCGTGGAGCGCGAGGGCCTGGCCGCCTTCTTTCTCGATCAGTTCGACGGTGGCGGCCGCCCGGGCCCGGTCGATCTCGACCAGGCCGACCCGGACTCCCGCGGCGGCCAGCCCACGCGCAATCGCCTGACCGATGCCGGCGCCGGCGCCGGTCACCACTGCGGCCCTGCCCGCCAGCCCGAGATCGAACGTCGCCGTCACCGTACCCACTCCTCATGCTCCGGTCGCCTCGCGGCCCGCTTCGAGGTCCCGCGGCCGTGGTCACCGGTCCGGGGCCAAGCGGCCCGCGACCTGGGCAGGATCGGAGCCCGCCGGCGCACAGGGGCTGCTGTGGAAGCTGGTTCCCGCTGCCTGGAAGCCTAGCTCTCGGCGACGTCAGCCGCCCGGAACAGCTCGTTCGCCCCGGCCAGGAACCGCTCGTTGCCGGTCTCGGTGGCGTACGTCGAGATGACGCCACGGCCGCGGATCTGGACCTGCCCGGTCTCGCCGGCTCGACAGAGCCGCCCGGCCGGGTCGACGACCCTGACCTCGGCGCCGACCGGCCGTCCCACCGAGCCGGGCCGGCGCCCGCCGCCCAGCGGGTTCGCGGTGATCTGGCTCGCGGCCTCCGTCATCCCGTAGGTCTCGACGACGGGCAGGCCGGTGGCGGCCTCGAACACGGTAGGACGGCGCCCGGCAGCGGCGCCGAGGCCGACCGCACGAAGCGCACCGTGGATGTCTGGGCCGGCGACGGCGCCGGCTCGCGGGCGAGGATCGCCAGGACCGCGGGAACGGCATTGATCCAGGTGACGCCCCGAGACTGGGTCAGGTCCCAGAAGCCCCGGCGGTGGAAGCGCTCGTCGAGCACGAGCTCGCCGCCGCCGACCAGCGTCGCCAGCAGGCCGACGACCTCGGCGTTCACGTGGACCAGCGGAAGCGGGTTGTAGCCGACGTCGGCGGCGGTCATCCGGTGGTGGCGGGCGACGGCGGCCGCGACGTGCAACAGCCGGCGGGCATCCAGAAACACCTGCTTGGGCGTCCCGGTCGTGCCGGAGCTGGCAAGCAGCACCCCGCCGAGCTGGTCGCTCCCGCACCGGCGTACAGCAGTCCCAGCCCGGCCCCCATGATCACAAGCGGGGTGAGCAGGTTGCCGAGATAGGTGCCGTCCACCGGGATGCGGGACAGCCAGAAGATGCCACCGGCGGCGAGCAGCGCGCCGGTGACGATGATCGGACGGGTACCGGTCCGGATGAACATGTTCGTCGCCATGGTGGAGCCGAACCCGATGCCGACGCTCACCGGCACGTACGAGAGCCCGCACTGCAGCTGGGAGTAGCCCAGGACGTTCTGCATGTACAGGGTGACGAAGAAGAACATCGAGTAGAACCCGGCCCAGGCGAGGGCCTCGCCGAGGAGCACCGGACGCTGGTCCTGCGCGACCCGACCGACAACCTGATCGAGGTCAGTTCTACGCCGACCCGCGGATGATGTACTGACGCCGCGAGGCCGGTTCAGCCCGTCGGGCCTGTGACCAGGGCCGGGATGTCGGCGACGCTGGCGAGCAGGTGGGTGTGCGGAACGGCGCCCAGGGCCGTCGCGGCGACCTGCCCGGAGAGCACCCCGACGACGGCCCCGGCGCCCGCGTTCGTGCCCGCCCGCAGGTCGCGCACCGTGTCGCCCGCGACGAGCACCCGGCGCACCGCGGTGACCCCGGTCAGCTCCATCGCGCGGAAGATCAGGTACGGGGCCGGGCGGCCGCTCGGGACGTCGTCGGCGCAGACGACCGCGTCGAGCAGGCCGCCGTCCCAGCCGAGCGACGCCAGGAGCGGGCCGACGACCGACCGGTCGAACCCGGTGGTCAGCGCGATCTTGATGCCGTGCGCCCGCAGCGTGCCGAACGCCTCGACGACACCGGGCATCGGCGCCGGCGGCCGGGTCCGGTAGGCGGTGTCGAGCCGGTCGCGGAAGTCGGTGAACACCCGTTCCACCACATCGGCGACCAGCTCGGCCGGGTCGGTGCCCGCGAAGGCCGGCGCGAGCAGCGCCCGGATCGCGGCCCGCTTGTCCGCGCCCATCCACCGCTGGACGTCCGCGTCGGACAGGACCAGGCCGGTGGACGCGCCGGCTGCCTCGACGGCACCGCGCAGCGCGTCGTAGACCGCGCCGTGCTCCTCGACGGTCGTGCCGGCGATGTCGAAGGCCACCAGGTCGACGCGGATCCGTTCGGGATCCTCGGGCGAGCCGTGGCCGGGCGTCAGGGCGTCCGCGACGAGCGAGCTGACGGAGTCGGTGGCCACGTGTTCACCTTTCCTGGAACGGCTGGCTGCTTGGTGGGCACGATGTGAACAGCCACCGAACACCTTCCCACGACGGTGACCAGCATTTTCTCGGCCCCGAGTGTCAGGCGAGTCTCGCCCGGCCGAGGACGCGCGTTTCGGCCGGTCCGTCGGCCATGCTCGGCCGTATGCGGCTGGGTGAGTTCGATCTGGTGGTGGCCGGTGCGGGAATCATCGGCCTGGCGCACGCGGTGGAGGGGCTGCGCCGCGGGCTGCGGGTCGCGGTCGTCGAGCGCGACGAGTTCGCCCGCGGCGCCTCGGTCCGCAATTTCGGCCACGGCTGCGTGAGCGGCCAGGCGGGCCAGGCGCTCGACTACGCGAAGGCCGCCCGGGAACGCTGGCTGGAGCTGGGCCGGCTGGCCGGCTTCTACGCGGAGCCGACCGGCACCGTGGTCGCCGCCCGGTCGGCCGAGGAACTGGCCGTGCTCGGCGACTTCGCCGCGGCCGGCGTGGCCCCGGTCGAGATGCTGGACGCCGATGGCGTGCGGGCGCGGGTGCCGGTGCGGGCGAAGACGCTGGTCGGCGGCGCGTTCCTGCCGTGGGACGTCAGGGTGGACCCGCGCGAGGCCGTCGGCGCGATCGCCCGCTGGCTCGCCGCCGAGGGCGTCACCTTCTTCTGGCGCACGGCTGCCCTGGAGGCCGCGGCTGGCGTCCTGCGCACCGGCCGCGGCGAGCTCGTGGCCCCCGCGATCGTGCAGGCGACCGGTCACGACCTCGACCGGCTCCACCCGGAGATCGCCGAGCGGGCCGGGGTACGGCGGTGCGTGCTGCAGATGCTCCGGGTCGCGGCGCCGGCCACCGCTGACGGGGCTGCCGTCGAGCGGTTCGGGCCGGGGGTGCTGACGGGCCTGTCGCTGCTGCGATACGCAGGCTTCGCGGACTGCCCGTCGCTGCCGGCGCTGCGGGCGCGGTTCGAGGCCGAGCGGCCCGACCTGCTCGCCGTCGACATGAACCTCATGTTCACGCAGCTTCCCGACGGGGACCTGCTCATCGGGGACACCCACGAGCGGGCCGTCACCCATCACCCGTTCCAGGACGAGCGGGTCGATGACCTGTTGCTGGCCGAGACGGCGGACCTGCTCGGTGTGCCGGCCGCCGAGCTCGCGGTGCGAGAGCGTTGGCGCGGCTGCTACGCGACGGCCCCGGACCGGGAGTTCCTGGTCGAGAGCCCGACGCCTGGCGTGCGGGTCGTCGCGGTGACCACCGGCATCGGCATGACGACCTGCCACGGCCTGGCGGCCCAGGTCGTCGCTGATCTGTTCGCATGACCGTTAGCTGAACACATCCGGCACCCGGTCCGCGCCCGGGCCGGCGTCAGACCACTTGGCCACCTGATGTGCCGCAAATCGGTGTCGAGCGTTCGTCGCGTCATCATCCGTTCTGTGTCAATTCTGTGTCCTTTCATTTTTCGGCATGCGGTGGGCGTCAATGACCAGGATGTTCGCCCATCCACAGGATGGCGCTCAACTTCCGTATACCGAATGGTCATGCATGCACGTCAACGTTGCGCGGACAGTCCGGAGCGAACTCACGGTGCCCGCTCGGACGCCCGCCCGGCCGGCCGGCGCCGTCGTTGACAGCACGCGGTTGGCCGATGTGGCGCGCCCGCATCGAGAACGCCGTGGCTCCGCGCCGGAGGGAACGATCTGGCCCTGGGGGGCTCGTGAAGTTTGTAGGGAGTCGACCGGTCGGCCGGCAGCTGCAGCTGGTTGCCGCCGGAACGGTCGTCGTGGGCCTGCTCGCCGCGGCCTGCGGCGGGAGCAGTGGCTCGTCGAACGGCGGAGGTGCCACGGCTGGCGCCAAGGTGGACGCTTCCAAGGCAACGTCGGCGGCCGACTTCGGTGGCATGGACGCGCTGGTCGCGGCGGCCAAGAAGGAGGGCCAGCTCAACGTCATCACCCTCCCGCCGGACTGGGCGAACTACGGAGAGATCATCTCCAGCTTCACCAAGAAGTACGGCATCAAGATCAACAGTGCCAACCCGGACGGCTCCAGCGCCGACGAGATCACCGCGGTCAAGCAGCTGAAGGGGCAGAGCCGGGCGCCGGACGTGCTCGACGTGGGCAACTCCTTCGCGCTGCAGGCCACCTCCGAGAACCTGCTCGCTCCGTACCAGGTCGCCACCTGGAAGGACATCGACAGCTCGCTGAAGGACCCGGACGGGAAGTGGTTCGCCGACTACGGCGGCTACGTCTCGATCGGCTACGACTCGAAGGTCATCACCGACCCGCCGACGAGCTTCGCTGACCTGAAGAAGCCCGAGTACAAGGGGAAGGTCGCCATCAACGGTGACCCGACCCAGGCCGGCGCGGCGTTCGCCGCCGTCATGGCCGCCTCGCTGGCCAACGGCGGGTCATTCGACGACATCATGCCGGGCATCCAGTACTTCGCCGACCTGCGCAAGAGCGGCAACTTCGTCCCGACCAAGGGCACGCCGGCCACCGTGCAGAGCGGTGAGACCCCGATCCTGCTCTGGTGGGACTACCTGAACGCGGGCTCGGTCGCCGACAAGATGTCCGGTGGCCAGTACAAGATCAACATCCCGACCGACTCCTCCTATGCCTCGTACTACGACCAGGCGATCAACGCGACCGCGCCGCACCCGGCCGCCGCGCGCCTCTGGGAGGAGTACCTCTACTCGGACGAGGGCCAGAACCTCTGGCTGAAGGGCCGGGCCCGCCCGATCCGGCTCGGCCCGATGACCACGGCCGGCACGGTCGACAAGGCCCTGCTCGCCGCGCTTCCGACGGCTCCGTCCGACACGAAGTACCCGACCAACGACCAGCTGACCAAGGCTCAGCAGGTGCTGGCCGACAACTGGGCGAAGATGGTCGGGGGCGCGTGACGTGAGCTCGTCGGACGCCCAGGCCCGCTCCGGGCCTGAATCCACCAAGGCGTCCACCGGTGCCGGGGCGGGCGACCGCCCCGGCACTGCCGCGTCGGCATCCGACACCGGCACCGCGCCGGCCGGCTCGCTCGAGCCGCCCGCCGGCGTGGGCGGGGGCGGGCCGCGGCCGCTGGGCCGACTGGGTCAGCGGGTGGGCCAGGCTCTGCCTGGGGCAGTGCGGCGGGACGGGATCGCGCTGCTCGGCACGCTGCCGTTCTTCGCCTATACAGTGATCTTCCTCGGGTTTCCCGTCCTGGCGGTCATCCTCGACTCGTTCAAGACCGACAACGGCACGTGGACGCTGGGCAACATCCGGACGACCTCCGAGGGCCTCTACCGGTCGGCGTTCCTGACCAGCATCGAGGTCTCACTGCTCACCGCAGCCATCGGCGTCGTCTTCGGCGGCCTGCTCGCGCAGGCGGTGCTGACGACCCGGCGCAACACCTGGCTGCGCCGGATCGTCACCACCGCGTCCGGCGTGTTCGCGAACTTCGGCGGTGTGCCGCTCGCCTTCGCCTTCATCGCCACCCTCGGCACGACGGGCCTCGCCACCCGGTGGCTCAAGGACGTCGGTATCAGCCTCTCGGCGACCGGGTTCTCGCTCTACACGTTCAGCGGGGTCTGCGTCGTCTACAGCTACTTCCAGGTCCCGCTCATGGTTCTCGCGATCACACCGGCCCTTGAGGGGCTGCGCCCGCAGTGGCGAGAGGCCGCGCAGGGCCTCGGCGCCTCGACCTGGGCGTTCTGGCGGCACGTGGGCCTGCCGGTCCTGTTCCCGTCGCTCGCCGGTGCGTTCCTGCTGCTGTTCGGCAGCTCGTTCGCGGCCTACGCCACCGCCCAGGCCCTGACAGCCGGCACGGTGAACCTGGTCCCGATCAAGATCGGCAACCTGGTCTCCGGGAACGTCATCGCCGGCAGCGAGAACGTCGGCAAGGCCCTCGGTCTCGAGATGATCCTGGTGATCGCGATCGTGATGATCGGCTACACCCTGCTGACGCGGAGGGCCTCCCGATGGCTGCGGTGACCGACACCGCCCCCCTGGGCGCGGGCGCCGCGTCGCCGCCGGCCCCGAGCCGGCCCCACTCGCGCGGGGCGTGGGCCGTGGTGCGCTCCGGCGCCTGGAGGTGGGCGATCTTCCTGCTCGCGGGGCTGTTCTTCCTGCTGCCGCTCATCGCGTCGCTGGAGTTCAGCTTCCGTGACCCGCATGGCGGCTACGGCCTCGCCTCGTACCGCCAGTTCACCAGGATGGCCGACTTCGGTTCGTCGCTGTGGCTGTCGGTCAAGCTGGCGCTCATGGCCGTGGGGATCACCATCGGCCTGCTGGTGCCGACGATGACGCTGGTACACCTGCGGTTCCCGTGGCTGCGCCGGGTCATCGAGACGATCACCGTCCTGCCGCTGGTCATCCCGCCGATCGTGCTCGTCGTCGGCGTGCTCGGCGCGTTCAGCTCGAACGGGCCCGCGTGGATGGTGTCGACGCCGTACGGCCTGGGCTTCGAGTACGTCATCCTCGCACTGCCGTTCGCCTACCGGTCGCTGGACGCCGGTATCGGCGCGGTCGATCTGCGGACGCTCGTCGAAGCCTCCCGAAGCCTCGGCGGCGGCTGGGCCACCGAGCTGTTCCGTGTGGTGCTGCCCAACCTGCGCACCGCTGTGCTCGGTGCCTGCGTGATGACGGTCGCGCTGGTACTCGGCGAGTTCGCGATGGCGCATGTGCTGCTGTGGTTGACGTTCCCCACCTGGATCGTCTCAGTCGCTCAGACCCAGGCTGGCGTCTCGGTCGCCGTGTCGATGATCTCGCTGCTGCTGACCTGGGTACTGCTGATGCTGCTCATCACGCTTGGCAGCCGGCGTGGCCGCCACGCGAACATCCTTGGGGGGTTCTAGCCGTGGGCGAGACCGCGATGGCGGACGACACCGCCGGCGAGGCCGGCAGGGCGGACGCGGTGGGCGAGGCCGGCGAGGCGGTGGAGGCGGCCCTGTCCGATCCGGGCGGGCCTGTCACCTCCGGCGACGCCGGACCGGCGGCGGACGCGGTCGGTATCGAGATGCGCGACCTGCGCCGTAGCTACGGCGCCGTGCGGGCGCTCGACGGCCTGTCGCTGACGATCGCACCCGGTGAGCTGGTCGCGCTGCTCGGTCCCAGCGGCTGCGGCAAGACGACGGCGCTGCGGGCGGTCGCCGGCTTCGAACGGCCCGACTCCGGCGAGATCCTCGTCGGCGGCACCGACGTCACCGGCATCTCGGCGAACAAGCGCGGCATGGGCATGGTGTTCCAGGCCTACAGCCTCTTCCCGAACCTGACCGCGCTGGACAACGTCGCCTTCGGCCTGCGGCTGCGCCGGGCGCCGGCCCGCAGGCGAAGGGCGCGGGCTGGCGAGCTGCTGGAGCTGGTCGGGCTGGCCGCGCAGGCCGGCCAGTACCCGCACCAGCTGTCCGGGGGGCAGCAGCAGCGGGTCGCGCTCGCCCGGGCGCTCGCGATCGAGCCGCGAGTGCTGCTGCTCGACGAGCCGCTCTCGGCGCTGGACGCCCAGGTGCGGGCCCAGCTGCGGGACGAGATCCGGTCGCTCCAGACGCGGCTGGGGATCACGACCCTGTTCGTGACGCACGACCAGGAAGAGGCGCTGTCGATGGCCGACAGGGTCGGCGTCATGCGCTCCGGGCAGCTCGAGCAGCTCGCCGCTCCCGAGATCGTCTACGCCTGGCCCGCGACGCCGTTCGTCGCCGGGTTCGTCGGCACCGTCAACCGCCTTCCAGGCACGCTCGCCGATGGGGACACGGTCGAGGTGACCGGTCAGCGGCTTCCGGTGCTGGAGGTGGGTGCCCGGGGCCTCGCGGGCGACGTCGACGTTCTTGTTCGCCCGGAGGCCGTCATCGTCACCTCGGTGCGCGACGGCGAGCCGGCCGCGGGGGCCGGCGTGCTGGGCACGGTGGTGCAGCGCTCCTTCCGGGGCGCGATCACCCGCGTGCAGGTCGAGCTGCCCGGCGTCGCGCGCGCCGCTGTCGGTGGCAAGGGCGCCGCCGAGCTCGCTGACGCCGCCTCGGACGCGGCCGGTCTCGTCGTCGCGGACGTGGCCACCATCCAGGTCGGCGAGCTCGGCCCCGGTGCCGTGGTCTGGGTGGCCCTCGCCGAGCGGCCGGTCCTGGTGACCGCGCCGGCGACGCGCGGCTGACCGGCCCGCGTTCGCCGGACCCGACCCCGGGCCCGCCCGGACTTGTGTTCCAGATCGCCGTCTTGGCCCTCTGGCGGTTGTGGACTAGCTCTGACCACGACCATCCGAGGGCCGATACGGCGATCAACCTACCTCGGGCGGCAGGGACTGCCCTGGCTGGTCAGGGGCGGGAAGCGGCTCCAGGCGCCGGGCCTAACCGGCGAGGGCGTCGAGGACCTGTTGGCCGTACTTGGCGAGCTTGTTCTCGCCGACGCCGCTGATGGTGGCGAGCTCGGACAAGGTCGACGGCGCCCGGCTGGCGATCTCGCGCAGGGCTGCGTCGTGGAAGATCACGTAGGCCGGCACGCCCTGCTCCCTGGCGGTGGCGCCACGCCACGCGCGCAGGCGCTCGAAGACCTCCATCTCCGCGGCCGACAGGTCGACCACGGCGCGCTTGGCCTTGCCGTCCGCGGACCCGCTGGCCGACCTCGCCCCGGACCCGGCCCTGGCGACCCGCTCGGGGTCGCGCCGCATGGGCACCTGACGCTGGCCACGCAGCACCTCGGTGCTGGCGTCGGTGAGTACGAGCGTGCCGTGCTCGCCTTCGACAGTGAGGAGTCCCTGGGCGAGCAGCTGCCGGACGACCCCGCGCCACTGCGACTCGTTCAGCTCGGTCCCGACGCCGAAGACGGACAGCGTCTGGTGCTCGTGCTGCGTCACCTTCGGGGTGGCCCGGCCCAGCAGGATGTCGATGTGGTGCCCGGCGCCGAACTTCTGCCGCCGCTCCCGGGCCATCCGCAGCACGGCGGAGAGCAGCTTCTGCGCCGGGACCGTGCCGTCCCACGTCTCGGGCGGGTGCTGGCAGGTGTCGCAGTTGCCGCAGGCCGCGTGGCCCTCCTGGCCGAAGTAGGCCAGCAGCCCGGCCCGCCGGCACTCGACCGTCTCGCACAGCGCGAGCATCGCGTCGAGGTGGACGCCCTGGCGGCGGCGGTGCTGGGCGTCACCCTCGCCGGAGTCGATCATCTTGCGGAGCTGGACCACATCCTGCAGCCCGTAGGCGAGCCAGGCGGTCGACGGCAGCCCGTCGCGGCCGGCCCGGCCGGTCTCCTGGTAGTAGCCCTCGACCGACTTCGGCAGGTCGAGGTGGGCGACGAAGCGCACGTCAGGCTTGTCGATGCCCATGCCGAACGCGATCGTCGCGACCATCACCAGCCCGTCCTCGCGCAGGAACCGGGACTGGTTGCCCGCGCGGAGCCGGGCGTCGAGGCCCGCGTGGTAGGGCAGCGCCCGGATCCCGTTGGCGACCAGGAAGTCGGCCGTCTGCTCGACCGACGAGCGTGACAGGCAGTAGACGATGCCCGCGTCGCCGGCGTGCTCGGTGCGCAGCAGGTCGAGCAGCTGCTTCTTCGGTTCCTTCTTCGGGACGATGTGGTAGGAGATGTTCGGCCGGTCGAAGTCGGCGACGAAGTGGCGGGCGTCCGTCAGGCCGAGGCGCTGGGTGATCTCCTTGTGGGTGGCCGGGGTCGCGGTCGCCGTCAGCGCGACGCGGGGCACGTCCGGCCAGCGCTCGTGCAGCGTGGACAGCTCCAGGTAGTCCGGCCGGAAGTCGTGGCCCCACTGGGCGACACAGTGCGCCTCGTCGATCGCGAACAGCGAGATCCTGGCCCGGTCGAACAGGTCACCGGTGGACGGCAGCCGCAGCCGCTCCGGCGCGAGGTACAGCAGGTCCAGTTCGCCGGCGACGAACAGCGCCTCCACAGTCCGGCGCTCGCCCGGGTCCTGCGTGGAGTTCAGGAAGTCGGCTCGGACGCCGAGCGCCCGCAGCGCGTCCACCTGGTCCTGCATGAGCGCGATGAGCGGCGAGATGACGACCCCGGTGCCCGGCCGGACCAGGGCCGGGATCTGGTAGCACAGCGACTTCCCGCCTCCGGTGGGCATGAGCACGAGCGCGTCCCCGCCGGCGACGACGTGCTCGATGATGTCGCCCTGGCCCGGCCGGAACGTCTCGTACCCGAACACCCGCCGCAGCACCTGAGCGACCGCGCTCGGCGTGGCAGTGCCGGCTGGCGTCGCGGCACCGGCCGCGGGCTCGGCGCCACCCGGGGCCACAGCGCTTACTGGTACTGCGGCGCTCACTGGCGCTGTGGCTTCGGCGGGCGCTGTGGCTTCGGCGGGCGCTGTGGCTTCGGCGGGTGCTGTGGCTTCGGCGGGTGCGGTGGTCTCTGCCAGCGGCAAGGTCACTCCGCCACTGTAGGAGCCAGGTCCGACACCGGTGCCACCCGCCGCCAGCCTGTGGACAACGCCGGCGGCGAGCCGGCCGGGTGGCCGGCCGGCGACCGGCCCGCGCCTCGCCGGGACGAGCACGGCCGCGGCAGGCAGGGCGGGCCCGTCACGCCAGCCAGGGGAGCTGGATGCGGTGGTCGGTGCCGTGCGGCGGGGTGACGAAGCCGTTCTCGACCAGCCAGTAGAGGTACTGGGGATCGGTCAGGCCCACCCGGTCGGCGAGCCCCAGCCGCAGCGCGCGGTCGCGGACGGGCCGCAGCCGTTCGCGGATGGCCTCCTCGGTGACGCCGCCGAGGTGACGGCCGGTGGCCTCGAGGGTCCGCGGCTTCGCCGGCAGCCGCGGCGGCCAGGCCAGCAGCTCGGCGAACACGTGCCGCAGCGCCGCGTCCTGCTTCTCGGTCAGCGGGGTCGGCGGTGGGGGCGTGAAGGTGATGGTCGTCGTGTTCCGCGCCGGGCTCGGGCCGGCCTTCGTGATCGGCAGCCGGTCGGCTTCGAGCAGCACCCAGTGGTGCGTGCCGTCAGGCTTGTCGACCGGCTCGGCGTTGAGCACCCGGATCGCGGCCCGCGGCCAGGAGATGTGCTCCGTCGGCGCCATCTTCCTGGGTGCCTGACCCCACGGGTGCAGGACGGCGCCGTGCCGGTTGGGTACCGAGACCTCCCAGCCGGACTCGGTCGCCGTCACCATGACCGCCTTGCGGGAGATGCCCTCGCTCCACACCTCCACCCCGAGGGCGAGCATCCCCTCGCGGCCGATGTCCAGGGTCCCGCCGGTGTCGATCCTCGTGCCGGCCGGCTTCTGCGCCCGCTGCGGCGTGTACTCGTAGACCAGGACCCACCGCTCCTGGCTGATCGCCGGCTCTGCGCCCCTCATCGCGCTGTCCCGTCGGTCTCGTCGTACGTCTCGTGGTTTCGTGGGTTGCGCGTCACGCGGCCAGGCGAGGAGGGTGACGCGAGGAACGCACTGTTCAGGCGGGGTGGGAGGGTGATGCGGGCCCCGGTGCCCCGGCCGGCAGCCGCCGCGGCGCCGGTGGGCGGACCGCCCGGCGCTTCCTCCGGTATGAAGCGGCGACGGACGTGCCGGGCCTGGCGGGGGCGGAGCGCACGGGAGAGCGCGGCTCCGCCCCCGCGGCGGGCCCCGGGACCCGTCGCCGAGCCCCCGCAACGGCGGTGCTGGTACCGGGGCATACTCGCATTGTATGGTCAAATTGCAATTTGCATCCTGGATCTGCAGGAAAAAATTTCCGCCCGGCCTACGGTGTCGTTGGCTGGATTGGTCAACCGGGTATGGGCGGCTGTGGTGGGGGATGGAGGATCTCGGCATGGTTCCCGCGAGGTCGGATGCAGATCGGGCGACGAACGCGGTCCTGGCGCGTCGGCGGCTCGCGCAGGGCCTGCGGCGCTACCGGCAGCGGGCCGGGCTGACCATCGAGGACCTGGCCCGGGGGCTGGAGTGCTCCGCGGCGAAGGTCAGCCGGATGGAGACCGGGATCTCGGGAATCCGCATCCAGGACCTCACCGCGATCACCCACCTCATCGACTTCGACGAGTCGGAACGCCGTGACCTGGAGGAACTGGTCCGACGGGCGCGCGGTCGGGAGTGGTGGCAGGAGTTCACCGACGTCGTCCCGCCCGGGTCGGGGACCTTCTTCGGCCTGGAGGATGGCGCCGTCACCATCGAGATCCACGCCACCTCGCTCATTCCGGGGCTGCTGCAGACCGCCGGCTACGCGCGGGCGCTGGTGGGCTCCGTGAGCGGCGTCGCCCCCGAGCTGCTGGCCCGGCGGGTCGCGCTGCGCCAGCGCCGGCAGCGGCTGCTCGACCGGCCCGACCCGCCGAGGCTCAGCGTCCTGATGGACGAGGCCGTGCTGCGCCGGACGATCGGCGATGGCCCGCTGATGGCGGACCAGTGGGAGCACGTGCTGCGGTGCGCCGAGAGTGCCGGCGTCGTGGTGCAGATCATCCGGTCCGACGCGCCCGTCCACCCGGCCGAGGGGGTCGGCTTCACCCTGTTCAGCTTCGAGGACCAGGACCTCAGCCCGGTCGTTTTCGCGGAGGCTCTCGGCCAGCAGACATTCGTGGACGAGCCTGAGCCGGTCCGGGTCTACCTCGACGCGCTCGTCAGTGCGCGGCGTGTTGCCCAGGCCCCGGACATATCGCTGGAGATGATGAGTAAACGTGTGACGGAGCTGCGAACAGGGGGCTGACCGCCCCGTTTCCGGGGCGGCCGACCGAACGGCTAGCACTCCGGAACTTCGAGCTCCCCCCGAGGGAGCTCGAACTCGCCGTTGTGTACGCCACGGAGAAAAGCCGCCCACTCGGTGGTGGTGAACAGCAGCACCGGCCCGGCTGGATCCTTCGAGTCCCGCATCGCGACACCGGTGGGCTCGAAAGCGAGGTCGACGCACGAGTTCTCGATTCCGCAGAAACTGGTGCGCCGCCAGTTCAGGGCCGGCGACGTCTTGCTGTCACCTCCGGCCTCGGCCTCCAGGCGCGGTCCGCGACTGGGCGTCTGGTTGGTCAACATGCCCCTTCCTCCTCTGCGAACGGGGTGCTTCGCGTGAGCCAGCCGGACGGCAGCCGTCTCTCTCCCCCCGAGCGAGACGGCTGCCGTCCCGGGTGTCCACGGCCCCCATGGCTGTGTACATCTCGATCAAACGGGAGCCGGGTCAAGATCACTAGCCTGCGCTGGAGCAGGGTGACCTTCCTCAGTAATGGCGGCGTGGGCAATACCGGCCCGGCGCGGTTCCAGGCGACACACAATGCGGACGCGCACATCCCGCACGGCGGCCGCCGCACGGGTGTCGCTATCGTCACCTCCCGCAGGCCGGCGAAGAGCACCGCGTCTTGCGCCACTGGCGCCGTCGCCCTGACGTTCCGAGTAACATCTCGGCCCGGCTGCCCCCGGACCGAGCAGCACAACGGCATTTCCACGGGGGATCTGATGTCTGACGCCGGTTTCTGGGTCGGGCCGTTCACGGCGCCCGACAAATATCGCCTGGTCGAGAACGTGGGCGGCGGCGGCGAGGGTGAGGTGTGGCGCGCGCATCTTCAGCTGTCGATGGCGGGCCGCGGCACCGTCGCTGTGAAGATCATGCCCGCGAGGCCGGGTGACGAGGCGGACTGGGAAAAGACGGACCGGCTGCTCAGCACGTTGCGTCACCCTGGCCTCGTCCGCGTCACGGCCGTGTTCACCGGGCCGAAGATGCACCCGGCCGAAGGCGCCGACCCGAGCACTCGGTTCGGCTACGTGGTCATGGACTTCGTCGAGGGCATGACGCTGCGGGAATGGTACGACGAGAACCCGGAGGCGCTGGTCTCCGAGCGGATCCGGAAGCTGCGCAACGTCGCCGGGGCGCTGGACGAGATGCATTCGGGGCGGCTGACGGCCGTGCCGGTCGCGCACGGCGACGTGAAGCCCGCGAACATCGTGGTCGACCGGGACGGCAGCACCATGCTGGTCGACCTGGGGCTCGCCCGGCTGACCGACGCGACCGGGGTGTCCGGGCGCAGCGCGCCCTATGCGGCGCCCGAGCTGCGCCTCCACGGCGCGATGGCGACGACGTCGGCCGACTGGTACGCTTTCGCGGCCACGACCGCCCAGGTCCTGCTCGGCGAGAAGCTGCCGACCACCCAGGAGGGCTGGCTGGACGAGGCCGCGCTCGCCGAGCTGCTGCACCGCGACGAGCTGACCGGCCGGCGACCGGCCCTGATCCACCACGTGCTGCGGACGCTCGCCGCCCGGCCGGAGGAACGGCCGGGCCAGCCGGGCTGGGCCGCTGCCCAGCACGCTGACCCACTGGCTCGACGCCGCGGCCGACGCACCCTCGCCAGCGGCGGGATGGACGCCACGATGCGGACGTGGAGCGTCTCCAGCCAGAGCCTGCTGAGCAGCCAGAGCTTCAACAACGAGGTCTGGGAGGTGGTGTTCGCGCCCGGTGGGGGCACCGTGGCCGTCGCCTGCCGGGACAAGACGGTGCAGGTCTGGAACCTCTCCAACCCACGGTCGCCGAGCTCGGTGGCCACCCTCGACGGTCACAGCGACCTGGTGTCCTCGGTGGCCTGGGTGCCGGGCGGGCGCACCATCGTCAGCGGCAGCTGGGACACGACGGTCCGGCTCTGGACGTCGGGCTGACCGCCCCGTCGCCGGGGCGGCCAGCCCGCCGGCTAACAGACAGGTAGTGCGAGCTCCCCCCGAGGGAGCTCGAACTCACCGTTGTGTACGCCCCTCAGGAAGCCGGCCCACTCGGCCGTGGTGAACAGCAGCACCGGCCCGGACGGGTCCTTCGAGTCCCGGACGGCTACGCCGGTGGGCCTGAACGCGACGTCCACGCAGGCGTTGGTCTCCCCGCAGAAGCTGGTGCGCCGCCACACCCAGGGCGCCGCGGCCGTGGGGCCGCCCTCGTCCTCCCGGCGCCGACCAGAGCTGATCGACAGGTCGGTCAACATTCCCCTTCCTCCTTCACGGGGGTGTTGTTCGTGAACCAGTGACGGACGGTGGTCGCCCGGCCCCCCGACCAGACGGTGGCCGCCCTGGATGCCCACTGCCGCCGTGGCTGTGGACGACTCGATCAAACGAGATGCGCTCGAAGATCACTAGCCTGCGCTGGCGCAGGGTGACCTGGCCCGCTGCGGCTGGCGGCAGCCGGTGGGCAGGCGTTATCGTCGCTTTCCGCACCTTTGAGGCCGAGGTCGTCTTCTTGCGTGACCTGGGGCGTCTTGGCGCGGTGGGCCTGCGCCTTCTCGGTGGCGCCCCGCCTCGGCCGAGACGTGACACGACGGCATGCATCCGGGGGACCCCTTGTCTGACGCCGACTTCTGGGTTGGTCCTGCCGCGGATCCCGACAAGTACCGCCTGGTCGAGCAGGTGGGCAGGGGTGGCGAGGGCGAGGTATGGCGGGCGGTGCTCCCGCTGTCGGCCGCCGGCCGTACCACGGTCGCCATCAAGATCATGCCGGCCCGGCCAGGTGACGAGGCCGAGTGGGAGCAGACCGACCGGCTGCTGAGCACGCTGCACCACCCTGGGCTGGTCCGGGTCACCGACGTGTTCACCGGTCCGCACCAGCACCGGGCTGGTCTCGCGGATACCGCCACCCGGTCCGGCTACGTCGTCATGGACTTCGTCGAGGGCCTGACGCTGCGGGAGTGGTACAACGAGCACCCGGACGCCCGGATCTCCGACCGGATCCGCAAGCTGCGCAACGTCGCGGGCGCGCTCGACGAGATGCACTCCGGCCGGGCGACCAACGTGCCGGTCGCCCATGGTGACGTGAAGCCGGCCAACATCGTGGTGCGCGAGGACGGCGGCACCGTGCTGGTCGATCTCGGGCTGGCCCGGCTCACCGACGCGGCCGGGGCGTCCGGGCGCAGCGCGCCCTATGCCGCGCCGGAGATGCGCGTCCCCGGCGCGATGTCGACCCCGTCGGCCGACTGGTACGCCTTCGCGGCGACGACCGCACAGGTCCTGCTGGGCGCCCGGCTGCCGATGACGCCGGAGGGCTGGCTCGACGAGCGGGCGCTCGCCGAACGGCTGCACCGTAACCCGCTGACCGCGCGCCGCCCGGCCCTGATCCAGCACATCCAGGACACGCTCGCGGCTCCACCGCAGGTCAGGACGGGCTCGCTCGCGCTCTGGCTTGACGCGGCGCTTGACACGCTGTCGCAGAAGACCATCACCTCGGGCGGCACCCCGACGCCCGTGTACGTCGTGCCGCCGCCCCCGACAGGCACCGCGCCGTCTGACGGCCGGGACCCGTGGACAGCCCGACCGGCCGCGGTGACGTCCGAGCCGGTGCCGGGCGTGCGCCAGACGGACGAGGCGGCCACCCGGGTCTGGCGGGACCACGACGCCGGGCTCTCCGGCGCCGCGCCGGCCGCCTCTCCCATACGCCCGCGTCGTGGCCGCCGGGCCTGGGTGATACCCGCGGTGATCGGCGCTGCGGTCCTGCTGCTGCTCGGCACCGTCGTGGGGATCGTCGAGTTCGGCGGCCGGTCCGGCTCCAGGGCCAACGCGGCCGGCGGCCCGCAGCCCTCCATCGCCGTGCCCGTCCCCTTCCACGCGCTGGGCACGCCGCTGGTCGGCCACACCGACCGGGTCCAGACGGTGGCGTTCTCGCCGGACGGGCGCACCCTGGCCAGCGGCAGCGACGACGGCACGGTGCACCTGTGGGACGTCTCGAGGCTGTCGGCGCCGCGCGACCTGGGACGCCTGACCGGCCATACCGACAAGGTCGACGCGGTGGCGTTCTCGCCGGACGGGCGCACCCTCGCCAGCAGCGGCGAGGACCACACGGTGCGCCTCTGGGACGTGTCCCATCCGTCGCAGGCACACTTCCTGACGGCCCTGACCGGTGACACCGGCCCGGTCTGGGCGCTCGCGTTCTCGCCGGACCGGCGGACCCTGGCGACCGGCAGCGGCGACCACACGGTGCGGCTGTGGGACGTCTCGAACCCGGCGGCCCCGACCTTGCTGGGCGGGCCGATGACGGAGCCCAACCAGGTCTGGTCGGTGGCGTTCTCCCGCGACGGCCGGATCCTGGCCACCGGCAACCACGACGGCATCATGCGGTTCTACGACCTGTCCAACCCGCGGAACCCTGTCGTCGTCTCCAGCACGGTGGCCCATACGAAGCCGGTCCTGTGCGTGGTGTTCGCGCCCAACGGCCACATCCTCGCCAGCGCCAGCCCCGACCATCTCGTCCGGCTGTGGGACGTGTCCAACCCGACAGCACCGATCCCGCTGGGCAGCCCGCTGATCCTGCCCAACGAGGCGTGGACGGTGGCGTTCACGCGCGACGGGCGCACCCTGGCCGCCGGCGGCGCCGACGACACGGTCCGGCTGTGGGACGTCCAGGACCCGACGCAGCCGACCCCGATCGGCTCCCCGCTGCTCGGTCACACCAACACGGTCACCGGGGTGGCCTTCTCGCCCGACGGGCGGACGCTCGCCAGCAGCAGCTGGGACTACTCGGTGCGGCTGTGGCAGGCACGCTGACCGGCCAGGCCCGGCCCGGCCGGTGAGCCACCCGTCGGGTCATTCGAGCCAGGGGAGTGCCACCCGGTGGTTCCCGCCGGTGGGCGCCGCGAGATAGCCGTTGCTCACCAGCACATAGAGGTACTCGGGATTGTTGAGGCCGACGTTGTGGTGCAGGCCGAGCCGCAACGCGCGGTCGTGGGCGTGGGCGAGCCGGTCCCGCACGCCCGCCTCGCTGATCCCCAGCCGGCTGGCTACCTGCTTGAGCTGCAGCGGCTCGGCCGGCACCCGCGGCGGCCACACCAGCAGCGGCTCGAACACCGTCCGGACGGCGTCCTCCTGCGGCCCGGACAGCGGGCCCGGCGGCGCGGGGGTGACGGTCGCGCTGGTCGTCCGGCTGCTCGGGCGCGGGCCGGCGGGAGTGATGACGAGCAGGTCGGCCTCCAACAGCACCCAGTGGTAGCTCGTGTGCGGCTGGTCGAACCGCTGCCCGTTGTGGAACCGGATCGCCACCCGGGGCCAGGCGATGCTCTGGTGGCCGGAGATCTGCTGCGGCGGCTGGCCCCAGGCGTGCAGCGTCGCGCCGTTGGCGTTGCGCAGGTCGAGGTCCCAGCCCGCCTCGGTCGCGGTCACGACGACGGCGACCCGGGAGATGCCCTCACTCGTCACCTCGACGCCGAGCGAGAGCTCCCGCTCGCGCCCGATCTCCAGCGAGCGGCCGACGGCCAGGCGGGTGCCCACCGGCGGCCGGCGCCGTGCCGGCCCGTGCTCGTAGGCCAGGACCCAGCGTTCGTGGGCCGCCGCCGGCTGGGCCCCGGTCCCCTGGGTCGCCATCCCGTCGAACTCCCGCCCTGACCCGCGTGGAACGCATGCGCTTTTCGCCTATCCTGCACGGCGCATGACCGGGATCGAAGAAGACGCAGCCAGAAGTGGCGGGTACCCCAGCCTGTTCCCGGGGTCGCCCTGGCCCGGGAAGGCCGCCCGATGCCCGCCCGGGAAGCCGCAGGCACGACCGGGAAGAATGACGGCGTGTCCGAACCGCGTACCGGGGCCGGGGCCGCCGGGGCCAACGACCGCGTCAGGCCCGCGCCGGTCGACAGGCGTGCCGAACACGGCCCGTTCGACGTGATCGGTGACGTGCACGGCTGCTCGGACGAGCTGGAGGAGCTGCTCGGCCTGCTCGGCTACCAGCTGGGACGCGACCCGGCGGGCCGGGCGGTCGGCGCCCGGCATCCGGCCGGCCGGCGGGTGATCTTCGTCGGTGACCTCATCGACCGCGGCCCCCACCCGGCGGCGGTGCTGCGGCTCGCGATGGGCATGGTCGCCGCGGGTGACGCACTGGCCGTCGCCGGAAACCACGAGCACAAGCTGGTCCGAGCGCTCGGCGGCGGGGGTGCCGGCGCCGGCGGGCCAGCCAAGGTCGGCCAGAACCTGGCGCGGACCCTCGAACAGCTGGCCGCGGAGCCGGCGGCGTTCCAGGAGGCCGCGTTCGCCTTCTGCGCGGGGCTCGGGTCGCACCTCGTGCTCGACGACGGGCGGCTGGTCGTGGCGCACGCCGGCCTGAAGGAGAGCTACCACGGCCACGACTCGGCCCAGGTCCGCGCCTTCGCGCTGTTCGGCGACACCACCGGCGAGCGCGACGAGTACGGCTTCCCGGTCCGGCGGCCGTGGGCGAACGAGTACCGGGGCCGGGCGATGGTGCTCTACGGCCATACCCCGGGCACCGGGCATCGGTGGGTGAACAACACCCTTTGCCTCGACACCGGCTGTTGCTTCGGCGGCGCGCTGACCGCCGTCCGCTACCCGGAGCGCGAGCAGCTGCGGGTTCCCGCGCGGCGCGTCTACCACCAGCCGACGCGCCCGCTGCACGACATGCCCGCCGCCTAGGCCGCTCCGGGGCCCCGCCGCCGTGACGACGTGGAACGGGGTCCCGTCGGCCGGGACCCGGGTCGTGGCCGACGAGACCCGGGTCCCGGCCGATGGGATCAGCTCCCGTCGGCGTCGCCGCCGGGCCAGTCCCGGTCCCGGTTCCATTTGCGGTCGCGGAACCGGTCACGGTCGCGACCCGAGCCGGCCGGCGGCCGGTCGGCGCCGGCCTGGGCGTGGTCGTCCGCCTCGGCGGTTGCCTGGCGGCCGTCGGCCAGGTGCCGCGGGGCACCTACCGGCATCCTCATCAGCCGGGCGGTCTCCTGCGCGATCCGCGCCTCCGACTCGCTCGGCAGCGCGCGGGCCGCCGTCGACAGCCGGCCGCCCGGCTCGGGCCGCAGCACCCGGTGCACGGCCGCGGCCAGCAACGCGCCGACGATGGGCGCGACGATGAACAGCCAGAGCTGGCTCAGCGCCCAGCCGCCGGCGAACACCGCCGGCCCCAGGCTGCGGGCCGGGTTCACCGACGTGTTGTCGACCGGAATCGAGACCAGGTTGCACACCGCCAGCACGAAGCCGATCGCGATGCCGGCGAAGCCGACGGGCGACTGGATGTGCGTCGCGCCGAGGCAGGTGAAGACCAGCAGCCCGGTGAGCAGCACCTCGGCGAGGAACGCCCCGCCCATGCCGAAACCGGCCGGCGAGTGCAGACCGTACCCGTTCGCCCCGAGCCCCTGCGTCTTCGCGGAGTAGCCGAACGGCCCCGCGTCGGCGATGAGGTAGATCGCCCCGGCCGCCACGATCGCACCGACGCACTGCGCGACGATGTAGGCGGCGGCGTCCTTGGGCGCGATCTTCTTGGCGGCGCAGAGGCCTGTCGTCACCGCCGGGTTGACGTGGCAGCCCGACACCGGGCCGATCACGTACATCAGGACGACCAGCGTCAGGCCGAAGGCCAGGGCGACGCCGAGCGTCCCCATGAAGTCCCCGGCGAGCACGGCGGTGCCGACACCGCCGAGGACCAGGACGAAGGTTCCGATCGCCTCGGCCACCAGCTTTCTGACCCGTAGCCGGGTCTCCTCGGTGCTGCTCGCGGCGTCCGCTCTCGCTTCCGCGGCCGTCCCCGCTTTCACGGCCATACCCATCCCCCTCTTCGCGTCGCACGGCCGCCGGCGGTGACGGCTCTCGACCGCTGGCCGCCGGCCCGGTGGCGCGACGCCGCGGTGCGCCGTCGCTCGCCGTCTCGCGCCGGGATACCCGGCCCGGCCCGGACAATCGCCCGCGGTCGCGATGCGCGGCGACGTATGCGGAGCGCTGACGGTCCGTCGGTCTGCGCGGCCGTCCGGCGAACAGTGAGGTTGCCGTCGACGGCCGGACCGGCGGAGCGGGGAAACGTATCCTGAGAGCACGCGTGTTCGAGGAACATCGTTTTGAGGAACATCGTTTTCGGGGAACATCGCCGTTCAGGAACATCGCCGTTCGAACAAGACCGGTGCTGCGGTTGAGCGGCACCGCGGTCGTTTCGCCGTCTGGTCGTGGGGTGGGCCGCCAGTCTGGTCAGACGGCAGACGGGTTGGGGACAGCTCTGACAGGGGCACTGACGTGACCGAGACCGATCCCGTGGCCGGAACCGATCTGGTCACAGGTACAGCCACGCAACCGGCACAGTCGGGTGCCGTGCGGCCCGCGATCCTCACCGTCGACGACGACCCGAGCGTCTCCCGGGCGGTGGCGCGTGACCTGCGCCGGCGGTTCGGCGAGCGTTACCGCATCCTGCGGGCCGAGTCGGGCCAGCAGGCACTGGACACACTGCGCGAGCTGAAGCTGCGCGGCGGCCAGGTCTCCGTGATGATCGCGGACTACCGGATGCCGGGTCTCACCGGCATCGAGTTCCTCGAACAGGCGATGGATCTGTATCCCGACGCCAAGCGGGTGCTGCTCACGGCCTACGCCGACACCAGCGCGGCGATCGACGCGATCAACCTCGTCGACCTCGACCACTACCTGCTCAAGCCGTGGAACCCGCCGGAGGAGAAGCTCTACCCGGTCCTCGACGGGCTGCTCGACGCCTGGTGCCGCTCGGAGCGCCGGGCGGTGGTCGAGACCAAGGTCGTAGGTGACCGCTGGTCGGCCCGGTCGTACGAGGTCCGCGAGTTCCTGGCCCGCAACCAGGTGCCCTACCGCTGGTACCTCGCCGACGAGCCGGAGGGCCACCGGCTGCTCGCCGCGGCCGCCCCTGCCGCCGTGTCCGCGCCATCGAACGGGTCCGCACCATCGAACGGGTCCGTGTCGACGAACGGGTCCGTGTCGACGAACGGGTCCGTGTCGACGAACGGGTCCGTGTCGACGAACGGGTCCGTGCCGACGAACGGGCCCAGGCTGTCGGATGCGTCCGGACTGTTGGACGGGTCCGAGCCGTTGGACGGGCCTGCGCCGAACGGGCCGCCGTGGCCGTCGAGCCTCGCCGCGGCGGCGCTGCCGGTGGTCATCACGCCGGCCGGTGCCGCCCTCATCGATCCGACGGACGCCCAGATCGCCGCCGAGGTGGGCCTGCGCACCATCCCGGACGAGAACTTCTACGACGTCATCATCATCGGCGGTGGCCCGGCCGGGCTCGGCTCGGCGGTGTACGCGGCCTCGGAAGGCCTGCGGACCGTGCTGATCGAGCGCACCGCGACCGGCGGCCAGGCCGGGCAGAGCTCCAGGATCGAGAACTACCTCGGCTTCCCCGACGGGGTGTCCGGCGCCCAGCTCACCGACCGGGCCCGCCGCCAGGCCGTGAGGTTCTCGGCCGAGGTGATCACCGCCCGTGAGATCGTCGAGCTGCGGGCCGACGGGCCGGCACGCACGGTCCGGTTCGCCGACGGCGGCGAACTGCGCGCGCACACCGTCGTGCTGGCGACCGGTGTGGCCTACCGCCAGCTGCCGGCGCCTGGGCTCGCCGAGCTGACCGGCCGTGGCGTGTACTACGGCGCGGCGCTCACCGAGGCCGCCGGCTGCGTCGGTGAGGACATCTACGTCGTCGGCGGCGCCAACTCGGCCGGGCAGGCGGCGGTCTACCTGTCGCGGCACGCCAGGACGGTCACGATGCTCGTCCGCGGGCGGTCGCTGACGGCGTCGATGTCGCACTACCTGATCGAGCAGATCGCCGCGGTCCCGAACATCGTCGTGCGGACCTGTACCGAGGTGGTCGCGGGCGAGGGCGACGAGCACCTGAGCGCGCTCACCTTGCGTGACAGCGGGACGGGCGTCACCGAGTCCGTGCCGGCCAGCCGGCTGTTCGTGTTCATCGGCGCGGCGCCGCGGACCGACTGGCTCGACGGCGTCGTCGAGCGGGACGGCCACGGCTTCGTCGTCGCCGGCCCCGACCTCGTCGCCGACGGGCGCCGCCCGTCCGGCTGGACCCTGGAACGGGATCCCTTTCACCTCGAGACCAGCCTGCCGGGAGTGTTCGTGGCCGGAGACGCGCGGTCGGAGTCCGTGAAACGAGTCGCCTCAGCGGTCGGCGAGGGTGCGATGGCCATCGCGCTCGTGCACCGCTACCTCTCGTGAGCGCAGGAGCGAGCGAGCCGAGTGGTCGTCCGAGGGGCGAGGACGGCCGCGGAGCGAGCGCGGCGACGGAGCGACCTCGGGACGCTGTGAGCGCGGCCGCCAGCTCGCCGGAGCCGACGCTCGTGTCCGAGGGGCTGCCCTGCGACATCGAGGAGCTGCGGACCCTCTTCCTGTTCGAGAAGCTCGACGAGGACAAGCTGCGCTGGCTGTGCGAGCGCGGCCGGGTCGTCGAGGTCGAGCCGGGGGACCTGACCGTCGAGGGCGAGCCGTCGCGGTACCTCTACGTGCTGCTCGACGGCGAGGTCGCCATCGTCAAGCGGGTCAGTGGCGTGGATGTCGAGGTCAATCGCACCGGCCACCGCGGTGTCTACGGCGGTGCCTGGAACGCCTACCTGGGTGACCGGGTGCCCCAGACGTATCCGCAGTCGATGCGGGCTACCCGACGCTCCCGGCTCTTCGTGCTGGACGCGGAGCAGTTCTCGTTCCTCATGCGGGACTGGTTCCCGATGCCCGTCCACCTGCTGGAGGGCCTGTTCTTCGGGATGCGCAACGTCCAGGAGGCGGTCAGCCAGCGGGAGCGGCTGCTCGCGCTCGGCGCGCTGTCGGCTGGCCTCACGCACGAGCTCAACAACCCGGCGGCCGCCGCCGTGCGGGCGACGGCCGGGCTGCGCGAGCGGGTCGCCGGCATGCGGCACAAGCTGGGGCTCATCGCCGGCGGGCCCTACGACAAGGCCGTGCTGCAGACGCTGATCCGGCTGCAGGAGGAGGCGGCCGAACGGGTCGCCAAGAAGGCGACGGCGCTCAGCCCGCTGGAGGCGAGCGACCGCGAGGACGAGCTCGGCGACTGGTTCGACGACCACGGCATCGGCTTCGGCTGGGACGTCGCGCCGGTCTTCGTCCAGGCCGGCCTGGACGTCCCGTGGCTGGACCAGGTCGCGGAGCTGGTCGGCGGCGAGCACCTGGGCAGCGCGGTGCGCTGGCTCGGCTACACCGTCGAGACCGAGCTGCTGATGAACGAGATCGAGGACTCGACGACCCGGGTCTCCACACTGGTCGGCGCCGCCCGGCAGTACTCGCAGCTCGACCGCGGCCCGTTCCAGACCGTCGACCTGCACGAGCTGCTCGACAGCACGCTGGTGATGCTCGCCCGCAAGATCGACAGCATCCGGGTCGTCAAGGACTACGACCGGTCGATCGCGCCGATCGGCGTCTACGCCGCCGAGCTGAACCAGGTCTGGACGAACCTCGTCGACAACGCGCTCGGCGCGATGGCCGGTACTGGGACCCTGACGCTGCGGACCTGGGAGAACGACGGTTCGGTGTTCGTCGAGATCGGCGACACCGGTCCCGGGATTCCCGCCGACATCCTGGGCCGCATCTTCGAGCCTTTCTTCACCACGAAGCCGGTGGGCGAGGGCACCGGCCTCGGCCTGGACATCTCCTGGCGGATCGTCGTCAACAAGCATCACGGTGATTTGCGGGTAAGCAACTCCGGGCCGGGCGACACCCGTTTCGAGGTCCGGCTGCCGCGCACGCCACCCGACTAACCGGCACTTCTCGGCGCCGGCGGCGAATCGCCAGCCGTTCGTGGGCGTGACCGACGACGACCCGGTGTGGGCAGTGGGATTCACCCCCACGTTGGTCGTGAACCATCAGGTGCCGCGACCACCGAGGGCTAAACGGCAATCAACCGGCGACTACCGGTTTCGCGCCGTCGGCCTTCCGCGGGTCAGCTCTTGCGGGTGAGGATGACGACGGGGATCTCGCGGTCGGTCTTCTTCTGGTAGTCGTCGTATGGTGGCCACACCTTGGCCATCACCGGCCACAGCCGGGCCTTCTCCTCGGGCGTCGCGGTGTGGGCCGTGGCGTCGAAGCTGTCCGACCTCACCTGCAGGGTGACGTCCGGGTTCGCGAGCAGGTTCTCGTACCACAGCGGATGCGCGGCCGCGCCACCCTTCGAGGCGATGACCAGGTAGTCGTCGCCGTCCTGGCCGTAGATGAGCGCGGTGCGCCTGGGCTGCCCGGACCGGCGCCCGATCGTGGTGAGAAGCAGCGTCGGCACACCCTCGGCCAGCTTCCCGTCGGGCCCGTGCCAGAGATGCCCTTCCTCACCACCACTCTCCAGGTATTTCCGGGTGTGGTCGGCTACCCAGGCATTGGGGCTGTCAGTCGGTGTCGTCGAGGAGGTCATGGGCCTATTCTCGTCCGCGTCCGGCCGCCGGCCATGCCCGCGGGCCGGTTCGTGCTCCACCCAGACGCTCGCGTCGGACCCATCAAGAAGCCGACTGACCTTCGCTTAGCCGCCAGAGAGCGTTCTTCGACGTCGCGGGCCCCACGATTTCGACGAGCAGGGCACGCCGCAGACTTCCGAGCGCGTTGCGAACCTGAACGTCGGTCAGCCCAGTCTGATCAACGATCTCGCGGCGGCTGGTCGGCTCGGCGGACAGACTCGCGAGGACCACGTCACGGTGCGTCCGCGGGGTTCTCTCGTGCGCGAGGGCCGGTACGATCTCCTGACGCGGCTTGCTCCTGCCTTCGCTGGAGGCTAGGCGACTGGAGGCCAGGCGACCGGAGGCTAGGCGATAGGTGCTCTGGCCTCGCTCGCCCTGCCGCACCAGCAGACCGCGATCGCACAACTCGCGGAGGTGAGCCGTCGCCGTCCGGCTGTCGGCGACGCCGGTCGCCTGACGGTAGCTGACGTTGGTCAGGATCTCACCGCGTCGGGCGAGCGCCAGCGCGGTCAGCTGCCCTCGGGTCAGTGCATTGACGTTCATCGTCGACAACCAGGAGATGGTTGGCTCGTCGAGCAGCGCGTGGTTCGGGATCGTCACCGCGAACGTCGCGATGTTGTCCTCGAAGCGTGCTGGCTCCATGCCGGCATTGCTCAGCGTGGCACGGACCTGAGCGATGCCGGTGCCCCGATTTTCGCAGACGGTGTGTCCCGGTTCGAGTGGCGTGTCTTCAAGGATCTTGAGCAGCACCAGGTTGCGGGACGACGCCGGAATGGTGCCGAGTCCGAGCTCCGCGATGTTCAGCGGGCCGAACAGCCCTCCCGGGTTGCGGACGAGCAACCGGTCCGGATAGAGCTCGACCTGGACCTGCGCACCCTGCGCGGAAGACGAGTAGTCGCGGTGGGCGATGGCATTGACCAGCACCTCTCGCAGGACCTCCTCCGGATACTCCCACTCCTCGATCCGGAAAATTCCCGCGATGATGCTCCGCTGCTTCATGTGCCGCTTCAGCAGGGCGATGGTGTCCTGAACGATCAGGGGGATCGATCCATCGATCGATCGACTGTCCAGGAACCGCTCGCCGCGTGGCCCGGGCTTGGTCGGATCTGGCGTGGGAAAAACCGTGACTGTCACGTTCAGTTGCGGGAGGTGCTGCTGGGGGTAGCGGCCGAACGCGAGCAGCCCGGCGAGCGTGGGTCGTGGTCCGTCCGAGGTGTCACGCAGGACGTTGAGGAGGCGGAGAATTTCGTCGTCCGCTCGCCCAGTGAACACCCCGCGCTGCTCGCGGACCCGTGCCAGGTATGCATCTACCCGTGGCCGATCGAGGTCGGCTTCCGATGCCTCGGCCACCACGGACGTGTCGTGCCGGACAGGCTTCCGATTCTCAAGGAGGATCTGCACCTCGTAGGCTGACAGTTTCCGGTCACCGTCCGACATTCGGACAAACGAGCTGTCCCACGGCGCCATCGTGGCGAGATGACACGGTCGATGCTCCCGAGGAAGTTCCGGGATCTCCGCCACGAGCACCTTTGGACCACCCATGTCCACGATGTCAACCGGAGCGGCGATCGCCGGTTCCATGGACCGGCAGAGCCCCACGAAGCGGTCCCGCGCCCCGTCTGGATCGAGCAAGCCGGTGACCTCGAAGGACGCCTTCTCGTCGATGCCCAGGATGATCGTGCCACCATCCGCGTTCGCGAACGCGCTGATCGTCTCGTGGAGCGTGGTGGGCATCCCACCGCGTGCCTTCTTCACTTCCACTCGGTAGTTGTCACGCCCGAGCCGAGCCAGGTCGGCGAGGATCCGGCCCACCGTGTCGCGATCCATGGACACCTCATCATGCTGCGGTGACCCGTCATGCTACTCGATAGCATGACGGGCTCGGAGTAGCATGATGAGCAGCATGACGGCGTTCGGTAGCCGATGACGACGGTGGCCGATCGCCCTTGAGCTGGACTCGCCGGTCCCGCGTGACGCCGTTTCGATGGTGAATAGCGCCCGACCGCTCAAGCGGCTCTCAACCGCGGGCGGCCTCGGCGAGGAGCTCCGCTACCGCTTCGAGGTCGTCGTCGGGGATGAGGCCGACCGTGACGCGCAGGTGGTGGGAGCCGAGCGGGGCTGCCTCGAAGGGGGTGCCGGGGGCGGCGCCGATGCCGCGGGCGGCGAGGGAGACGAGGGCCACCTGCTCGTCGGCCACCTCCATCCAGAGGTTGATCCCGTCGGGGGCCTGGGCGCGGACGCCGCGGGCGCTGAGGGCGGCGGTCATGGCCGCGCGGCGGCGGGTGTAGACGGCGCGGGCGTGGGCCAGGGCGCGCTCGGTCTCCTCGTCGCCGAGGAGCTCGGCGAGGACGGCCTGCAGCAGGCGGCTCGACCAGCCGGGACCGAGCATCCGGCGGGTTGCCAGGCCGGTGACCACCGGCTCGACGCCGCCGACCGCGGCCAGCCGGAGGTCCGGGCCGTGGCTCTTCGAGAAGCTGCGGATGTGGACGGTCGAGTCGGGCAGGTGCTGGCCGAGGCTGGTCGGCCGCGCGGTGGCGACGTCGCCGCTGTGGTCGTCCTCCACGATGGTGACGCCGCGGCCGGTGAGCAGGGCCGCCAGCTGCTCGGCGCGGCGCGCGGTCATGCTCACGCCGGTCGGGTTGTGCGCCCGCGGTTGTAAGTAGAGCGCGACCGGCTGCGTGCCGTTCGCGGCGCCCAGGGCGGCGCCCAGTGCCTCGGGCCGGACGCCCTCGTCGTCCAGCGGCAGCGCGACCACCTCGGCGCCGACCACGTCCAGCAGGTCCAGCAGCGGCGGGAAGCAGGGATTCTCGACGAGCACCCGGCCGCCGAAGCCGACCAGCTCCCTGGTCACCCGGTCGAGCCCGTCCATGGCGCCGTCCACGACGGTCAGCGCGGCCGGCGGGAAGGGCCAGCGAACTCGCAGCGCCTTCTCCAGCGCGGGCAGCACCGGGTCGTCCAGGTAGCTCGCGGTCAGGTTGCCGCCCTGGGCGACGCGGCCGAGCACGGGCGCGAGATCCGGCAGTAACGCGGCGTCGGGCGTTCCGGTGGAGTAGTCGTGCGGCAGCCGGCCGGGGCTGCGGGTGATCCGGCGGTAGCGGCGCGGGTCGGCCGCGGCGGGCGGGCCTGCTAGCACGAATGTGCCGGACCGGCCCCGCGGGGAGATCACGCCGGCCCGGGCCAGCGTGCGCCAGGCCTGGCTGACGGTGGTCGGGCTGATGCCGAGCTCCGTGGCGAGCTCCCGGACGGTCGGCAGCCGGGTCCCGGCTGGCAGCACGCCGGCCATGACCAGGCGGCTGACGCTGCCCGCGATGCCGCGTGGGGACCGATCCTCGATCGCCGCGGTGATCGTGTCGAGCATGGCCCCCCTCCCTCGCCTGAAACAACTCGCAACGCCGCGTAACAAAATGAAACAGAAAGGCGATTGTCCGGCCTCCAGTGTGACAGTAGTCTTCGGTCACGCAAACCCCGCTTACCTGGTCAGTCCTGGTCGCTGAGCAGGGTCGTTCAGGTTGGCGGCGAGGCGGACGCCAGCGTGGTGGGCACGACTGTCCGGACGCTGAGAGTCTCGGTGGGGACTCTCAGGGCGCCAGGCGCGCCGACGAGTCCTAGGTCGTGCGTCAGGTCCGCGGAGGGGAGAGCAGCGATGAGCAGGGTGATCCGCGCGGCGCTCGTCCAGGCGAAGTGGACGGGCGACAAGGAATCCATGATCAAGGCGCACGAGGACTACCTGCGCTCGGCCGCCGAGCAGGGCGCCAAGGTCATGTGCTTCCAGGAGCTGTTCTACGGCCCGTACTTCTGCCAGGTGCAGGACCCGGTGTACTACGAGTACGCCGAGTCCGTGCCCGGCCCGACGGTCGAGCGGTTCCAGGCGCTGTGCGCCGAGCTCGGCGTCGTGCTGGTGCTGCCGGTCTACGAGCAGGAGCAGCCGGGCGTCCTCTACAACACGGCCGCGGTCATCGACGCCGACGGGACGTACCTCGGCAAGTACCGCAAGACGCACATCCCGCACACGCCCGGGTTCTGGGAGAAGTACTACTTCCGGCCGGGCAACCTCGGCTACCCGGTGTTCAACACCGCGGTCGGCCGGGTCGGCGTCTACATCTGCTACGACCGGCACTTCCCGGAGGGCTGGCGGGCGCTCGGGCTCAACGGCGCCGAGCTGGTCTTCAACCCGTCGGCGACCTCGCGCGGCCTCTCGAACTACCTCTGGAAGCTGGAGCAGCCGGCGGCGGCCGTCGCGAACGAGTACTTCATCGGCGCGATCAACCGGGTCGGCGTCGAGGACCTCGGCGATGACGACTTCTACGGCACCTCGTACTTCGTCGACCCCGAGGGCCAGTTCGTCAACGGGACCGGCGACCCGTACGAGCCCGAGCTGATGGTCCGCGACCTGGACCTGGAGCTGCTGACGACCGTGCGCAACCGGTGGGCCTTCTACCGTGACCGCCGCCCCGACCAGTACGGCGACCTGACGGCCCCCTGACGAACTGCTCCCGTTCCTATCCTCCTGGACCGTCCGCGACGTTCACGTGTTCGTAACCGAGCTGGCCCGGAGGCGGGCCTCCGCGGAGGCCCGGCCCCGAGCGAAGCGAAGGGGCCGGGCCGCAGCGGAGGTCGCCGGAGGGCACGTTCGCGGAGGAGGACGCGGCCCGGAGGTCCCTTGGGAGCGAAGCGAGCAAGGGGCCGGAGGGCCGCGCCCGGACGGAGCGAACCAGAGAAGGAAGAGCCTCGATGAAGACGCTGATCACCGGTGGGACCGTCGTGGGCCCGCTGGGCGCGACCCCGCAGGACGTGCTCATTGACGGCGAGACCATCGCCGCGCTCTACGCGCCGGGCGCAGCGGCCGGTGTCACCGCCGACACGGTGCTCGACGCGACCGGGAAGTACGTCGTCCCCGGTGGGGTGGACGTGCACACCCACATGAAGCTGCCGTTCGGTGGCACGTTCGCCTCGGACGACTTCGCGTCCGGCACGGCGGCGGCGGCCTGGGGCGGCACGACCACGATCATCGACTTCGCCGTGCAGCGCACCGGTGAGGTCGTCCAGGACGGGCTGGCCGTCTGGCACGAGCTGGCGGACGGCAACTGCGCGATCGACTACGGCTTCCACATGATCATGGGTGGGGTCGACGACGAGGCGCTCAAGGCCATGGACTACCTCGTGGCGCACGAGGGGATCACCAGCTTCAAGCTGTTCATGGCCTACCCGGGCGTCTTCTACAGCGACGACGGCCAGATCCTGCGGGCGATGCAGAAGGCGACCGACAACGGCGCGCTGATCATGATGCACGCCGAGAACGGCATCGCGATCGACGTGCTCGCCGCCCAGGCCGTCGCCCGCGGCCAGACCGGCCCGGTCTACCACGGCATCACCCGGCCCTCGGCGCTGGAAGGCGAGGCGACCCACCGGGCCGCGGTGCTCGCCCAGGTCGCCGGGAACACTCCGCTGTACTTCGTCCACATGTCGGCGTCCGAGGCGCTGGCGCACGTCTCGGCGGCCCGGTCCGCGGGGCGCAACGTGTTCGCCGAGACCTGCCCGCAGTACCTGTACCTCACCCTGGAGGACCAGCTCGGCGCACCCGGCTTCGAGGGGGCGAAGTGGGTGGCCTCGCCGCCGCTGCGCCCGCGCGGGGAGCCGCACTCTGACAGGACACATCGTGACGACCTGTGGCGCGGCCTGCGCACCGACGACCTCGCGGTCGTCTCCACCGACCACTGCCCGTTCTGCTTCAAGGACCAGAAGGAGCTCGGGCGCGGGAACTTCACCAAGATCCCGAACGGGATCGGGACGGTGGAGCACCGGATGGACCTCGTCTACCAGGGCGTCGCCACCGGGAAGCTCCCGCTGGAACGCTGGGTCGAGACCTGTTCGACGACGCCAGCCCGGATGTTCGGCCTCTACCCGAAGAAGGGCGTGATCCAGCCCGGCTCGGACGCGGACATCGTGCTCTACGACCCTCGGGCGACGACCACGATCAGCGCGGCCACGCATCACATGAACATCGACCATTCGGCCTGGGAGGGCTTTGAGATCGCCGGGAAGGTCGAGACAGTGCTGTCCCGGGGCAGCGTCGTCGTCGCGGACGGCGCCTTCCACGGCCGCTCCGGCCACGGCCAGTTCCTGCGCCGCGGACTCTCCCAGTACCTGCGTTGACCCGTTCGGCCGTGGGAGATAGGTCACAGCCCATGCCAGCCAAGAAACCGGGCTCGTCGAACGCGGACCACGGACTGCAGGGCTCTGGCGGGACAAGCGTTTGGAGGGCGCGCAGCGCCCGACAGGTAGGGCGCTCGGCGCCCTGCCCCACAACCCCTGCGTGACGGCGAAGGAGCGGATACGAAGTTAGCTAAGTAAGCACTCAGTTTGGTGGTGCGGGCGACGCCGGCCAGGATAGGCGTGTCAGGACGAACGGCACCGGGAGAGGTCACCATGCGGGAAATCGGGCACTGGATCGATGGCAAGGCGGCGGCGGGTGGCTCCGGCCGGTTCGGGCCGGTGTGGAACCCGGCGACCGGTGAGCAGGCCGCGCAGGTCGCCTTGGCGAGCCTTGAGGAGATCAACGCGGCGGTCGCGAGCGCCAAGACGGCGTTCACCGGCTGGCGCAGCACCGGCCTCGGCCGCCGGGCCGAGGTGATGTTCCGGTTCCGTGAGCTGCTGTACGCCAACCGGACCGAGCTCGCGAAGCTCATCACCGCCGAGCACGGCAAGACCGTCGACGACGCGCTCGGCGAGATCGCGCGCGGCCTGGAGAACGTCGAGTTCGCCTGCGGCGCGCCGAGCCTGCTGCGCGGCGGCTTCTCCGAGCAGGTGTCGACCGGCGTCGATGTCCACGAGATCCGCCAGCCGCTGGGCGTCGTCGCGGGCATCACCCCGTTCAACTTCCCGGCGATGGTCCCGCTGTGGATGCTGTCGAACGCTCTGGCCTGCGGCAACGCGTTCATCCTCAAGCCGTCGGAGCGTGACCCGTCGGCGTCGCTGCTGCTCGCCGAGCTGCTCGCCCAGGCCGGCGTGCCGGACGGTGTGTTCACCGTGCTCCAGGGCGACAAGCTCGCCGTCGACACGCTGCTCACCCACCCGGACGTCGAGGCGCTCAGCTTCGTCGGCTCGACCCCGATCGCCCGCTACGTCTACGAGACGGGCACCGCGGCCGGCAAGCGGGTGCAGGCCCTCGGCGGCGCGAAGAACCACATGATCGTGCTGCCGGACGCGGACATCGCGGCCGCGGCCGACGCCGCTGTCTCGGCTGGCTACGGCTCGGCTGGCGAGCGCTGCATGGCGGTCTCCGTCGTCGCCGCGGTCGGTGACTGCGCCGACCCGCTGGTCGAGGCGATCGCCGAGCGGGTCCGCAAGATCAAGGTTGGCCCGGGCATCGACCCGGACAGCGAGATGGGCCCGGTCATCACCCGCGAGGCCCGCGACCGGGTCGCCGGCTACCTGGAAACCGCCAAGACCGACGGCGCCACCCTCGTCATCGACGGCCGCGACGACCCGATCTCGTCAGGCCCCGGCTTCTTCCTCGCCCCGAGTCTGATCGACAACGTGTCGACGACCAGCACGGTCTACACCGACGAGATCTTCGGCCCGGTCCTCGCGGTGGTGCGCTGTGAGACCTACACCGAGGCGGTGAAGCTCGTCGAGGACAACCCGTACGGCAACGGCGTCGCGATCTACACCCGGGACGGCGGTGCCGCGCGCCGGTTCACCTTCGACGTCCAGGCCGGCATGGTCGGCGTCAACGTGCCGATCCCGGTGCCGGTCTCGTACTACAGCTTCGGCGGCTGGAAGGCCTCGCTGTTCGGCGACCTGCACATGTACGGGCCGGACGGGATCAGGTTCTACACCAAGACGAAGGTCGTCACCACCCGCTGGCCCGACCCGGCGACGAGCTCGGTGGAGCTCGGCTTTCCCCGGACGAGATGACTTTGGTTCGCGGCGTCCGGGCGCGAGCCTCCGGCCCCAACCTTGCTTCGCTGCGGTTGGGACCTCCGGCTCGCGTCTCCGCCGCGAACGAGCTCCGCTCCGTCCGGTGGGCCAGTCAGGCACTTCGCTTCGCTCGCGCCTGCTGGCCCACCGGACTACGCGAAGCCTTGGGGCACAGGCAACGGTTAGGTCGCTTCGCTCGCCTCTGTCGCCCCACCGGACCGCGCGAAGCCTTGGGGTCGAGTGGAGAGATCGAGGTAGGTAGCGGGGGCCAGCGACTTCGCGTAGTCGGGTGGTCCAGCAGGCCCACCGGACTAGGCGAAGCCGTGGGGCGGAGGTAGGTAGAAGCGGAGGTAGGTAGGGAGGGAACGGGGAGGCCGGTACCCAGCGACTTCGCGTAGTCGGGTGGTCCAGCAGGCCCCGAGCGAAGCGAAGGGGCCTGACTGGCCCACCCGACGGAGCGAAGTCCCGTTCGCGGCGGAGGGCGGCGCCCGGACGCCGCGAACCGAAAGTCACAGTGCCCGGACGCCGCGAACCAATGTCACAGCGCCGCGAACAAGGAGGTACAGCGGGATATGGACATCGGTGTTGTGCTGCAGACGAACCCGCCGGCCTCCCGGGTGGTGGAGCTCGCCCGCCAGGCCGAGACGCTCGGCTTCTCGCACGTGTGGACGTTCGACTCCCACCTGCTGTGGGAGGAGCCGTTCGTCATCTACAGCCAGATCCTGGCCGCGACCCGCAAGGTCGTCGTCGGGCCGATGGTCACCAACCCGGCGACCCGGGACTGGACGGTGACGGCGTCGCTGTTCGCCACGCTCAACGAGATGTACGGCAACCGGACGATCTGCGGCATCGGGCGGGGTGACTCCGCCGTCCGCGTCCTGAACGGCAAGCCGACCACGCTCGCGACGCTGCGGGACTGCGTCGGCGTCGTCCGCGAGCTGGCGAACGGCCGCGAGGCCGAGGTCAACGGCACGAAGCTGCGTTTCCCGTGGGGCCTCGACTCCCGGCTGGACATCTGGATCGCCGGCTACGGGCCGAAGGCGCTGGCGCTGACCGGCGAGATCGGCGACGGCTTCATCCTGCAGCTCGCCGACCCGGACATCACCGCCTGGACGATCGACGCCGTGCGCACCGCGGCGGCCGCCGCCGGCCGCGACCCGGCCGCCGTGAAGATCTGCGTCGCCGCGCCCGCCTACGTCGGGCCGGGGGACGCCGCGTCGATGGCCCACCAGCGCGACCAGTGCCGCTGGTTCGGCGGCATGGTCGGCAACCACGTGGCCGACCTCGTCGCGCGCTACGGCGCAGGCGGCTCGGCCATCCCGGCCGCGCTCACGTCGTACATCGAGGGCCGGACGGGCTACGACTACAACGAGCACGGCCGCGCCGGGAACACCCACACCACGTTCGTCCCGGACGAGATCGTCGACCGGTTCTGCCTGCTCGGGCCGGCCGAGGCGCACGTCCGGCGGCTGACGGAGCTGGCCGCGCTCGGCGTCGACCAGTTCGCCGTCTACCTGCAGCACGACGCCAAGGTGGCGACCCTGGAGGCGTACGGCGAGCAGGTGATCCCCGCGATCGCCGAGCACATCCGGGCGAAGGCCCCGGCCGCTCCCGAGGCGCCATGACGATCACAGCCTCCGTCGACGAGTCGGCCGCCACCGCGGCGCTCGGCCTCGCGGACGTCGCGCCGTCCGGACCCGCCGCCGGCGGCTGGGGCGAACGGCTGCGCCGCGCCGGGCTCGCGGTCCTGGCGGTGGTGCTGGTCTGCGTGGTCTGGGAGCTGTACAAGCTCGTCGGCTCGCCGCACGGCGGCCGGGTTCTCGGTGTGCCGGTGCTGCCGCGCAACGACGACGTCTCCATGCCGCACGTCTGGTCGGTCCTGGCGCAGCTCGGGCACCAGGAGGTCGCCCTCGACGGCAGCCAGACCGTCGGGATGGCCGTGCTCAAGGGCATCTGGTACACGCTGCGGGTGGCGCTGGCGGGCCTGCTGGCCGGCGTCGTCGTCGGGGTGCTGCTCGCGGTCCTGATGACCCGGCTGCGCATCGTCGAGCGCGGGCTGCTGCCGTACATCATCGCCAGCCAGACCGTGCCGCTGATCGCGCTGGCGCCGCTCGTCGCCGGCTGGAGCGGCCAGCTGCACCTGGGCGGGCTGCGCTGGCAGGACTGGATGACCGTGGCCCTGATCGCCGCCTACCTGGCGTTCTTCCCGGTCGCGGTCGGGATGCTGCGCGGCCTGCAGTCGCCCGCGGCCAGCTCGGTCGAGCTGATGCGCAGCTACGCCGCGTCCTGGCGGCAGACGCTGCTGCGGCTGCGGCTGCCCGCGGCGGTCCCGTTCCTGCTGCCGGCGCTGCGGCTGGCCGCCGCCTCGGCGGTGATCGGCGCCATCGTGGCGGAGATCTCCACCGGCACCGACGGCGGCGTCGGGCGCCTGATCATCGCCTACTCCCAGTCCGCGACCAGCGACTCGACCAAGCTCTACGACGCCGTGCTCGGCGCGGCGGTCACCGGCCTGCTCGTGGCCGGGCTGGTCTCGCTGGTCGAGATCGCGCTGACCTGGCGGCCGGGCCAGGCGCGGCGGGGCGCGGCCGTCTCGGCGCCGCCGACCGTTGGTAACGCCCCGAAGACCCAGAAGGTGACGACATGACCGCGCGACCCGCCGGCGGACCCTCCGGATCGGCCGCGGTCCAGGGCAGCCCCGGCCCGCCCGAGACGGACCCGCCGCCGCCCCGCGAGCGGGACCGGCCAGCCAGCGAGGCGAGCCCGGCGACCGCGGTGCCGGCCGTCGCGGTGCGCGGCGTCGACAAGGTCTTCCCGGTGGCCGGTGGTGGGGCGACCGTCGCCCTCGCCGGCATCGACCTGACGGTGGCCACCGGCGAGTTCGTCTCGCTGATCGGCCCGTCCGGCTGCGGCAAGTCGACGCTGCTGCGCCTGGTCGCCGACCTCGTCGAGCCGACGCGGGGCGAGGTGCGGGTCTTCGGCGAGCCGGCCCCGGCCGCCCGGGCCGCCCAGCGGTACGGCATCGCGTTCCAGCAGGCGGGGCTGCTGGAGTGGCGTACGGTCGCCGGCAACGTCGAGCTGCCCCTGCAGGTGCACGGCGTGGGCAGGAAGGACCGCCGGGCCCGCGCCCGCGAACTGCTCGACCTGGTCGGCCTCAGCGACTTCGCCGGGCACTGGCCGGCCCAGCTTTCCGGCGGCATGCAGCAGCGGGTGGCGATCGCTCGAGCCCTGGCCGAACGCCCGCCGTTGCTGCTGCTCGACGAGCCGTTCGGCGCGCTGGACGAGATGACCCGCGAGCGGATGCAGAGTGAGCTGGCCCGGATTCGCCACGAGACCGGGACCACGGTCATCCTGGTCACCCACTCGATCCCGGAGGCGGTGTTCCTCTCCGACCGGGTGGCGGTGATGTCGCCGCGGCCCGGCCGGATCACGGACATCATCGACGTCGACCTGCCCGGCCGGCTCGGGCCCGGTCGCGGCGGCGAGGGCGAGCCGGCGCCGCCGGGGGAGACCGGCGGGCCGACCGCCGCGGACGCCGACGACGTGCGCGAACAGGCCGCCTTCTTCGCCGCGGTGACCGCGGTGCGCGAGGCGCTGCGGGCCGGAGGCGGGACGTGAGCCCGACGGGCGCGCCGGCGCTGGACACCGGCGCCACGCCGGCCGGGCGTACCCGTCACGCCACGCGTCTCGGCCGATGGTCCAAGGGCCGCCTGGCCGTCGTCCTGCCGCCGGTGGTGGTAGGCGTCGTCGGGATCACGGCGTGGGAGGGCTACGTGCGGGCCTACCACATCCAGCCCTACCTGCTGCCCGCGCCGTCGGAGATCTGGACGCAGTTCCGGCACAGCTTCCGGGTCATCGTCCAGACGTCGCGGGCGACCGGGGCGAACGCGGTCGTCGGTCTGGTGGTCGGCCTGGTCGCCGGCCTGCTCGGGGCGGTGGTGGCCGCCAGGTCGAAGATCGTCGACGGGCTGCTCGGGCCGCTCGCGGCGGCGATGAACGCCGTTCCGATCATCGCGCTGGCCCCGCTGTTCAACACGATGTTCTCGACGACCTCCGCGGTGCCACGCCGCCTGGTGGTCGCGATCGTGGTCTTCTTCCCGGTGTTCGTGAACACTGTGCGGGGGCTGCGCCAGGTGCCGGACGTGCAGCGCGAGCTGATGCGCTCGCTGGCCGTCGGGCCGTGGCGGTTCGCCCGGACGGTCCAGCTTCCCGGGGCCGTCCCCTACATCTTCACCGGCTTCCGGCTGGCGTCGTCGCTGGCGGTGATCGCGGCGGTGGTGTCCGAGTACTTCGGCGGCCGGCAGAACGGGCTCGGCTCCCGGATCACCTCGGCGGCGTCGAACACCGCCTATCCCCGGGCCTGGGCCTTCGTGGCCGCGGCCTGTGTGCTCGGGCTCGCCGTCTACCTCGTCGCCGGGCTCCTGGAGTGGCTCGCGACCCCGTGGCGGCGGGGTGGCTCGGCCGGCTGGTCACGCCGGGGCGGCTCGGCGGGCGGCCGTCCCGCCGCGGCGGCGGCCGGCTCCGCGGCGGCGGCGGCCGGCTCCGCGGCGGCGGCGGCCGGCCCGGCCGACGGCACGACCGAACAGGCAGCGGCGACGGACGGGCGCCAACGGGCATAGGCGGCAGACAAGCGGCGAACCGGGCCGCCAGGCGGGCGGCGTTGCCCGTGGACATCCGGTTCGTCGGCGGGCGGCGTGGCCCGGTGGATCTTCTTCGCGAGGTACGGGCGGCGTGGCCCGCGGGATCGGCTGGAGAGCCGTGTCGGGCCTGAAGCGTCGCCACTGGCGCGCCCGGCGCGGCCAGGGAGTACCGGAGGGGTACATGAAACGACGGTTGGCCGGGGGGCTCGCCGCGGGACTCGCCGTGGCGCTCGCACTCGCGGCGTGTGGCTCGAGTTCCAGCGGCGGCGGCAGCGCAGGCGGCACGTCTTCGGGGCTGACGCCGGTGAAGCTGCAGCTGCAGTGGTTCACCCAGGCTCAGTTCGCCGGCTACATCGCGGCGGAGAAGAAGGGCTACTACAAGGACGCCGGCCTCGATGTGAAGATCCTCGAGGGCGGCACCGACATCGTCCCGCAGACCGTGCTGGCCCAGGGCAAGGCCGACTACGCGATCGCCTGGGTGCCCAAGGCGCTGGCGTCCCGGGAGCAGGGCGCGCAGATCACCGACGTCGCGCAGATCTTCCAGCGGTCCGGCACGCTGCAGGTCAGCTTCAAGGACAAGAACATCACCGGGCCGGCCGACCTGAAGGGCAAGAAGGTCGGTGACTGGGGGTTCGGCAACGAGTACGAGCTGTTCGCCGGGATGACCAAGGCCAAGGTCGACCCGTCCAAGGACATCACGCTGGTCCAGCAGCAGTTCGACATGAAGGGCCTGCTGTCGGGCGACATCGACGCCGCCCAGGCGATGAGCTACAACGAGTACGCCCAGGTGCTGGAGGCGACGAACCCGGCCACCGGCAAGCTCTACCAGCCGAGCGACTTCAACGTCATCAACTGGAACGACGTCGGCACCGCGATGCTGCAGGACGCCATCTGGGCGAATACGTCCAAACTGCAGAGCGACAAGAAGTACCAGGACACAACGACGAAATTCGTCGAAGCGTCCATGAAGGGCTGGATCTACTGCCGCGACAACGCGTCCGACTGCCGTGACATGGTGGTCGCCGCCGGGTCGAAGCTCGGCGCCAGCCACCAGCTGTGGCAGATGAACGAGATCAACAAGCTGATCTGGCCGTCGCCCAACGGCATCGGCCTGATCGACAAGGCGGCCTGGGACCAGACCGTCTCGATCGCCAAGGGCACCAAGAACGCTGATGGGCAGACCGTCCTCACCAAGGACCCTGAAGGTCTCGCCTACACGAACGACTACGTCAACAAGGCACTGGCCGACCTCAAGGCAGGCGGGGTCGACGTCGCCGGCACCGGCTTCAAGCCGCAGACCGTGACTCTCGCGCCGAACGGCGCCTGAGCCGCGCCGGCCGGTCCCGAACGGCTCCCCGCCGGTCGGGACCGGCCGGAACCATGATCACCCGGCTTGCCCGGCGGCGCGCACCCCACCCGCGACCGCCGAGCGAGCCGGTCCGGTGTGTCGGGCATCCTGGCGCAGTGGGTCGTCTCGGGCACCAACCTCAGGTTTCCTTGGGGGCGGGACTTCCCGGCGACCGGTGCACAGGTGCGCGCTCGGCCCCTCGAGCGGGCCCCTCGATGGCAGGCCCTGGGCGGCAAGGAGGCAGCGGGTCATGAACAGCAGGACCTACGACGACGACCGCAAGCACGTCTTCCACTCGTGGTCGGCGCAGGCGGCGTTGACCCCGCTGGTGGTGAACCGGGCCGAGGGCAGCTGCTTCTGGGACGAGTCCGGTCGCCGTTACCTGGACTTCTCATCCCAGCTGGTGAATGCCAACATCGGCCACCAGCACCCGAAGATCATCGAAGCCATCATCGAGCAGGCCGGCAAGCTGACCACGATCGCTCCGTTCCACGCGAACGAGGCCCGCTCGGAGGCCGCGCGGCTCATCGCGTCGCACGCGCCCGGCGACCTCGACAAGGTCTTCTTCACCAACGGCGGCGCCGAGGCGACCGAGAACGCGGTGCGGATGGCCCGCCTCGTCACCGGCCGCCACAAGGTTCTCTCGACCTACCGCTCGTATCACGGCGCCACCGGGGGCTCGATCGTCCTCACCGGTGAGCCGCGCCGCTGGGCGAGCGAGCCGGGGATGTCGGGCGTCGTCCACTTCTACGGGCCCTACCCGTACCGTTCGCCGTTCTACGCCGACAGCGCCGAGCAGGAGGGCGAGCGCGCGCTCGCGCACCTCGCCGATGTGATCGCCATGGAGGGCGCGCAGACGGTCGCCGCCGTGCTGCTGGAGACCGTCGTCGGCACGAACGGCATCCTCGTCCCGCCGGACGGCTACCTGGCCGGGGTGCGCGAGCTGTGCGACCGGTACGGCATCCTGCTGATCCTGGACGAGGTGATGTCCGGGTTCGGTCGCTGCGGTGAGTGGTTCGCCGCCGACCACTGGAACATCGTCCCGGACCTGATCTGCTTCGCCAAGGGCGTCAACTCGGGCTACGTCCCGCTGGGCGGCGTCATCATGGGCCCGAAGGTCGCGGACGCGTTCGCGACCCGCCCCTATCCGGGCGGCCTGACGTACTCCGGCCACCCGTTGGCCTGTGCGGCCGCGGTCGGCTCGATCCGGGCCTTCGAGGAGGAGGGCATCGTCGAGCACGCCCGGATGCTCGGAACCGAGGTAATCGGGCCGGAGCTGGCGAAGTTCGCCGCCAACCACCCGAGCGTCGGCGAAGTCCGCGGCCTCGGCGTCTTCTGGGCGATCGAGCTGGTCCGTGACCGGGAGACCCGGGAGCCGCTTGTCCCGTTCAACGCGGCCGGCCCCGACGCGGCCCCGATGGCGGCCTTCATCGGCGCGTGCAAGGAGCGCGGCCTCTGGCCGTTCACCCACTTCAACCGGACCCACGTCGTCCCGCCCTGCACCATCACCGTCGGCGAGCTCCGCGAAGGCCTGGCCATCCTCGACGACGCCCTCACCGTCGCCGACGGCCACTACACGGGCTGAGCCCGAGGAGGCCGAGTCATGCCTGGTGGCCGGACGAGGGCCGAGATCCGTGGCCACGAGGTATGACCCAACCCGAGAGGTAGGCGTTGGATGGACCTGTTCCAGGTAGCGGCGCTGGGGTTCGTGCGGTCACCCCGCACGGCGGCGGTCGATGACGACTGGGCGCCGGTTGAGGCCGTGATCGAGCTCGACCCGGCCGCGGTGACGGTCGAGGCCACCCGCGGGCTGGCGGAGTTCTCGCACCTGGAGGTGCTATTCCTGTTCCACCTGGTCGACGAGGCGAAGGTGGAGCGCGGTGCCCGTCATCCGCGCGGCAACCGGTCGTGGCCGGAGGCCGGCGTGCTGGCGCAGCGCAACAAGGACCGGCCGAACCGGCTGGGCGTCACGACCTGCGAGCTGGTCGCGGTGACCGGCCTGACCGTGACGGTGTGCGGCCTGGACGCGGTCGAGGGCACTCCCGTCCTCGATCTCAAGCCCTACTTCGCCGAGTTCGCCCCACGCTCCGAGGTCCGCCAGCCCGCCTGGAGCCATGAGCTGATGGCCACCTACTGGTGACGTCCGGTGACGTCCGGTGACGTCCCGCGGTGTCGAGCCATGCCTGGCGGCTTCCGGGGCTGGCCCGCTTCGGCCACCAGGCATGACTCACCTCGCACGACGGCCCGGGTCGGCGGCAGCTGGCCGGCGCGTCGGCGCGGCGCTGGTCGATGGTGCCGCCTCGTCCGGCTCCGTCGGACAGCACGGTTCTAGCGGTCCCGATCGATCCCGCCGTGACAGATCTCACCTACACACCCGTTGGCGCCGATAAAACCCGGTGGCCTGCCGGGTTAGGCGCGCTGCGCCCCGAGAGCCCCTTTTGATCTTGTTTGTCCGGGACGGTAGGGTTGTGTCCGTGCGGCAGCCGTTTCCCCATCCGGACCGTGACCCGTGTTGGGATCCGTGGTCGCGCCACTCCGAAGGTGTCAAAGGTTCCTGCCTCCGGATGGTGGACTCGGTGGGGGGCATCTCTTTGGTCGTTCGCCCCGGTGACCCGGTGGCCCTCGGTTCCGCGTGAGCGACCCGTTGTCGGCGGGCGACGATTGTCACAACGGTGTCACAGTTGTGTCCCGCCGGATGTCCGGGCCATGTCCTTATCACAGCTACGGTGTCTGCATCATGTCGCCGCTGTGTCATTCCGGCCCGATTCACAGCCGTAAATCAAATGAATGGTTGGCCGGGGGCCGCAAGATGCGCTCTGGGTAATCGTTCCGTACCCTTCGGTGGACGAGTATCGGCCGTGCGCCACCGGCGTAGGTGCGTGATGTCATCCACCTGACCATGGACGGGATCGCCGGGGGGCGGTGAAATGATGGGGCTGCCCGGGGGCGTGGCATCGACGCGCACCCGCGGCTCGAGGATGACCGCAAGGGTGTTGTCGGGCAGTTGGGATTTCTGGGGGGTCATGGCGTCCCCCCGTCACCCTGGGTGGGTGGCCCCACGACCGCCGGCCGCGACGCGGTCGGCCGCACAGTGGGCCTGGCGCCCGACGCGACCGGAGGTGTGTGAGGCGTGAGCACCCGCTCTCGTCCTGCTGTCCAGGATCGGGCCTCCCGCCCGGTGATCAGCAGGGCTCGGGCGGCCGCGTCCGCTCCCTGGCCACCACGGACGGCACTCGTCACCGGCGCCTCCAGCGGGATCGGCCGCGCGGCCGCTCTCAGGCTCGCCCAGGACGACACCAAGACCCTCCTCATCGGCCGTAACGGTGTGGCCCTCGACGAGGTGGCCGCGGCGACCGGTGGCCACCGGTTCGCCACGGACCTGACCACGGTGGGCGCGGAGACCGCGGTCGCCGCGCGGGCCACCGAGCTGCTCGGTCACGTCGACCTGCTGGTCCTGTCGGCGGGTATCGGTGCCGCCGGGCCGTTCGAGGTGATGTCCCCGAACGCGCTGCGGGACCTGGTCACCGTCAACGTGCTCGCGCCGATGATGTTGGTCCGGGCGGTCCTGCCGGCGATGCTCGACCGCGGCGAGGGTCGCATCCTGCTGGTGGGCAGCGTCGCGGGCGCGCTGGGGGTGCGCGGCGAGGTCGCCTACTCCGCCAGCAAGGCGGCGCTGGTGGGCTTCGCCGACGCGCTGCGCTCCGAGGTCCGAGGACGCGGCATCCTGGTCACCCTCTGCTTACCGGGCGCCGTGGACACACCGTTCTTCCACCGCCGTGGCGCCCCGTACGTCCGCCGGTGGCCCAAGGCGATCCCCCCGAGCCTGGTCGCGGACCGCATGCTCGCCGGCGTCGCGCGCGGCGACGCCGAGGTATGGGTGCCAGGGTGGATGTCGCTGGCCGCGCGCGTGCACGGGGCGGCGCCGCCGCTCTACCGCAGGCTGGCCAACGTGTTCGGATAGCGAGCGCGCCGGTCGCCGGCTCGCCGTCGGCGACGTCACGCCGCCCTGACCCGGCGCGCGCCCATCGGCCCGGCTTCCCCTCGACCCCTCAGCAGCGGGCGGACCCGCGCCAAACCCGACCAGGAACCTGGCCGCGGCCCGCGAGCCCCCGAGACTTCAGGAGAACGAGAGGCGCATGACCCCCATCGACGCCCGGACCGCCGCCCCCGGCCGGCGGGCAGAGCCGGCCGGTATCACCGATATCGCGACCTCCACCGATGAGGTGCTGCGTGCCGCGTACGGGGAGAACTTCCCGGTGTCGCCCGTCGTGCTGCCCGCCGCCATTCGCGAGCACTTCAAGGCCATCTACGGGTTCGCCCGCCTGGTCGACGACATCGGCGACGAGGCCCCCGGCGACCGGCTCGCCCTGCTCGACCAGCTCGCGGCCGACCTGGAGCGGATCTGGACCGGCGCGGGACCGGCGCTGCCGGTGCACCAGCGGCTGGCGACGACGGTGACGGCCTGCGACCTGCCGGCCGAGCCGTTCCTGCGGCTGATCGAGGCGAACCGGCTGGACCAGCGGGTCACCCGCTACCCGGCCTTCGACGACCTGCTGCGCTACTGCACCCTGTCGGCCGACCCGATCGGGCGGATGGTGCTCGGGGTGCTCGGCAAGGCCACGCCCGACCGGCTGATCCTCTCCGACCGGGTCTGCACCGCGCTGCAGCTGGCCGAGCACCTGCAGGACGTCGCCGAGGACTACGCGGCCGGGCGGATCTACCTGCCGCTGGAGGACCTCGACACCTTCGGCGTCGCCGAGACCGACCTCGCCGCGCCGACCGCGTCGCCGGCGCTGCGCAACCTGATGGCCTTCCAGGTCGCCAGGGCGACGACGATCCTGGACCAGGGCGCGCCGCTGGCCAGCCTGCTGGACGGCCGGATGAGGCTGGCCATCGCCGGCTTCATCGGTGGGGGCCGCGCGGCGCTGCACGCGGTCCGCCAGGCCGGCTATGAGGTGCTCGGCGGCGCTCCGAAGGCGAGCAAGCCCCGACTGGCCGGGGCCGCGCTGTGGGTGGCGGCCCGTGCCTATACGCCGTCGATGCGCGCCGGCGCGGCCGCGGCCGGCGGCCTGCCTCCGCTGTGCGAGTCACCGCCGCCGTCGCCGAACCCGGTGCGAGCCACGGCAGTCCCGGCTGTTTCGGTTGCAGCCAAGGCGGAACCGGCTCGCGCGACAAGCCCGGCGGCCCGGCGGGCCACCTCGGTGCCAGCCCCGGCCGTCGCGGCGACCACCCTTTCGGGCGTCGTGACCGGCGCCGACCTGGGGAACACCGAGAGCGGGTCCGTGAACGAGCCGGCCAGCGCCTGGCCTGCGATGACTCAGGCTGACAGCCGGCACAGCCGGCGAGGTGACGAGGGGGAGGCCTCATGACCGCCGCCGCGTCACGTCCTACCGTGGCCGAGGCCTACGCGGCCTGCGAGGAGATCACAAAGCAGGCGGCGAAGAACTTCTCCTACGGGATCAGGCTGCTGCCGGCGGACCGCCGCGCCGCGCTGTCGGCCGTCTACGCGTTCTCCCGCCGCCTCGACGACATCGGCGACGGGGACCTCCCGGATGACCAGAAGGCCGAGGGCCTGGCCAAGGCGCGGGCCGACATCCGCGGCCTGGACCCGAACAGCTCCGACCCGGTGCTCGTCGCCCTAGCGGATGCCGCGAAGCGCTTCCCGATCCCGCTGGAGGCGTTCATCGAGCTCGCGGACGGCGTCGAGAGCGACATCGTCCCGAGCACCTACGACACGTTCGACGACATGGTCGGCTACTGCCGGCTGGTCGCCGGCACGATCGGCCGCCTCTCGCTCGGCATCTTCGGCACGACCGAGGCCGCCGGGCGCCGCGACGCCCCCGCGATCGCGGATGCGCTCGGCGTCGCGCTGCAGCAGACGAACATCCTGCGCGACGTGCGGGAGGACCTGCTGGGCGGACGGACCTACCTGCCGCAGGCCGAGCTCGCCGCCGCCGGCGTGAAGCTGGCCGTCGACGCGGACGGTGTCCTCGGCGGCCCGCAGGACGCGCTCGTCGACTATCTGCGGATGGGCACGGCACGCGCCGAGGAGTGGTACTCCCGCGGCCTGGTGCTGCTGGATCTGCTCGACCGGCGCAGCGCCGCCTGCTGTGGTGCCCTCGCCGGGATCTACCTGCGGCTCAACCGCCGGATTCAGGCCGACCCGACGGCCGTGCTGACCCAGCGGGTGTCGCTGCCCGCCCGGGAGAAGGCCATGGTCGCCGCCCGCAGCCTGGCCGGCCGGCCCGAACGGGCCCGCGCGGCGGCCCCGGGTGCCGGAGGTGTGGCCCCGTAACCGGTGAGACCCTCGTGGCACGGCCGCGGGTAGCCGTCGTCGGTGGCGGCCTGGCTGGTCTGTCCGCCGCGCTGGTGGCCGCCGACAGCGGTGCCGACGTGGTGGTGCTGGAGGCCCGGCCCCGGCTGGGCGGCGCGACCGCGTCGTTCGACCGCAGGGGCCTGTGGGTGGACACCGGGCAGCACGTGTTCATGCGGTGTTGCACGGCCTACCGGGGCCTTCTGAACCGGCTCGGCGTCGAGCACCAGACCACGCTGCAGGAGCGGCTGGACGTGCCGGTGCTGCTCGGGGACCGGCTCGGCACGCACGCTCGGCTGCGCCGGACGAAGGCCAGGCTGCCCGCGCCGCTGCACCTGGCCCCGGCGCTGCTCGGCTACAAGGCCCTGGCTCCCGGTCAGCGGGTCGCCGCCGCGCTGGCCGCGTTCCAGCTCGGCCGGCTCGACCAGCGCTCGGCGGCCGTCGACGGCCGGTCGTTCGGCGACTGGCTGACGGCGCACCGGCAGGGCCCCACGGCCACCGAGACGCTCTGGGAGCTGCTCACCGTCGCGACGCTGAACGTGCCGGCGGCCGAGGCGTCGCTGGGCCTCGCGGCGAAGGTGGTGCGGTCCGGCCTGCTGGAGCGGGCGGACGCGGCCGACATCGGCTGGTCCGACGTGCCGTTGCAGCAGCTGCATGGCGAGGCCGCGGCCAAGGCGCTCGCGGACGCCGGCGCTGACGTGCGCACCAACGTGAAGGTCCGCTCGATCACCCGGACGGATGCCGGCTACGAGCTGGCGATCTCGACAGGTGCCGGGCGGGCCGAGCCGGCGGTGCTGACCGCCGACGCGGTGGTGCTCGCCGTGCCGCCGCCGGCCGCCGCCGCGCTGCTTCCGGCCGGAGCGCATCCGGACCCGGCGAGCCTCACGGAGCTGGGCGCCTCCCCGATCGTGAACATTCACATGATCTTCGACCGCAAGGTGATCGACGGACCGTTCCTGGCGGTGACCGGCTCGCCGATCCAGTGGATCTTCGACCGTACCGGGCCGTCCGGTCTGGCCGGTACCGGCCTGGCGCCGCCAGGCTCGCAGTACGTGGCGCTGTCGCAGTCGGCCGCCGAGTCGTGGGTCGACCGGCCGGCCGGCGAGCTCGGTGACGAGTTCGTGGCCGAGATGCGCCGCATCCTGCCCGCGGCGCGGGACGCGGAGCTCGTCGAGGTCTTCGTGACCAGGGAGCGCACGGCGACGTTTCGCCAGGCGCCCGGAACGCTCGCTCTTCGCCCGGGAGCGGCCACCGGTCTGCCCGGGTTCGCCCTGGCCGGCGCGTGGACCGACACCGGCTGGCCGGCGACCATGGAGGGTGCTGTGCGTAGCGGGCTCGCTGCTGCCCGTGAGACGCTGGCCAGCGTGGGGGTGAACGTAGGGGGGCCATCGCCGATGTCGGGCGATGTCACGTGGCCGCCACCGCGGACCGCGCCGACCAGGTCACTCGTCCGGCCCGCGGGCCCGCCCGTCCCGGCGCAGCCCAGCTCGGCCGCCAAGGCCCCCGCCAGCACCCCGGCCGCGAGCAGGCCGGCGAGCGAACGCGGAACGGCGACCGGAAGCGGACCCGCGGCCGATCTCGGCGCCTCGACTGGTAGCAGTTCGTCATCCACGACAGGGAGTAACCCGGCATGACCATGACGGTTCCGGAGGCCATCGAGCGTGGTCGGACGCTAACCGTTCCCGCGTTGCGCCAGACGGTCGCGCGGTTGCACCCGCGTCTTCGGCACGTCGTCGAGTACCACCGCGGCTGGGTCGACGCGGACGGCAACCCGCAGCCTGGCGGCGGCGGCAAGCTCGTCCGCCCGGCGCTCGCGCTGCTGTCCGCCGAGGCCGCGGGCCGGCCGGTCGAGGTCGGCCTGCCCGCGGCCGTCGCGGTCGAGCTGGTGCACGACTTCTCGCTGCTGCACGACGACCTGATGGACGGCGACACCGAGCGCCGGCACCGACCGACCGCGTGGACGGTGTTCGGCGCGGACGGCGCGATTCTCGCCGGCGACGCCCTGCTGGGCCTGGCGACGCAGGTCCTGTTGGAGGTCGAGGGCGAGCCGGGCCGCAAGGCGGCGGTGATCCTGGGCGCGGGCGTGCAGGACCTGGTCCGCGGCCAGGCGGAGGACCTGCTGTTCGAGACCCGCTCGGACGTCACGGTCGCCGAGACGCTGCACATGGAGGACGGCAAGACCGGCGCGCTGCTGGCCTGCGCCGCCTCGCTGGGCGCGGTGCTCGCGGGCGCGCCCAAGCAGGTCGTCGACGGCCTCGCGGAGTTCGGGTCACGCCTTGGCACCGCCTTCCAGCTGATCGACGACCTGCTCGGCATCTGGGGCGACCCGGCCGTCACCGGCAAGCCGGTGCTGTCCGACCTGCAGTCGCGCAAGAAGTCGGTGCCGGTCGTGGTCGCCCTCGAAGCCGGGGGCGCGGACGCCGACGAGCTGCGGGCCTTCCTCGTGAGCGAGGGCGACCGGCCGACCGAGGACCTGGAGCGGATCGCCGCGCTGGTCGAGCGGGCCGGTGGCCGCGACTGGACCACGGCCGAGGCGGACCGTCAGCTCAAGACCGCCGGCGCGGTTCTGCGCTCGCTGTCCCTGCCCCCGCAGGCCGAGGCAGAGCTGCTCGCCCTCGCCCGATTCGTGACCGAACGCGACTGCTGAGGAGGGTGCGGCGAGCGCGCACCTTGGCCCTTACTGGGGCCTTCGATGCTCCCCACCCGAGCCCGGAGGAGATTCGGCTATGAGCCTGACCTCGGACCCGTCCCCGGCGACGCCGGCGACGCAGCCGACGTCCGCGCGGCCGGGGTCCCTCTCGGATCGGCGAAGCCGATCCGAGAGGTCCGCCGTTGCCGGGCCCGTGCTGGTGACCACCCGTCCAGTGACTCCGGTGGCCATGAGCGGGCCTGCGACGTCGGTGGCCATGAGCGGGCCTGCGACGTCGGTGGCCATGAGCGGGCCAGGTGCCCGCCCCGGCGGCCCGGCGCTGCTGCCCGACCGTGCGGCCGACCTGACGGACCCGACCGGGCCGATGGCCCGCGCGGCCGGCGCCGCGGGGACGCGCGCGCCGCAGACCGGGCAGCTCGCCACCACCGAGCTGCCCGGAACCCAGGCCGCCGAGCGGGCCGCCGCCGCGCTGGGCCGTGCGCGCGACCATCTCCTGGGCCTGCAGTCCGAGGACGGCTGGTGGAAGGGGGAGCTCGAGACCAACGTCACGATGGACGCCGAGGACCTCATGCTCCGCCAGTTCCTCGGCATCCTGTCGCCGGAGCTGGCCGCCGAGACGGGCCGCTGGATCCGGTCGAAGCAGCAGACCGACGGCGGCTGGCCGACGTTCCACGGCGGCCCGTCCGACCTCTCGACCACCTTCGAGGCCTACGTCGGCCTGCGCCTGGCCGGGGACGCGCCGGACGCGCCGCACATGCTGCTCGCGGCGTCGTTCGTGCGCGCGCACGGCGGTCTCGCCGCGACCCGGGTCTTCACCCGGATCTGGATGGCGCTGTTCGGCGAGTGGCCGTGGGACGAGGTCCCGGTGCTGCCGCCCGAGCTGGTGCTGCTGCCGAGCTGGGTGCCGCTGAACGTCTACGACTTCGGCTGCTGGGCGCGCCAGACGGTGGTGGCGCTGACGATCGTCGGTCATTTCCGGCCGGTCCGCTCGCTCGGCTTCACGATCGACGAGCTGCGGGTCGCCGCGGTCCGGCCGGACCGCGCGCCGCTGGTCAGCTGGACGGGTGTGTTCCAGCGGCTGGACGCCGGGCTGCGCCGCTACCAGCGCCACCCCGTCAAGACGCTGCGTGAGCTCGCCCTGCGCCGCGCCACCGAGTGGGTGCTGGCCCGTCAGGAGGCCGACGGTGGCTGGGGCGGAATCCAGCCACCGTGGGTCTACTCGATCATGGCCCTGCACCTGATGGGCTACTCGATGGGCCACCCGGTGCTGGTCGCCGCTCTCGACGGCCTGGAAACCTTCACGGTCCGTGAGCAGGTCCGCGACGGCGACGAGGTCGTCACGGTCCGCCGGCTGGAGGCCTGCCAGTCGCCGGTCTGGGACACCGCGCTCGCCGTCGTCGCGCTCGCCGACGCGGGCCTGGACGCCCGCCACCCCGGGATGCGCAAGGCCGGCGAATGGCTGGTCCGCGAGGAGGTCACCGTTCCCGGTGACTGGCGGGTCCGCCGGCCGAACCTGGAGCCCGGCGGCTGGGCGTTCGAGTTCGCCAACGACATCTACCCTGACGTCGACGACACGGCCGAGGTGGTCCTCGCGGTCCGCCGGCTGCTGGGGAGCGGCTGGGACGACGTCGACCCGGCGTTCGCGAAACAGGCCAGGGCGGCCGTCGAACGGGCGGTCAACTGGTCGGTCGGGATGCGTTCGGCGAACGGCGCCTGGGGTGCCTTCGACGCGGACAACGTCCGCGAGCTGGCGACGAAGATCCCGTTCTGCGACTTCGGCGAGGTGATCGACCCGCCCAGCGCGGACGTCACCGCGCACATGGTCGAGATGCTCGCCGACCTGGGCCGGGCAGACCACCCGGTCACCCAGCGCGCGGTGCGCTGGCTGCTCGACGACCAGGAGCCGGGGGGCTCGTGGTTCGGCCGGTGGGGTGTCAACCACGTCTACGGCACCGGCGCGGCTGTGCCCGCGCTGATCTCGGCGGGCGTGGCCGCCGACCATCCGGCGATCCGCTCGGCGGTGCGCTGGCTGGTCGCCCACCAGCACCCCGACGGCGGGTGGGGCGAGGATCTGCGGTCCTACAAGGACGACGCCTGGGTGGGCCGCGGCGAGCCGACCGCCTCGCAGACCGCCTGGGCGCTGCTCGCGCTGCTCGCCGCCGACCCGATGAACGAGGCGGTCGGCCGCGGCGTGCGCTGGCTGTGTGACACCCAGCTGCCCGACGGCAGCTGGGACGAGCCCTACTACACCGGCACCGGCTTCCCCTGGGACTTCTCCATCAACTACCACCTGTACCGGCTGGTCTTCCCGTTGACGGCTCTCGGCCGGTACGTGACCCTCACCGGGCGGTCCGCGGCATGAGCAGCAACATCTCTGCATCCGAGAACACCGGCGATCGGCGTCATACTGGCGGCCCGCCGACGACGGGGGAGGCGTCCGCGTCGACCTCACCCGACGGCGCGGCCGCGCAGGCGCCGGCACGGGCGGTGCCACGGATCCCGAAACAGGCGGTCGGCACCGGCCCCAGCTGGACGCCGGGGCGCCCGCCGCGCCGGTCCCGGCTCGCCGTGGCCGCCGCGCTGCGCCTGGAGGCGCTCGCCGCCGGCCGGTCCGGGCTGCCCACGGACGCCGTCGTCGTGCGCACCGGCATGGGCCCCGAGCGGGCCAGCCGGGCCAACCAGGCGGTCCGCGCGGCGAAGCCGGACGCGGTCGCCGTCGTCGGGCTCGGTGGCGGGCTCGCGCCCGGCGTCCGGCCCGGTGACGTCATCGTCGCGAGCGAGGTCCGCACCGGCGACGGCACGGTCACCGGCCGCTGTCCGTCGGCGCCGCTGCTCGCCGGCGAGCTGCGCCGCGCCGGGCTGACCGTCCACATCGGGCCGATCGTCTCGGTGCCGCGGCTCGCCGTCGGCACCGCGCGCGCCGAGCTCGCCGCGACCGGCGCGATCGCCGTGGACATGGAGTCGGCCTACCTGTCGCCCAGCGCGGCCGGCAAGCCGTTCGCCGTCGTCCGGGTGATCGTCGACACCGCGGCGGAACCGCTCGGCCGGATCGACCTGGCCCGTCGTGGCGTCTCCGGACTGCGCACGCTGCGCCGGCTCGGCGGGCCGCTGGGCGCGTGGGCGGCGGCGGTCGGGCAGCGCCGAGTGCTGCTGGCCGAGCCGCGCGCGTTCTGCGCCGGCGTCGAACGGGCCATCGAGGTGGTCGAGCGGGCGCTGGAGCTGCACGGTGCGCCGGTCTACGTCCGCAAGCAGATCGTGCACAACACGCACGTGGTGAACGACCTGGCCAGCCGTGGCGCGGTCTTCGTCGACGAGCTCGACGAGGTGCCGCCGGGCGCGACCGTCGTCTTCTCCGCGCACGGGGTCGCCCCGGCGGTGCACGTCGAGGCCGCCGGCCGCAACCTCGACGTGATCGACGCGACCTGCCCGCTGGTGGAGAAGGTGCATGCCGAGGCGCGCCGGTTCACCGCCCGCGGCGACACGGTGCTGTTGATTGGCCACGCCGGCCACGAGGAGGTCGACGGCACGCTGGGCGAGGCGCCGGGGCGGATCACCCTGGTCGAGTCGGCCGAGGACGTGCCGTCGCTGCAGGTCGAGGACCCCGAGCGGGTCACGTACCTGATGCAGACGACCCTCGCGGTGGACGAGGCCGAGGAGGTCGTGGACGCGCTGAAGGCCCGGTTCCCGGCGATCGTCGGGCCCGGTTCGGCGGACATCTGCTACGCGACGTCGAACCGGCAGAACGCGGTACGGCGGGTCGCGAGCGAGGCGGATCTCGTGCTGGTCGTCGGGTCGGAGAACAGCGCCAACTCGCGCCGGCTCGCCGAGGTGGCCCGCCGGGACGGCGTCGCGTCACACCTGGTCGAGAGCGTCGACGAGGTGCGGCTGGAGTGGCTGGCCGGCGCGGACACGATCGGGATCTCGGCCGGCGCCTCGGCGCCGCCGAGCCTGGTGCACGAGCTGGCAGACGCGCTGGCCGGGCTCGGCGCCACCACGGTGGCGACCCGGTCGATCGGCACGGAGTCGATCGCCTTCACGCTGCCCAAGGAGGTACGCCGTCCGCAGGGCGGCTGACCTGGCGGTCGCGCGGCCGCCGGTCGGAGGCGGTCGCGGGTCAGGCGGGCCGCGATAGGCTCGCCGTTCAGGCCCCTGGGCCCGTCGGCGGCAGGTCTGCGGGGCTTGCTGGCTCGGGCCGTGGCGTCTCTGCGCCGGTCTCGATGCCGCTCTCGCGGATCGCCCCGATGACCTCGCGGGAGTCGTCGATCAGGTGGCCGGCCGCGCAGATGTGCTGGACGCGGACGGGAGCGCCACAGCCGGCGTGGGTGAAGGTGGCCGGGGGGCCGGCCTCGTCGGTCAGGTGCCGGTCGCCCCACTGGCGCAGCGCGGTCAGCACCGGGCTGAGCTCGCGGCCGGCCTGGGTGAGCCGGTACTCCGGGCGGGCCCTGGTGCCATCCTCGCGGTAGCTGACCCGGTCGAGGATGCCGGCGCGGACGAGGGTCGCCAGCCTGTTGGTGAGGACCGCGCGGGGGGCTCCGGTGGCGGCCTGGATGGCGTCGAAGCGGCGGACGCCGAGGGTTACCTCTCGGATCACCAGGAGCGACCAGCGTTCGCCGACGATCTCCAGTGCGCCGGCGATCGAGCAGGGGCGTGGCGCCGTCAGGAGTGGCGGGGTGCCCGCGCGGCGCGGTGGGGTAGCGGGTGCCTCCATGACGCCCCAGCCTAGTGGCCCCGGCGGCCTCGGTTCAGAGATCGAACCTAGGTCCCGCGCAAGTCGCTTCGACCGGCAGGTGTCCGGCTGGGCGATGTGGGGAAGTAGATGCTCCGGTGGGTGGCAGGAGCGTGGTCCCGTCCGGTGGCAGGTTTACCGGCCGTGACGCAGACTGCTTCTGCATCGCTGTCCGTGAAAGTGGTACGTCTTGTGCGGATGGCTCGCTCCCCGAATCCCTCAATTGGGCGCGGACGGTAGCCAGCCGCAGTCGGGGCGAGATCGTCGTCGTGGATTTACCTGATCGACATGCGCGTTCGACATACAGCTTGTATGTTGCCCCTGGGGTCGACATACAGCCTGTACGTACTCGCTGTATGGTGATCCCCAACGACCCCAGGTCACCACCGGGCGGCCTGACGAGAGGGGGACATCCGCCGTGGCGGTTCAGTGGCGCTACCAGGTGCGTGTCGGGTCCTACCTGGTCAAGCAGAAGCTGTTGCGAAAGAAGTACTTCCCGCTCGTGCTTGAGCTGGAACCGCTCTTCGCCTGCAACCTGTCCTGCACCGGATGCGGGAAGATCCAACATCCCGCATCCGTACTCAAACAGCGGATGAGCGTCGAAGACGCTCTGGCTGCCGTCGAAGAGTGCGGTGCCCCGGTGGTCGCGATCGCTGGCGGCGAGCCGCTCATGCACCCTCAGATCCACGAGATCGTCAATGAGCTCACCAAGCGCAAGAAGTTCGTCATTCTCTGCTCGAACGGCCTGCTGCTGCGCAAGAAGCTGAAGAACTTCACTCCGAGCCCTTACTTCACGTTCATGCTGCACGTGGACGGACTGCGTGACCGGCACGACGCGATCGTCGAGAAGGAAGGCACCTTCGACGAGTGCGTCGAGGCCTTCAAGGAGGCGAAGGCCGCGGGCTTCCGGGTCGGCACCAACTCGACGTTCTTCAACAACGACAGCCCGCAGGACGTCATCGACATCCTGACCTTCCTGAACGACGATCTCAAGGTCGACGCGATCCAGCTCTCACCGGGCTACGCGTACGAGAAGGCGCCGGACCAGGAGCACTTCCTCGGCGTCCAGGAGACGCGGGAGATGTTCTCCAAGGTCTTCGCCGAGGGCCGGCGCAAGAAGTGGCGGCTGAACCACTCGCCGGTCTTCCTGGACTTCCTGGAAGGCAAGCGTGAGCTGGCCTGCACCGCCTGGGGTATTCCGAGCTACTCCCTGTTCGGCTGGCAGAAGCCGTGCTACCTCATGAGTGACGGCTATGTCGGCTCCTACAAGGAGCTCACCGAGACCACCGACTGGGACAAGTACGGCCGTGGCAAGGACCCGCGCTGCGCCAACTGCATGGCGCACTGCGGGTACGAGACCTCCGCCGTGCTGGCCACCATGGGCTCGCTGAAGGAGCAGATCCGCGCCGTCCGCATGTGAGGTGGGGCGCGGAGCGCTTCACCGGTGCGGACGCTTCGCGCCCGCCCCAGCCTTGGTTGTCGGCTGGGGCGGGACATCGGGGGCTGGCCGCTGTCCAGTGTCGGGATCCTGGCTGGGTTGCGTTTGTCGGACGCTTCGCGCCCGACGGGTCGTCCGGTGGCTGGGCTGGGTCTGTCGGGCGCTGCGCGCCGGCTGGCGGTTTTGGTCGGATGGGCTTGTCGGGCGCTGCGCGCCGACCGGTTGGATTCTGGGTCGCGTTTTTGCCGGGGGCGGGCTGAATTGCGGCGCGCCCGGGGTGTGAATTACAGCAGGCCCGTCCCGTGGGGGCGGGCCTGCTGTTGTTTCTGCGGCTGGTGGCGGCCCGGGTAACCCG
>NZ_KQ031391.1:4998382-5084329 GCF_000966285.1 Pseudofrankia sp. DC12
TGCGACCCGCCTCCCGCCCGAGCCGGAGGTTGACGACGGCCCCGCCCCCCTCCAGTGTGCCGCGGGGACCAGCCCGCGGTCTTCTCCAGAGTCTGCCGGCGAGGCGGCGGGTCATCCTCCGGCGATGCTCGCGGGCTTCGCGAACGCCAGGAGTGCGGCGCGGTCCTCGGGCAGCACGTAGCCCGCCTTGATGGTCTTGTCGGCGTCGGCCTTGTAGCGCTCCAGATAGGCCGCGGGGGACGGGTAGAGCTCGGCGAGCCGGTCAGCCGACAGCGGCTTGGTCGAGCCGACCAGTAGGCAGATCGCCGAGGTCTTCGGACCGGGTACACCGGACAGGGCCGCGATCGGCACGTCGATCGGGGGCGTGCGGATCCCCCCGAGGGCGATGCCGTCGGCATCCCGGCTGATCTGTGGTGTCGCGGCTGACTGCACGGTGATGCGCGGCGCGATGACCGGGGCCTTGCCCGTTGCGATCCACGTCGTGAGCGCGCGCAGCGCGGACTTGGCGACGAGGTGCATGGGGCCGTCGTTGATCGGCAGGCCGCAGTCGAACGACGCGGCGGCCGGGCCGACGAGATGGGCATCGGCGTGGGCGGTGCCGGCGACCTCCCAGAGCCGGAATCGGTCTGTGTCCGGTTGGCGTGCCGCGTACGAGTTGAGAACGCTCGTGACATCGGACTCGGTCTGGACGTCGAGCACGGGCGTGTCCTGGTCCGTGCGGAGGATCGTAGGCGTGCCGCCGAGCGCGGCGGCGATGTCCGCGGGCTTGCCGGGTCCCACGATCGGCAGCCCGACCGCGCCGCGGCTGTGCACGAAGAAGCCGTCGAACTCGCGGGTGAGTGGCTGCACGCCGTTGTAGTAGGTGACCATCGCGAACGCCGACTGCGATTCACCCGCCGCGATCAGCCGTTGCGGTCGCAGCCCGTGCAGGCCCGCGCCCGCTCGAATCGCGCGGGCGACCTGGGTGTACATGTCGAAGGAGAAGCCGTCGCCAGGATGCTCAAGTCGCAGGGCGCCGTACCGGGCCGGGTCGATCGCCGCGAGGCCCTTGCCGGCGATGTCGGCACCGATGTTGGTCGGCACCCGCACCGGGCCGCCCGTGACGCCGATCATTTGCGCCGACACGCCGACCCAGACATCACCCCGGCGGACGATCTCTTCCTGGAGGCTTACCCATTCGGGATCGGCGTCCGACCCGCCGCTGACGTTCAGCCATTCGACAACGACGTTGCCGCTGAACGCCGCCGCCTTCGCCGGCTGGCGGACCACGATCCGGGTCCGGTAGGACGCGCTCGAATCTGTGGTGAAGGCCCACCGCCCGTCGTGGGTGAGGGGGTCAGCCGCCCGGTACGACGACGCGGTCCCGGTGGCGAGGTACTCGTGCTGCACATAGCCGTCGCGCTTCAGGTCTGGCGGCGCGGCCTCGCCCATGAAGGCCTTGTTGCCGTCGGCGATCTCTTTCGAGAGGTCGGCGGCCGGCCCGCTCGGGCGGGCGGGCGCGGTCGTCCTGGCGGCCCCGGACGGCGGAGGCCCGCCGCTACCGCTACTCGAACAGGCCGCGAGCCCCGCCGTCGCGACACAGACCACGGCGATCAAGAGGAGCAGCCGCGAGGTCGCCACCCGGCGGCGGAGCGTCGCCGGCTCGGCCGGCCGGCCGGGCCGGTCCTCTTCAGACATGGTCATTTGACTCCAACCACCTTTCCGTCCCTGGTACATCCGGCGTACTCCGCTCGCGGGCACTCGAGCGATCCGCGCGGACACCGCCCCTGCTCGAGGACATCCGCCACGACTGGCACGTCGTCACCGGATGCTGAGCTGGCGCTCCACCGTAGATGATCTTGATGGTTCTTTGAGGCCGACTCTAGGGCCACAAGGGTTGAAAGTAAACGAAACTGCCCATATCGACGCGCGTCGTCGGAGATCGGGCCGGTCGTGGCCGTGACCTCCGAGGACCGGGGCCGCAAGCGGTCGCATGACGACCCTTCGTGCGCGCACCGCAGCGGGCCTGACCGCGCGGCGGCCGACGCTGGTCAGCCGCCGCGGGCTTCGACGAGCCGGCCGCGGCTGACCTTGGTCGCCTCGCTGCGCGGGATCGCGCCGACGATCTCGATGGTCTTGGGAACCTTGTAGGCGGCCAGACGGTCCTTGGCGAAGGCCCTGATGTCCTCGAGCGTCGGCGGGTCGCTGTGGTCGGCCGCTTCGATCACGGCGTGGACCCGTCGGCCCCACTCGGGGTCGCGCAGCCCAATGACCACGACGTCGGCAACCTTCGGGTGGTCGATGAGCGCCATCTCCACCTCGGCTGGGAAGACGTTGGCCCCACCTGTGACGATCATGTCGACACGGCGGTCGACCAGGTACAGGTAGCCGTCCTCGTCGAGGTAGCCCAGATCGCCGACGGTCTTGAAACCGTCAGCGGTCCCGCGTGGTGGCGGGACGTCGCCGAGGTAGCGGGCGCCCGCGGAGGGCAACGACGCCGAGCGCAGGTAGATCTCACCGACCTCGCCGAGCGGCATGTCGTTGCCGGCGCCATCAAGGACGCGGACCTGCGTGCCACGCAGTGGCCGGCCGACGCTGCCCTGGTGGGCCATCCACTCGTCGCCGGTGAGCGCGGTGAGGCCGAGCCCTTCGCTCATGCCGTACGACATGAGGATCCGCCCCGCCCCGATCAGCTTCGCCCACCGGTGGACCAGTGACGGGGGCATGGGTGCCGCGCCCTGGTTGATCCACTCGAGGCTGGACAGATCGCGCGCCTCGACGCCGGGCAGGTCCGCCATGCGCTGGAGCATCGTCGGCGTCGCGATGAAATGCGAGACGCGATAGCGCTCGATCACGTCGAGAGCGCGGGTGGCGTCGAACTTCTCCAGGACCGTGAGCCGGTCGCCAGCGAGCATGACGTAGAGCATGGAGAACGCGGTGACGTGGTACATCGGCGCCGGCACCATGATGTGCTGCGGCCTCGGGACTGGCCGCCACCCTTCCATGAGCGGCGAGCCGTAGTGCGGGTTGAAGGTCGAGGCGGTCCCGGCGAGGATCACTTTCGGCGTGCCGGTCGAGCCGCTGCTGCAGATGCCGTGGCGGTGTGGGGAGACCGCGTCGGGCAGTTCGGGGACGGCGAGCTCGGCGGTGGCGTCGACCCACGCGTTGTCTTCGGCGCCCAGGTAGACCCTGGGCTGGATCACGTCGCGCACCCGGCCCAGCTCCCAGTCGGGGAGATCCCACCGCACCGGCACCGGGATCGCGCCGAGCTTCCAGGCGGCGAACACGCTGAGAACGAGACGCGGCGAGTTGTGCAGGCCGAGCGCGAGAAAGTCGCCCCTGCCGAGCCCGCGTGCCGCAAGGGCGCCGGCGAGCTGGCTCGACCTCCGGTCCAGCCAGCCCCAGGTGAAGGTGGCCGCCGACCCGTCCAGAGCGATCTGCCGGTAGACGGCGTCCTCGGGATGGGTGCGGGCCAGCTCACGGATCCGGCGCGCCAGGCTCACCTCAGCGTCCACCAGTCACTCCTTCGCGCCAGGGGATCGGCGCGATGCGCCGTCGCCGCTGGCCATGACGAGAAGATGGTCCACCGCTTCGGTCAGGCTAGAGACTTTCCGGCCGGCCGACGGCGCAACAGCAGGCAGAGGATGACGAGCGCCGCCAGGGCGGGGAGCGCGCGCTTGGCAACCGGGCCGCGATCGTGCTGACCAGGTTGGCGGGCGCTGCCGGCACCGGCTGCCCGGCGGAATCCATTGCCTCATCAATATAGACACTCTATGCTCATCGCCGTGAGCCCGCACACGAACGAGGTCCCCGATGGCCTGCACGAGGCCGGGGAGGCGCTGCACCACCTGCTGACCGCCGCGGTGCGCCAGCAGCCCAGGGAGATCAGCCTGACCGCGGCCTCGACGCTGGCCACGATCGAGCGCACTGGCCCGCGCCGCATCACCGACCTGGCTGTGACCGAGCGCATCACCCAGCCGTCGATGACCGCGTTGGTCACCACCCTGGTGCGGGCTGGCCTCGCCGAGCGCCGCCAGGACCCGCAGGACCAGCGCGTGGTGCTCGTGGCGTTGACTCCGCCGGGCGCCCAGTACCTGGTGGCCCGCCGGCTCGGCGGGGCGGAGGCGTTCGTTCGGCTTATCGAGAAGCTGAAACCCGACGAGGTGGCCGCTTTGCGGGCGGCCGCTCCGGCGCTGCGGCGCCTGCACGAGCTGGGCGAGGAACTGCGGACCGGGACCACCGGTCCCGACTGGTAGGCCGGTGGTGACGGGGCTCAGCTGGCCGGCTCCCGTCCGGGCCAGTGAGCGGTCATCTCGTTGGCCGAGTAGGAAGGACAGCAATGGCGGAGCTTGCGGAGTACAGGAACCTCATCGGCGGCGAGCTGCGCCCGGCCGCGTCCGGGCGGCTCCTCGACGCGGTGAATCCTGCCACGGGTGAGGTGTTCGCGCGGATCCCTGCCGGTGACCGGACAGACGTGGACGCCGCTGTCGCCGCGGCGCGTGCCGCGTTCCCGGCCTGGTCGGCGCTGACGGCGGACCAGCGCGCCGGCTACTTACGGAAGGTCGCCGCTCTCTTCAGAGAGCATGGCGCGGATCTGGGACGCCTGGAGACCCTGGACAACGGTCGGATCGTCCGGGAGAATCTCCCGCGCAACGGTCCCGGCATGACGCACATGTGGACGCTGGCGGCCGGCCAGACCCTCGAGGCAGTCACCGGCCAGACGGTCGTGCTCGGCCCGAACAGCCTCGGCCTGACCAGGCGCGAGCCCTACGGCGTCATCGCGGCGGTCATTCCCTGGAACGCGCCGATCTCGATGCTGTCCGCCAAGGCCGCCTTCGCGCTCGCCGCCGGCAACACTGTGGTCGTCAAATCCGCTGAGCAGGCGAGTGTGTCGGTGCTGCGCCTCGGCGAGCTGCTCGTCGGCGTGCTCCCTCCGGGCGTCCTCAACATCGTCTCCGGACTCGGTGCCGAGGCCGGCGACGCCCTTGTCCGCCACCGGGGCGTCAACAAGATCACTATGACCGGGTCGACCGAGACCGGCCGCCTGATCCAGCGCGCCGCCGCCGACGCGCTCACTCCGTCCATCTTCGAGCTCGGCGGCAAGTCCCCCAACATCGTCTTCGCCGACGCGGATCTGGACGCCGCCGCCGTGGGTGTCACGCGTACCTCGGTCTTCACCGGCAACGCGGGGCAGGTCTGCGTGGCCGGCTCGCGCATCCTCGTGCAGCGCCCGGTGCTCGACGAGATGCTTGGGCGCATCCGGGCGATCGCCGAGAAGGTCGTGCTCGGCGACCCGCTTGAGACGACGACCACCATGGGGCCGCTCGTCTCCCAGGCGCAGTACGACCGCGTCGTGGGCTTTCTCGAGACCGGTGCCAAGGAGGCGGAGCTTGTATTCGGCGGCCGGCACGGCGCCGAGGTCGTCCCCAGCCTGCCGGGCGGCTACTGGGTCGAGCCCACGCTTTTCCGCACCGACGACAACTCCCTGAGTATCTGCCAGGAGGAGATTTTCGGCCCGGTCGCGGTAATTATCCCATTCGATACCGACGAGGAGGCCCTCGCGATCGCCAACGACACGCGGTACGGCCTGGCGGCGGGGGTGTGGACCCGTGATCTGGCGCGCGCGCACCGGTTCTTCCGTGACCTCGAATCGGGCAACGTGTGGGTGAACATCTACCGTCAGACGGGCCAGGAGCTGCCGTTCGGCGGCATCAAGGACAGCGGGTACGGCCACGACCGCATCCTGGAGTTCACCCGCGAGAAATCGGCCGTCATCGCGACCTGACGGCCAGGCCACGCACCGTGGCGGCGCCGGCCGAAAGGAAGAATTCCGGCTATCCGGACATCCAGCAAGAACCGTCTGTGTTTCCGTGCCCCCGCTCCCGGGACTAAAGATTTTTCCGGCGCGAAGATCCGCGCTCCCTGGGTGGAAAGTTCGCTTGTGGACATGCCGGCCGGGCCGCGCTAATGTACATAGATCAGACTATGTAACATTCGCCGGCCCGGAGCCGGTCTTGAAATACGTTTTCTCGCATGGGGGAGTCCATGTCGGATGTAGTCAGCTTGCGCGAGATTCCGGCGCCGGTCGTGGAGCCCCTGGGCGCGGTGGTGCGCCTTGAGGTCGGAGTGTTACGTCCCGGTCCCAGGGTGCGTATGGGGCGTATCAACCGTGACCATGTCGAGGCGCTGGCCCACACTGGCGGGGACTGGCCGCCCATCCTGGTCCGGCGCGAGGACCACACGATCGTCGACGGGTTCTACCGGTACCTCGCGGCGCGTCAGCTGGGCTACGGCGAGATGGACTGCGTCTACTTCGACGGCCGGTCCGAGGAGGCCTTCCTCGAGGCGGTGCGCCGCAACCTGCGGCACGGGCTCCCGCTGTCCCTGCGCGAGCGGGAGGCGGCGGCCCACCAGGCGCTGGCCTTCCACCCGGACTGGTCGGACCGGCGGCTCGGCGAGGCCTGCGGCCTGGCGCCGGGCACGGTTGGCCGGCTGCGCGACGCCAACGGGTGTGCACCTGAGCAAAACGGCCAGCTGAACGTACGGCTGGGCCGCGACGGGAAACGGTATCCCGTCGACCCGGACGCGTCCCGGGAGCGCATCATCCGGCTGCTGCGCGAGGAGCCGGACCGGTCGCTGCGCAGCGTCGCCCAGGCGACGGGAACCTCGCCCTCGACGGTGCGCGCCGTGAAGATGGGACTCGCCCGCCCCGCCGCGGCGCCCCCGCCGGTGGCGCTGGTGAAGAGCCCCGCGGTGGCTGTCCCGCCGCGGTCACGGACCGGCGACCCGGCCGCGTTCCCCGCCGCCGAGGTCGCGACGTTCACGCGCTGGTTCGAGCGCACCGACGTCACCGACGAGTGGCGGGAGCTGGTCCCCAGCGTTCCCGCGGCGAAGGTCCGCGAGGTTCTCGACGAGGCCCGGCGGCGCGCGCGGTCCTGGCTGGAGTTCGCCTCGGCGCTGGAGGCGGAAATGCATCCGGGCGAGGTGCGCGTGGGCGCCTGACGCTCGCCGAGAGTCGCGGTCCGGTCGGGGGGAGAGACGTCGCGCCATTTCCGCGGCCGGCGGCGCGGCCAGGCTGCCCTGAACCCGGAACCAAATCCGTGGGGCCTCCGTCCGGTGGCGATGCGAGAAGGTGGAGATGGGTGCTGGAACGGCGGGCCGCCGCGTGGGCGCGTCGGCGGGCCGCAAGGAGGATCGGCGGCTGCTGACCGGGCACGGCCACTATGTGGCCGGCGTCGCCGTGCCAGGAATGCCGCGCGGCGCGTTCCTGCGCAGCGGCGTCGCCCGCGCCACCATTCTGAGCGAGGATGCCTGCGACCTGATCGTGGGTGCTGGCCGCGCCTGACACCGCGCACGCCCCGGCGCAGGCCTGCGCCGGGCCGGCGCCGGCCCTCCCGGACTGGTGCGGCCGATCCGGGCGGGCCGCGCGACCAGCACGGCCGCCAGATACTTGACCGACCATCCCGCCACGACGGCTCTGCTCGGCGAAGCTGCCGCTCAACTCCCGGTGGCGGCCCATTCCGTTCGAGGGAGAGTGCATTGCGGGATTTCCTTCCGTTTGTCGTGGCGGGACTCGCCACCGGGTCGGTCTATGGCCTGTCCGGGCTGGGCCTGGTGCTCACCTACAAGACGTCCGGTGTTTTCAACTTCGGCTACGGCGCCGTGGCCGCCCTGGCCGCCCTGATCTTCTACGCCTTACGCGTCGAGCACGGCGTTCCCTGGCCCGTCGCGGCCGCGGTGGTCCTGGTTGTGTTCGCCCCCGCCGCCGGCGCCGCGCTCGAACTGATGGCCCGTTCGCTGCACGCGGCGGGCGAGCAGTCGAAGGTGGTCGCCACCGTCGGCCTCATCCTCATCGTCCAGGCGGTCTCGTCGCTGCGGTACCCGGCCAACGCGCCGACGTTCCCGCATTTCCTGCCCCAGGCGACGGTCCGGCTGGCCGGGGTGAACATCACCTGGGAACAGATCATCGTCTTCGCGTTCTCGGCGGCGTCCTCCGGGATGCTCTACTGGTTCTTCCGGTCGGTACGCGCCGGCGTCGTCATGCGCGGGCTCGTCGACAGCCCGGACCTCGTGGCGATGAACGGGATCAGCCCGCTGCTGGTGCGCCGTTCGGCCTGGCTGATCGGGACGGTGTTCGCCTCGCTCGCCGGTCTCATGCTCGCCCCCGGCCTGCCCATGGACGGTGTGTCGCTGACGACGGTCGTGTTCGCCGCGTTCGGGGCGGCGGCGCTCGGCTTCTTCACGAACCTGCCGCTGACCTTCGTCGGCGGGCTGCTGATCGGCGTCGTCGGCGCGCTGATCGACAAGTACACCGGCACCGTCGCCTGGGTCGGCGGAATCCCCGCGAGCCTGCCGTTCATCCTTCTGTTCGCCGTGCTGGTGGTCACCCCGCGGGCCCGGCTCGCCAGCCGCCGGCTGGCGCCCCCGGCATCGGTGCGCCGTCCCTACCGGGCGCCGGCACCGGCGCGGCTGGGAGCCGGCACGGTCGCGGTGGCGCTGCTGGCGATTGTGCCAGTCATCCAGGCCGGTTACCTGGTCCTGTGGTCGGCCGCGCTGGTGGGCATCATCCTGTTCCTCTCGCTAGGCCTGCTGGTCCGCAACTCGGGGCAGATCTCCCTGTGCCATGTCGCGTTCGCGGCGGTCGGTGCGGCGGCCTTCGGCCACTTCGCGGCGCTGGGGATTCCGTGGCTCGCGGCGCTGCTGCTCGCCTCGCTGGCGGCCGTGCCGGTGGGCGCGCTGATCGCTGTGCCAGCGGTCCGGGTCTCCGGGGTGTTCCTGGCCTTGGCCACCCTTGGCTTCGGCATCCTCGTCCAAGGCGTGTTCTACACCCGGAGCTTCATGTTCGGCGCCACCTCGGTGGGCCTCGCCGAGCCTCGCCCGAACGTCTCGCTCGGCGCGTGGAACCTCGCGACGGACACCGGCTTCTACTACCTGCTGCTGCTGATCACAGTCCTGGTCGTCCTCGCTGTGACCGCGCTGACCGGCGGTCGGCTTGGCCGGCTGCTGCGGGCGATGGCCGACTCGCAGCTCGCGCTGGAGTCGCGGGGTGCGTCGTCAGGCGTGTCCAAGGTGATCGTCTTCTGCATCGCCGCGGCCATGGCGTCGGGCGCGGGCGCGCTCATCGGCATGACCTACCAGTTCGCCGTTGGCTCCTACTTCCCGCCGTTCGACTCGCTGACGATGGTGGTGCTGGTCGTCGTCGTCACCGGCGGGGACCCGTGGTACGCGGTGGTCGCGGCGGTGGCCCGCTCGATCGTCCCGGGGTATGCGCACGGCAGCACCGTCAACAGCGTGCTCACGCTGCTCTTCGGGCTCGCCGCGGTCACGGTGGCCTTCGGCAGCCGGCTCGGCGGCCTGCCTGCTCCCGTGCGGGCGCTGCTCGACAGGACGGCGTGGCACCGGCGGCGCCCCGCGGCGGCTGGGACCGCGCCGGCCGCGGCCCAGCAACCGGCGCGGCGGCTCGCGGCGGCCGGGCCCGGCCTCGAGACGCGGGATCTTTCCGTTGCCTTCGGCGGCGTCAAGGCGGTCAACGGGGTTAGCCTCACCGTCCCGATGGGGGCGATCACGGGCCTGATCGGGCCGAACGGTGCGGGCAAGAGCACGACCTTCAACGCCTGCGGCGGGCTGAACCGGCCCAGCTCCGGCCAGGTCCGCTTGCACGGCCTCGACGTCAGCCGCTTCAGCCCGCCGCGGCGGGCCCGGCGTGGACTCGGCCGGACCTTCCAACGACCCGAGCTCTTCAACGGGCTGACGGTCCGCCAGAACGTGGCGATGGGCCGCGAGGCGTCGCTGGCGGGCGGCAGCCCCCTGACTCAGGCGGCCGGGTCCCCGGCGGCGAACCGGCTCGTCGCGGCCGCGACCGACGAGGCGCTCGCGCTGACCGGGATCACGACCCTCGCCGACCGGCAGGTCGGCCTGCTCACGATCGGGCAGCGGCGCCTCGTCGAACTGGCCACCGTGTTCGCCGGCCCGTTCGACCTGCTGCTGCTCGACGAGCCGTCCTCGGGTCTCGACGGCCAGGAGACCGAGCAGTTCGGCCGCCTGCTGCGCGATGCGGCCGCGACCCGGGGCGTCGGCATCCTGCTCGTCGAGCACGACATGGCGCTGGTCCGTGCGGTCTGCGACCGCGTGTACGTGCTCGACTTCGGCTCGTTGATCTTCGAGGGGACGGTCGAGGAGATGGAACAGTCGGATCTTGTCCGGGCCGCCTATCTGGGGGAGGCGTCACCGGTAGCCGCCGGCGCGGCGAGCCAGGGCCCGTTGGATGACACGCGTCCGCGCGCCGTGGCGGGGGAGTAGGCGTCATGCTGACTCTCCACTCCGTCACCGCGGGCTACGGTGGGTCCACGGTGCTGCGCGACGTCGACTTCACGGTCGGCGCGGGCGAGGTCGTCGCGCTCCTCGGTCCCAATGGCGCCGGCAAGTCCACTCTGCTGCGCCTGGCCACCGGGTTCGTGACGCCAGAGTCTGGCCGGGTCGAGCTCGACGGCGATGACGTCACCGGCCAGGCCCCGCACCAGCTCGCCCGCCGCGGCGTCTGCCTGCTGCCGGAGAGCCGCGGGGTCTTCCCTTCGCTCACCGTCCTGGACAACCTGCGCATCCAGGCAGGCCAGCGGGCGGTGCGCGAGACCGTCGCCGAGCTCGGCGAGCTGTTCCCTGCGCTCACCGGGCGGCTGAACCAGACCGCGGGCAGCCTGTCCGGCGGCGAGCAGCAGATGCTCGCTCTGTTCCGTGCCTACGTGACCCGCCCGAAGGTCGTCCTCGTCGACGAGGCGTCCCTCGGCCTGGCCCCGCTGGTGATCGACAAGATCTACGACAGCCTGGGCCGCCTCGTCGAGCGGGGCATGTCGGTTGTCATCGTCGAGCAATACGTGCACCGCGTCCTGGAGCTCGCCCGGACCGTGTACGTCCTGCGCCGCGGCGAGGTCGTCCACGCCGGCGCGGCCGCCGAGATCACGCCGGCCGAGGTCTACGAGAAATATCTCGGCCTCGAGGAGGGGGTGGCCTGACCGTGATTGGCTTGGCGCGCCGTGCGCGCCCGGTGTGTCCACGTCTTTGCGGCGATGCCCGGCCGGCCGCGCACAATTGTTCCCGGACGGCCTGGCGGATATAGTCGCCTTACGTTTTCCGGGCGTCTGGGTGCTGACAGCCGAGATCAGGCGGCGCCGGCCTTAATCATTGCCGGGCACGTGTCGACCCGTGCCGTCACACTCAGTTTTCTCTCTGTCCGGAGTGCTGAACACGGGAGTGATGACATCATGTTAGGAAGAACGATTTCCGGCCTCTTGCTCCGGCGATTACCGGCGAAGGTGGCCGCCGCGGCGGGGCTGGCCGCGCTGGTGGCAGCCTGCTCGTCGGGCGGTGGATCCACCGGCTCCGGGCAGCCGTCGGCCGGAACGGTCAAGGTCGGCGTGATCTGCAGCTGCTCCGGCGCGTCCGGCAGCGCGTACCAGGCCGGCGAGCGGGCGTTCGAGGCCTGGGCGAAGACGGTGAACGCCTCGGGCGGGATTGATGGGCGCACCGTTGATGTGATCAACAAGGACGACGCGAACAACCCCGGCTCCGGTGTCACCGCCGCGCAGGCGCTCATCTCCGCGGACGCGGCCGTCGTCGTCGACCTGTCCAACACCGACCAGGCCTGGGCGCCCAAGGTTGTGGCGGCCAACATCCCGATCATCCCGAGCGCCCAGAGCTCGCTCCATGGGCCGGACTACTACCCCGTGGGCCAGACCCACGCGAGCTACATCCCGTCGGAGATCGGGGTCGCCAAGGCGGCCGGCGCGACCAACCTCGGCGACCTTTACTGCGCAGAGGTCGTCGTCTGCAAGCAGACCGTCGACGGCCTCAAGGCGCAGGGCGCCGGAGCGGGGGTCCCGCTGGTCTACAGCGCGGCGATCTCGCTGACCGGCACCGACTTCACCGCGCAGTGCCTCGCCGCCAAGCAGGCCGGGGTGCAGGCCCTTTCCGTGGGCTCCAGCCCGGAGGGGACGGCGCGGGTCGCGGCGGACTGCGAGCGGCAGGGCTTCCGCCCGGTCTATGTTGTACTCGGCGTCCAGTGGAGCACCTCAATGGCCACCTTGCCCGGGCTCAAGGACAACACCTGGAGCCCGTACGCGAATCTGCCGTTCTTCGCTGACAACCCCGCCATCACGGCCTTGAACACGGCGATGGACAAGTACTACCCGGGCGTGCGCACGGCGGCGACGACCCCGTCCGAGATCCTCGTCGGGATGTGGGCCGCGGGCATTCTCGTCGAGGACGCGACCAAGGCGAGCGGCACGGCCAAGGGAACGACGCTGACCGCGGCGCAGCTGAAGAAGGGCCTGGAGTCGCTGAACGGCGACACCCTGCAGGGCCTGGCCCCACCGCTGACCTATGCGCCGGGTAAGGACCACCCGGTGGACTGCTGGTTCATCGGCCATTTCACCAACGGGAAGGGCAGCGTTGTGGGCGACGGAAAGCCGAGCTGCCTGAACACGTGACCCGACCTGTATAGAAGAACGGCTCCACGCAGGGTGCCGGCGCCTCCGGGCGCCGGCACCCGTCAGGGCAGGAACAGATGGCTAGGACCAGACGGCAGGGAAGTGACCAGACATGGACCTAGGCTTCAGCGACGAGCAGGAGATGCTCCGGAAGGTGGCTCGGGACTTCCTGGCCAAGGAATGCCCGGAGCCGCTGGTACGGGCGATGGAGACCGACGAGCTGGGGTACAGCCGCGAGCTCTGGGAGAAGATGGCCGGGCTCGGCTGGCAGGGCCTGCTCGTGCCCGAGGAGTACGGGGGTGCGGGGCTGGGCCTGCAGGACCTCGCGGTCCTCCTGGAGGAGGTCGGCCGGGCACTGCTGCCCGGGCCGTTCATCTCGACCGTCGTCCACGTCGGCACCGCGCTGCTGCACGGCGGCACCGAGGCGCAGAAACGGGAGTACCTGCCGAGGATCGCCAGCGGCGAGCTCGTCGGCGCGGTTGCCTACCTCGAGCCGTCGGGGCGCCAGGGTGCCGAGGCAGTGGAGCTGACCGCGGCCCGCGACGGCGACGGCTACGTCCTCGACGGCACCAAGCTGTTCGTCGAGAACGCGACTGCGGCCAATCTGCTGGTGGTCGTCGCCCGCACGGGCGGCCACGGGAGTGACGGCCTGTCGCTGTTCCTCGTCGACCCCCTCGCTCCAGGCGTCACGATCACGCCGCTCGCGACCCTCGCGTCGGACAAGCAGGCCGAGGTGGCCTTCTGGTCCGTCAAGGTGCCCGCCTCGGCGCTGCTCGGCGACGTGGGCCAGGGCTTCGAGATCCTCGAGCGGGTCCAGCGCGCCGCCGCCGTCGCCGAATGCGCCTACCTGGTCGGCCTGATCGCCCAGGACCTGGACATCACCGTCGACTACCTCCGGCAGCGCGAGCAGTTCGGCCAGCCGATCGGACGGTTCCAGGCGCTGCAGCACAAGGCGGCGGACATGGCGATCGACGCGGACGCCTGCCGGTTCGTGACCTACCGCGCGGCGTGGGCGCTGGACGAGGACGCCCCGGACGCCGCGTTCCGCGTGAGCGCCGCGAAGAGCTTCGTCAGCGAGGCCAGCCTGCGGGTGGTGACCCACGGACAGCAGCTGCACGGTGGCATCGGGTTCACGAAGGAGTACAAGATCCAGCTCTTCTTCCTGCGGCAGAAGGCCGGCGAGCTCAGGTGGGGCGACGGCGACTTCCACCGGGCGAGGGTGGCGGACGCCCTCGGCATCTGACGGCGTCCCCAGCAATGGCCCCACACGTCCGCAACGGCTCTGGGAACAGCGCCGGTCAGCCGATGGAGGCGAGTTGACGACGTCCTACCCGATGCTCCTCCCGGAGCCGACCCCGGAAACCGCTCCTTTCTGGGAGGGCTGCCGGCGCCACGAGCTGCGCATTCAGCGGTGCTGTGACTGCGACCGGTACTACTTCTACCCTCGGCCCTACTGCCCGCACTGCCTGTCCGAGGACACGGAGTGGCTGACCGTCTCCGGCGAAGGCACCCTGCACACGTATGTGATCAATCATCGGCCCATGCCCGGGTTCACTGGCGAGGTCCCTTACGTGACCGCGATCGTGCAGCTCACCGAGGGGCCGCGGCTGATGACAAACCTCGTCGGTGTCGAGGCGCTGCCCGTGAACCTGCCCGCCGGCCTGCCGGTGACGGTCGTCTTCGACGACGTCACGGACACGGTCACGCTGCCCAGGTTCACCCCGAAGGCCGGGCGGTGAGCGTGCCGGTCGACATTCGTGCCGCGGCCGCTGTCGTCGGCGCCGCCGAGACGGACCGGATCGGGATCGTCCCGGACATGTCCGCGATCCAGCTGCACGCCAACGCGGCCCGTAACGCGCTGCGTGACGCCGGCCTCGACAAGAGCCAGATAGACGGCATCGCCTCGGCGGGGATGTCCCCGGTCGCGGTCGCCGACTACCTGGGCATCGAGGCGTCCTACGTCGACGGCACGTCGATCGGCGGCGGCTCGTTCATGATCCACGTTGCGCACGCGGCCGCGGCACTGGCCGTGGGCTACTGCAACTATGTCCTCATCACCCACGGGGAGAGCGGGCGCTCCCAGATTGGCGGGGAGGGCTGGCACGGCGTGCCGCCGACGTCGGCGGAGGGCCAGTTCGAGGTCCCCTACGGCGCGCTCGGCGCCGCGTCGACCTTTACCGTCCCGATCGTCGCGCATATGGCGAAGTACGGGACGACCGAGGAGCAGATCGCCTCCGTGGCGGTCGCGACCCGGGCCTGGGCGACCCGCAACAGCCGGGCGATGAAGCGCACCCCGATCACGGTCGAGGACGTCCTGAGCTCGCGGCTGGTCTCCTGGCCGATCCACCTGCTCGAGTGCTGCCTGGTCACGGACGGAGGCGGCGCGCTCATCCTGACCACGGCGGAGCGGGCCCGCGACCTGCCGCGGCCCCCGGTCTACATCCTCGGCACCGGCGAGGGCGTCGAGAACGTCGGGATCTCCACGATGCGCGACCTCACCGATGCCCGCGCCTCCCGGCGCTCCGGCGAGCGGGCGTTCCGCCTCGCCGGCCTCGGCCCGGCGGACATCGACCACCTCATGCTCTACGACGCGTTCGCGCACACGCCGATGTTCGCGCTCGAGGCGCTCGGGTTCGTCAAGCCGGGGGAGAGCGGGGCGTGGTTCGCCGAGGGCCATTCGGCGCCCGGCGGCGACCTTCCGGTGAACACCAACGGAGGCGGCCTGTCGTACACGCACACCGGCCGGCTCGGAATGTTCGCGATGCAGGAGTCCGTACGCCAGCTGCGCGGCGAGGCGGAAGCCCAGGTACCAGGGGTGCGCACCAGCCTGGCACACGGCATCGCGCATTTCTTCTCCGGCGCCGGCACCGTGATCATGTCGAACCAGCAATGAGTCATCGAGGCGTTGCCGCGGAAGCGTCGCAGGCGGCAGGGAGAAGCCATGGACTTTCGATTCACCCCTGAGCAGGAGGAGTTCCGGGCCCAGGTCCGCGCGTTCGTCGAGAGCGAGCTCCCGGCTGAATGGGAGGAGATCGACCCCGAGGGAGAGCGTGCCTGGGAGATCACCTGCGAGTTCCAGCGCAAGCTTGCCGACAAGAAGTGGCTGGCGATGGCCTGGCCGCGCGAGCTCGGCGGCCTCGGCGCCGACATCCTGACGCAGCTGATCTACCACGAGACGATGGACTACTACCACGCGCCGGCGTTCACGATGGCCGTTGCCTGGGTCGGCCCGGCGGTCATGCTCTATGGCAACGAGGAGCAGAAGGCGCGCCTGCTGCCGCGGATGGCCACCGGCGAGGACGTCTACTGCACCCTGTACTCCGAGCCCGGCGCCGGGTCGGACCTGGCGGCGATGCAGACGAAGGCCGTGCTCGACGGCGACGACTACGTCATCACCGGCCAGAAAGTGTGGACGTCTGGGGCCCACCACGCGAACCTGGGATGGCTGGCCGCCCGTACGGACCCGACCGCGCGCAAGCACCGGGGCTTGTCGACGTTCGTCGTCGCCATGGACTCGCCGGGCCTCACCATCCGCCCGCTGATCAACATGGCCGGGCAGCACGCGTTCAACGAGGTATTCTTCGACGAGGTCCGGGTGCCGCGGGCCAACCTCATTGGGGAGCCGGGCCGCGGCTGGTACAACATCGCCACGGCACTGGAGTTTGAGCGGTCCGGCATCGAGTGGATTGCCAAGGCACGCCGCCGGCTCGACCAGATCCTCGCCCATGTGCGGGAGCACAAGGAGATCCTCGAGTACAACCCGCAGCTGCGCTACGAGCTCGCCGACCGGGCCATCGAGGTTGAGGTCGGCGCGCTGCTGTGCTACCGGGCGGTGCACCTGGCGACCCAGGGCAAGGCGATGACCTACGAGGCGAGCGCGTCGAAGGTCTACAACTCCGAGCTCACCCAGCGGGTCGCCCAGACCGGGATGAAGGTCTTCGGGCCCTACGCGGCCCTCGACCGCGACGACCCGCGCTCGCCGCTGGCCGGCCAGCTCACCCACAGCATTCAGAGCGGCTACCTGTGGAGCTTCGCGAACACGATCGGCGCCGGGTCGAGCGAGATCCAGCGGAACATCATCGCCACCCGCGGTCTCGGGCTGCCCCGATAGACCCCGGCCACCCGTGACCTCGGACGAGGGCTCGGTCCAGGCATGCGACGAGAAGGGACACACGGTGCGATGGGTTCGCTCCTGGAAGGTGTGAAGGTCGTCGAGGTCGGCGAGTTCGTTTTCATACCTTCAGCCGCCGCCATCCTCGCCGACTGGGGCGCCGACGTTGTCAAGATCGAACATCCGCAGCGAGGGGACACGCTGCGGGGCCATCTGAGCATCTTCTCGGCCCATGGCTACGACACCGGCGACTTCAACTACCTTGTCGAGCAGTCCAACCGGGGCAAGCGCAGCCTCGGGCTGGACCTCGCGCACCCGGACGGCCGCGCGATCTTTCTCAAGCTTGTCGCCGAGGCGGACGTCCTGGTCACCAGCCTGCTCGAACCCTCGCGCGAACGCCTCGGCATCACCTACGACGACCTCAAGGCGATCAACCCGCGGCTGATCTACGCCCGTGGCCACGGCCAGGGCCAGCAGGGCCCGGCTGCCCACCACGGCGGCATCGACACCGTCGCGTTCTGGGCCCGCAGCGGCATGGGCTATGTGTTCTCCGACCCCGCCGACCCGAAGCTGCCGGCGCGGCAGGGCTACGGCGACCTGACGGCGGGGATGTTCCTCGCCGGCGGCATCGCGGCCGCGCTGTTCCGGCGCGGCGCGACCGGCGAGGGCGCTCTCGTCGACGTCTCGCTGCTCGGCACCGCGATGTGGATGCTTGCCGCCGACGTCGTCTCCTCGGACTACATGGGCCACCTGCCGACCCCGCCGAGCTTCGGCCACGTGCCGCCGAACCCGCTCAGCGCCCTGTACCGCACCGGGGACGGGCGTGCCCTGGTCTTCGGCATGCTCAAGTCGGACCAGTACTGGCCGGGGTTCTGCCACGCACTCGGCCGCGACGACCTGGCCGACCACCCGGACTACAACGCCTTCGACAAGCGGACCGGCAACGGGGCGCTGTTCACGATCATCACGGAGACGCTGCTGACCCAGCCACTGGCCCACTGGCGCGAGCGCTTCGACGCGGCGGGCTGCCTGTGGTCCGCGGTGCAGACCCCGCTGGAGGTCGGCGAAGACCCGCAGTCGGTCGCGAACGGCTATCTGGTGGAGCACCCGAGCCGAGCCGGCGCCCGGCTGGCGGCGAGCCCGGTCCAGTTCGACAACGAGAAGCTGCGCCTGCGCTCCGGCGCGCCCGAGGTCGGCCAGCATACCGAGGAGATCCTCCTCGATCTCGGCCTGGACTGGCCGGAGATCGCCAAGCTTAAGGACGATGCCGTCGTCACCTGACCGGAACGGAAGCACGGCGGGAGGTGCGGGCCCATGGAACCGGCGCCGTTCGACTACCGCGCCCCGCGGACCATCGAGGAGGTCGTCGGCCTGCTCGCCGAGCGGGGCGACGAGGCGGTGGCGGCGGGCAGAGCCTGACCCCGATCCTGGTGATCCCGGCGCGGCGCCCGCGGCCTGGAGAAGACCTACCGAAGAAAGGCAGACATGGCACTCAAGCCTGGTACGCGGCTGCGGGGCGCCGCCGACGCGACTGAGGTGGTGGTTGTCCGCGCGCCCGGCGATGAGGTCGACCTGCGTTGCGGCGGCCACCCGATGCTTCCCGTCGGCGACGCCCCGGCGGCCCGGCCCGCGCTGGACCCGTCGTTCGCCGCCGGCACCGAGGTCGGCAAGCGCTACACCGACGCGGCCGGCGGCCTGGAGCTGCTGTGCACGAAGGCCGGGCCCGGTTCGCTGTCGCTCGGCGGCGCGCCGCTGTCCCTCAAGACGGCCAAGCCCCTGCCCAGCTCCGACTGACCACCGACGAGACAGGCTGGACGACGACGATGACAACGGGTGCCAGTGGGCGCGACCTGTACGCCGGGACCGTGCTGGACGACGACCAGCGCGCGCTGCGCGAGATGGTCGCCCGGGTCGCGGCGGAGCGTTACGCTCCGCGCGCCCGTGAGTGGGACCGCGAGCGCCAGCCGCTCCCGGCCGACGAGCGCAAGCTCCTCGCCGGGCTCGGCCTGCTCGGCCTGACCATCCCTACCCGGTACGGCGGCGAGGGGCGTCCGGTGCTGGACGCGCTGATTGCGTTGGAGGAGCTGGCCAAGGCGAGCCCCATCGCCGCGTGGCCGGTGTTCGAGGCGTGCACGGGCCCGGCCCGGGTCATCGAGCAGTTCGGCACCGAGGAGCAGAAGACCCGTCTGCTCGGCCCGGTCGTGTCCGGGGACAAGACGATCGCCGTGTCCATCTCCGAGCCGGAGGCCGGGTCTGCGGCCACCGACATGACGACGACGGGACGCGTCGAGGGCGACACCATCGTCGTCAACGGGGTGAAGCGCTGGTGCTCTGGCGCGGGGCACTCCGAGCAGTACCTCGTCTACCTGCGGCTGTCGGAGGCGAGGGGCGGCAAGGCGATCGGCGCGGTGCTCGTCGACGGCGCCGCGCCGGGGGTGAGCTTCGGCCCGCAGGAGAACCTGATGGGCTTCCGCGGGATCTGCTCGGCCGACATCTTCTTCGACGACGTCCGGGTGCCGTTGGAGAACCTGATCGTCCCCGCCGGCGGCTTCTCGAAGCTGTTCACCGCGTTCTCGATCGAGCGCCTCGGCAACGCCACGATGTCGCTGGCCGTCGCGCAGACCGCGCTCGACCGCACCGCGCGCTACGTGCTCGAGCGCCGCCAGTTCGGCCACCGTGTCGCCGACTACCAGCTCGTCCAGGGCGCGATCGCCGACATGGTCGTGCGCGTCGAGTCGGCCCGGATGCTGCTCTACGCCGCGGCGCAGGGCGCGGGCACCGGAGCGCCCAGCGCGCTCGCCGCGTCGGTGGCCAAGTGCGCCGCGAACGAGGCGGCTCAGTTCGTCTCCGCCCAGGCGATCCAGCTGCACGGAGGCTACGGCTACTCCGAGGAGTACGAGATCGAGCGGCTGCACCGCGATGCCCACGGCTGGGCGCTCGCCGGCGGCACTCTCAACATCCAGAAGATCCGCATCGCCTCCGAGTACCTCGGCGTGCGCTTCGACCAGCGCGGCTAGCGCGCCTCGAGCCACGCGGGCCTGGCCACGACCAATATCCAATGTTGCATCCAATCTTGGATAATCCTAGTCTCTGACGAGTTCCCCGCGGCGCCCGGGCGTGCGCGGGTGTTTCTGACTCGAGTCAGGGGGGTGACCGTGGGCGGGCATCGTAGGCGTTTCCTAGGACGGTTCTTGCCGTTCCTCTTAGCCATCGGGTTCGCGCTGGCGGCGTGCGGGGCTTCGGGGGGTGGGACGGTCGGGACGGTGGCCGCGACCGGTGCCCCGAAGCACGGTGGCACGCTGACCGTCGGCGTGAACAACGAGATCGCCGGCTGGTCGCCGCAGATGCTGCGGGACACGACCTTCGGTGAGGACCGCGGCAACTTCGTCTATGACACGCTGCTGAAGCTGGACGCGAAGGGGGACTGGCAGCCGAACCTGGCGACCAGCATGACGACCTCGGACTCGGTCACGTGGACGATGAAGCTGCGGCCCGGGGTCACGTTCACCGACGGGACGCCGCTGGACGCGGCGGCGGTGAAGTTCAACGTGGGCCTCACGAAGGACCCTTCGCTGGGCTCATCGGCCCTGCTCACCGTCTCCGACATCAAGGCGATCACCGTCCTCGACCCGGCCACGGTTCAGTTCGTTCTCGGTGGGCCGGACGGCTCGTTCCCCTACGCCTTCACCTCGATGGCCGGGATGATGGTGTCGCCGACGGCGTACCAGGCCGACCCGCGAGGGTTCGCGCAGCACCCGGTCGGGGCGGGGCCGTTCATGCTGCAGTCGTGGACGCGGGACTCGCAGGCTGTGCTGGTGCGTAACCCGCACTACTGGGATGTGGGCAGGCCGTATCTCGACAAGGTCGTGTTCCAGGTCATCACCGATCCGGTGACGCTGGGCCAGTCGCTGGCCAGCGGCGAGATCGACGTCGCCGCGAACGGCCCCGCCGTGCAGGCCACGCTCAAGGGAACGCCCGGGATCCACGTCGTCAACACGAGCCTGACCGGTGGTGCCGGGATCGTGCCGAACGAGAGCCGGGCGCCGTTCGACGACGTGCGGATCCGTAAGGCGATCGCGCTGGCGATCGACCCGCGGGCGGTGAACGCCTCGCTGTTCCAGGGTGCGTGGTCGGGCAGCCTGCCGTGCGCGCCGTATGCGCCGAACCTGCCGGAATGCGCGCAGGGGCTGTGGCCGAAGACGGACCTGGCCGAGGCGAAGAAGCTCGTCGCGGACTATGTCGCGGAGAAGGGCCCGCTCAAGGACCACTACGAGCTGCTCGGTGTGCCTTTCAACCAGGACCAGGCACAGTACCTGCAGCAGGTGCTCGCCAGCATCGGTATCCACGTCACGCTCAACCTCCTGCAGACGGCGGACTACAACACCCAGTTCGCGGTGAAGAACGACTTCGATCTGGCCTGGAGCGCGAACACCCCGTTCGCCGGCCCGGCCCGCGGCTTCTTCCGCAACCTGTACAGCAAGCCCGCCGGCGGTCGTCATGTCCAGGGCGGCCCGGTCGACCCGGCGCTGGAGAGCCTGCTCAACCAGGCCACCAAGGCTGTCGACCGGAACAGCCGCGTCGCCGCCGTGAAGAAGATCGAGCAGCTGAACGCGACCCAGTTCCTCTACATCTGGTTCGGGCCGTACATCAGCGGGTTCATCGCCAAGGACGACGTCGAGATGCCGGCCTCGTTCACCGCCTGTGCCTATACCCGCGCCGCCGACATCTGGCTCGACCGATGACCGGCGCATGACTGCCGCTGCTCCGGCTGAGGCGCTGCTGAAGGTCACCGGCCTGACGGTCGCCTTCAGCACGCCTCAGGGCCTGCTGCGCGCGGTCGACGGCGTTGACCTGCACGTCGCGCGCGGCGAGACCCTGGGGATCGTCGGCGAGTCGGGCTCGGGGAAGTCGGCGACGCTGCGGGCCATCATGGGCCTGCTGCCGCCGGGCACCGCGGCCTGGTCGGGCAGCGTGCTGTTCGGGGGCCGCGAACTCGTCGGCCTGCCGCGCCGCGAGCTGCGCCGGCTGTGGGGCACGGACCTGTCGATCGTGCTCCAGAACCCGATGACCTCGCTCAACCCGGTCGTGCGCGTCGGCCGCCAGCTCGGCGAGGTGCTGCTCACGGCCAGCGGCGCGCGGCGCGGCGAGAAGCAGCGCCGGGCCGCCGAACTGCTCCGGTCGGTGGGCATCCCCGAGCCGGAGCGGCGGCTGCGCCAATATCCGCACCAGCTGTCCGGCGGGATGCGCCAGCGGATCGCGATCGCGATCGCGATCGCCGGCGACCCGGCGCTGCTGCTCGCCGACGAGCCGACGACGGCGCTCGACGTCACCGTCCAAAAGCAGATCCTCGACCTGCTCGCCACGTTGCGTGACGGCCGCCACATGGGAATGATCATCGTGACGCACGACCTGGGCGTCGTCGCGACGAGAACCGACCAGATCATCGTCATGTATGCCGGGCAGGTCGTCGAGCAGGCGCCGACGCGGGAGCTGTTCCGGTCCACTCGGATGCCCTACACCGAGGCCTTGCTGCGCTCGGTGCCCCGGCTCGGCCGCAAGCCGCACGAGCCACTCGAGGCGATCCCCGGCCAGCCTCCGGTACTGACCAGCCGGCCCGCCGGCTGCCGGTTCGCGCCGCGGTGCCGCTACGCGCGGCAGCGGTGCCGCGAGGCGATGCCGCCGCTGGCCCCGGTCGCCGGCGCGCCGCGGCATCTCGTGCGCTGCTGGTTCCCGGTCGACACGGCGGCGGGCCAGGCGCCGGCGTCGGCGGCGCTCGCAGCGGCGCCGGGCGGACCGGGCGAAGGAGGGTCCTGATGGCGGGCGGCGGCTCGGCGCACCTGCGCGAGTCACAGGACGTTCTGCTGCGGGTCGAGGACCTGCGCGTGGAGTTCCCCGCCGGCCGCGGCCGGGTCGTGCACGCCGTCTCCGAGGTCAGTCTCGACGTGGCGCCGGGGGAGACGCTGGGTCTCGTCGGCGAGTCGGGCTGCGGGAAGTCGACGACCGGGCGCGCGATCGTCCAGTTGCCCCGGCCCACGGCTGGCCGGGTCGTCTTCGAGGGCAGGGACCTCACCGCGGTCTCGCGGGCCGGCCTTCGCCCGCTGCGCCCCCGGATGCAGCTCGTCCATCAGGATCCTGTGTCCTCGCTCAACCCACGGCGCACGGTGCGTCAGATCGTCGAGGAGCCGTTGCGGATCTGGCGCCGCGGCGACGCCCCGGCCCGGGCCGGGGCGGTCGACGAGATCCTGGAAGCCGTGGGGCTCAACCCGGCAGCGGTCGGTGGCCAACGGCCACGGGAGCTGTCCGGCGGCCAGTGCCAGCGGGTGTCGATCGCCCGGGCGCTCGTGCTCGGGCCCAGGCTGGTGATCTGCGACGAGGCGGTGTCCGCGCTCGACGTCTCCGTCCAGGCCCAGATCCTCAACCTGCTCGAGGACATGAAGGCCCGCTACGGCCTGACGATGGTGTTCATCTCGCACAACCTGTCGGTCGTGCGCGGGGTCAGCGACCGGGTCGCCGTGATGTACCTCGGCAAGCTCTGCGAGGTGGGGTCGCCCGACGCCATCTACGGCAGGCCGGCGCACCCGTACACCGCGGCGCTGCTGTCGGCGGTCCCGGAACCGGACCCCGAGGCGAGGCCGAGCGACGCGCGGGTCATCGGCGACGAGCTGCCCTCGCCGCTGAGCCCGCCGTCCGGGTGCCGGTTCCGGACCCGCTGCCCGCTGGTCCACGACCGCTGCGCGGTCGAGGAGCCACAGCTGCGGCCCGTCGCGGACGGCCACCACGTCGCCTGCCACGCCGCCGAAGGCGAGAAGACCGCCGCCGTGGGCGCCAGCCCCCGGCCAGGGGGGAGGACCTGATGAGATACGTGCTCGGCCGGCTGGCCCACCTGCTGGTCATCCTCGCCGTCGTCACGTTCTTCGTGTCGGCGATGGTCTCGCTGATGCCCGGCGACCCGGCGCTCGCGGTGCTCGGCGACGCGGCGACCCCGGACCAGATCCATGCCTTCCACCAGCAGTTCCACCTCGACGAGCCCATCGTCGCCCGGTATGGGACCTGGCTGAAGGACGCGGCCCAGGGCAACCTCGGCGAGTCGCTGCGCGGCGGTGTGCCGATGGTCGACCTGATCTGGCAGCGTGCGCCGGTGAGCCTCGAGCTGCTCATCGGCGGCCAGGTGCTCGCGCTGCTGTTCGCGATCCCGGCGGGGATCTACGCCGCGTACCGGCCGGGCCGGGCCGGTGACCAGACCCTCGGAGTCCTCTCGTTCGGGCTCATCTCGACGCCGAGCTTCGTGCTCGCCCTGGTTCTGGTGCTCGTGTTCGCCCTGCGGCTGCACTGGCTGCCGGTGGCGGGCTACGTGCCGTTCACCGGGGACCCGGTGCGCAACCTGCAGGCCATGATCATGCCGATGGTGGTGGTCGCCGCGCATCCCGCCGCCGTGTACCAGCGGGTGCTGCGCAACGACATGCGCGCGACCCTGCAGGAGGACTTCATCCTGATGGCGGAGGCGAAGGGCCAGTCGACCGCGCGGGTGCTGCTGCGCCACGCGCTGCGGCCGTCGCTGTTCTCGTTGGTCACCCTCGTCGGGGTGACGACCGGCTCCGCGATCGCCGGCACCGTCATCGTCGAGACGATCTTCGCATTGCCCGGTCTCGGCCGGCTGCTCTACGACTCCATCAGCTTCCATGACATCGCGGCGATCCAGGCCATCGTCGCGGTGATCGCCATCGCGTACGTCGTGGTCAACGCGCTCGTTGATGTGCTTTACGGCCTTCTCGACCCGAGGGTCCGCCATGCTCGCTGACAACACCGCGCCCGCGTCCACGGCACCGCCCGCCGGCGTCACCTCCGTGGACGCCGCTGCCGTGCCGCCGCGCCGGCGACGCCCGTCGGTGGTACGCACCGTCGCCGCGGCCTGGGTGCTGCTCGTGGTCGGTATGGCCGTGCTCGCGCCGGTGCTGCCGCTGCCCGGCTACGCGCAGGGCAGCCTCGCCATCGCGCGGCCGCCGTCCGCGCACCACCTGCTCGGCACCGACCAGCTCGGCCGGGACATGCTCAGCCGGGTCGTGTCCGGGGCGCAGACGTCGCTGCTCGTCGGGGTGCTCAGCGTCGGGCTCGCGCTCGTGGTGGGAGTAGCGCTGGGCCTGGTTGCCGGCTACTACGGCGGCAAGGCCGATGCCGTCGTCACGGCGGTTGGCGATGTGATCCTGTCCGTCCCGGGGCTGGTCTTCCTCATGGTCATCTCGGCGCTCGCCGGGTCGTCGGTCCGTACTCTGGTCATCGGGATCGCCCTGTTCACCTTCCCGACGTTCATGCGCCTCGCGCGGGCGAACACGATGACGTTCGCGCGGCGCGAGTTCGTCCTCGCCGCGCAGGGCCTCGGCGCCCGCGACGCCCGGGTGATGCGGCGCGAGGTCCTGCCGAACGTGCTGCCTTCGGTGCTTGCCTACGCGTTCGCGGCACTCGGCCTGGTACTCGTCATCGAGGGCTCGCTGAGCTTCCTCGGCCTGGGTGTCCAGCCGCCGAGGCCGTCGTGGGGGAACATGATCGCAGACGGCCGGCCATTCCTGTCGAGCCGGCCGCATATCGTGTTGATCCCGGCGGTCACGCTGTTCCTCACGGTTCTGGCCTGCAACGCGCTGGCCGAGCGAGGTGGCCGGCCGCCGGGCGCGGCGTCCGGCGCGGCGCAGGGTGGGGAGCGGTCACCCGGGGCCCGGGCCGCCCAGCCGGGCGGGGGAGCCGGCGCGGCAGACTGAGACCCTCGGCGGCAGCGGAAACAGCAGGAATGAGCGACGTGACGTGACGGAGCACGGCGGGGAGACGAACGCGACGGCAAAGGCGACCACCGCCCTGCGCGACATGGTCATGCGCCGTCGGCTGATGCCCGGCCAGCAGCTCCGTCAGGACCAGCTAGCCGAGCAGCTGAACCTCTCCCGCAGTCCCGTGCGTGAGGCGCTGCGGATCCTCGAGACCGAGGGGCTGGTTCGTTACGTCGTCAACCAGGGTTACTTCGTCGCCGAGTTCAATGCCGCCGAGCTCCAGCAGATCTACCTGATGCGCCGTCTTCTCGAGGCAGAGCTGCTCCGCACCGCGCGCCGGCCCGCGGATGACGACCTCGCCGCGCTGCGCGCCCACAACGCGGCGGTAACCGCCGGGGGCGAAGCGGGCTCCATCACCGAGATGCTGGTGGCGAACCGGCGGTTCCACTTCGCGCTGCTGGGCCTCTCCCCGCTGCTCCTGGTCCGCCGCGAGGTCGTGCGGCTGTGGCATCTCTCCGAGGCCTATCGGGCGGGATATCTCTGGATTCCCGAGACCCGGGACCGGATTGTCGCCGAGCATCTCGCGATGGTCGACGCGCTGGCCGACTACGACCTCGGCCGGTTGGTGGACATCGCCGAGCAGCACCGCAACTCCGCCGAACGCACTGTTCTCGGCCTTTTCGCCGACACCGTCGGCGACAGCCCGGCCCGGCGTTAGCCCGGGCGTCCAGCTGGCCGCAACGAGCAGCTGAACGCCCTGGTCCGGCGCGCGTCCCGAGCGGCGCTCGCCTGCTGGCGCCGAGACGGCGCTGCCCGGTGGCCGGTCAGGACACCGCCGCCTGTTGACATGAAGCCGTCCCGCGGGTAGACGACTCACAGCCAGACAACGGTGGCCCAGTTCCGGGAGATTACTGTGGTATTTTCTGCGCCGGTCGTGCCGTACTACGACCCCTATGACACCGAGATCGGTGCCGACCCATTCCCTGTCTTCCGGCGGCTTCGCGACGAGGCGCCCCTCTACTACAACGAGCAGTACGACTTCTACGCGCTCAGCCGTTTCGACGACGTCGAGCGCGGGCTCAAGAACTCCCGGGTATACGCGTCGGGACGAGGGGTGGTCCTCGAGCAGATCAAAGCGAACATGACCATGCCGTCGGGAACCCTCATCTTCGAGGACCCGCCGGCGCACACCATCCACCGTGCGTTGCTCGGCCGATTATTCAGCGCGAAGGCGATGAGTGCCGTCGAGCCCAAGATCCGGAAGTTCTGCGCAGACATCCTAGACCCCCTGGCCGCGGCCGGCGGGCGGTTCGACTTCGTCGCCGATCTCGGCGTGTACGTCCCCACCCAGTCGATCGGCATGCTGCTCGGCATTCCGGAAGAGGACCAGCGGGAGATCCGCGAGCGGCTGACCGTGGCGACGCACGACCCCGGGCGGCCCCAGGAACGGCTGACCAGCACCGACTTCTATTCGGGCGGCCTTTTCACCGACTACATCAACTGGCGGGCCGGCCATCCGTCCGACGACCTGATGACCCAGCTCCTGTTCGCGGAGTACGACACGGCGGACGGTAAACGCCGGCTCACCCGCGAGGAGGTCCTGACGGCGGTCAACATGCTCGCGATCGCGGGTAACGAGACCACCACGGTCCTGATCGGCTGGACCGGCAGTCTGCTCGCGGACCACCCCGACCAGCGGCGGCAGCTGGCGGCGGACCCCGCCCTCATCCCCGGCGCCATCGACGAGATCCTCCGTTACGCGCCGCCCGGCCTGCAGACCTGGCGCTATGTCGCCCGTGACAGCGAAGAGCACGGCGTGCGCATCCCCGCGGGCAGCGCGCTCGGGCTTCTGCTGGCGTCCGCCAACCGCGACGACCGCCAGTACGGCGATCCCGAGAGGTTTGACATCCACCGGAAGGGGAACCGGCACCTCACGTTCGGTTTCGGCGCGCATTTCTGCCTGGGTGCCGCACTGGCGCGTATCGAGGGAAGGGTGGTGCTGGAAGAGATCCTCAAGCGTTTTCCGGACTGGTACGTCGACGCGGAGAACTCAAAACTGGTCCGCACCGCGACCTTCCGGGCGTGGGAACGGCTGCCGGTCGTCACCGGCGCGTAGGCCAGGTGTTCAGCTGCGCAGAATGCGCAGGTGAACACCTGCGCGGGCCGGAATTGGTTCCTTGCCGTCGACCTGGAGCGAGAATATGCTGCAAGAACTCGTGAGACGCCCGGCCAGGTGATATTTCTCTGATCTGGTCACCAGGCGAGCTGGCCAGTCGTCGGCCCCGGCCCGTCGAGCGAGCACGTGGCCGCCACCCGACCGGCGGCGGCCAGCTCCCACGTGGCAGAACACACGGGTCCCCGCGTAATGCCGACGCCACCCGGGAATCGCGCGGCTCGGGCCGCGCCGGTCACGTCGCGTCGTCTGCGCGGCACCGCCGCAGCCGGCACCGGCCCCCGGCCGCGGCTAGGCGCCAACCACCTGGAGGTCCCGCATGACAGTGACGCAGACGGCGTCGAGCATCGACCTGCTCGCCGGATTGAAGATCATAGACTGTGACGCCCACTGGACCGAGCCGCCCGACCTGTGGACCGCGCGCGTCCCCGCGTCGATGAAGGACCAGGTCCCGGTACAGAGCTTCGTCGAGGGCATGACGCTGTGGAGTATCAACGGCGAGACCTGGGCCTCGACCGGCGGGAACACGATCGGGCACAACCGGCAGAAGGTCCTTGGCACGCACGTGGTGCAGCCGTTCTCGGCCATCGACCCCTCGTCCTGGGACGTGACCGAGCGTCTCGCGATCCTCGACGAGATGGGCATCCACGCGCAGATCCTCTACCCGAACGGGATCGGCTTCTCCTCCAACCACATCTTCGCGATCGAGGACGTCGAGCAGCGCCTGCTGATCCTGACGATCTACAACGACTACATGGTCGAGGTGCAGAAGGCCTCGAACGACCGGCTGTTCCCCCAGGTGATCCTGCCGATCTGGGACATGGACCTGACCGTGCGCGAGATGACCAAGCGCATCGACCAGGGGATCCGCGGCTTCACCCTCTCGGACAAGCCCGAGCTGCTCGGCCTGCCCGAGCTGCCGGAGGCCTACTTCGACCCGATGTGGGACCTGTTCAACGAGAGCGGCACGGTGCCGAACTTCCACATCGGTGCGGGGCTGCGGCGTGAGGAGGTCGAGTCCAGCCGGCAGGGGGTGGCGTTCCGGGGCAAGGCCGCCCAGCAGCCGGGGCCGCCGACGGTCGCCCCGCCGGCCTGGCGCTGGTTCGGGCGGCAGCGCACGCTGGCGGTGTCGGCCAGCCTGGCGCACGTCAGTAACATGCGGATCGTCGCGAACCTCTGCAACAGCGACCTGTTCGACCGGTACCCGAAGCTGAAGATCGTCTCAGCCGAGAGCGGGATCGGCTGGGTGCCGTTCCTGCTGGAGGACCTTGACTACCAGTACCACGAGATGGTCACCCTGCCCGAGGAACGGGGCCTGGCCCGCCGGATGCCGTCGGAGTACTTCCACGACCACCTGTACGTCATGTACTGGTTCGAGCAGTCGGCGCCGGCGAAGCTGATCGAGGACATCGGCGTGAACAACATTCTCGTCGAGACCGACGTGCCGCACCCGACCTGCCTTTACCCGGACACGCGGGAGCGGCTGGCCGCCTCGCTCGCCGCGGCCGACGACCACGGCCGGCGCCGCATTCTCCAGGACAACGCGGCCGAGCTTTACCGGATACCGCTCGGCTGAGCGGGCGAAAAGCGAGGACAGAGGAAATGGCCAGCATGGTGGAATCGAAGTCTGACGCTCCCGACAACGTCCAGATCTCCAAGGGCATGATGGTCGGCGGCGGGAAGCCCGCGTCGGCCTACGCGGCCGCGCCTTCGGCGGTCTCCAACACCGGCCTGCCGCACGCCGATGACGGCCTCTTCCGGACGGTCGACAAGATCCGTGAGCTGGGCCTCGAGCGGAACGCCATGGAGCTCGAGCTGCTCGGCTACACCATCGTCGAGCCGGAGAAGGTCGCCCCGATCGACGTCACCGACCGGGCACTGGAGCGCGTACTCGGGATCGTCGAGGAACGCCTGCCGCTCAAGTGTGACCTCGAGACCGGGTTCACCTCGACGTCAGCGGAGCTGAGCGCCGACGCCCCGAACCAGAGCCCGTTCGGCCTCACCCTGACCCATGTCCTGTTCGAGGGCCGGCCGTTCGAGGAGGTTCTGCTCAACGAGACGCTGGAAGCGTTGACGAACATCTGCGTCGGCACCAACCCCGTTCTCTACACCTACTCGCCATTCGTCAAGGGTGCGGGCTCGCCGCCGCTGCCGCTGCACTGCGACCACCACATGCCGGCGCCCCATCCTGAGGCCGACTACCGCTGTACCGCGATCTGGCTGCTGACCGACTTCTCCGGCGACAACGGCGCGACGGTGCTGGTCCCGGGCAGCCACAAGCTGCGGCGGCAGCCGCTGCCCGGCGAGGGCACCGACCGCCAGGTTCCGCTCGTGGCGCCGCGCGGGTCGCTGCTGGTGTTCCACGGCAGCACCTGGCACGGCGCGCTCGCCCGCACCATGCCTGGGCTGCGGGTCAGTCTGCACATCCAGTTCTCCCGGCACTTCATGCACACGACGGAGGCGTTCCGGGGCAACGCGCCCCAGGAGGTCATCGACCGCAACCCGGAGCGGTTCCGCTGGCTGATGGGCGACTTCCTGCACTACGAGTACGGCCCCGAGGGCCCGAACCCGGCGCAGATGGGCCGCAACATCAAGTCCGGCGAATACCTCTACTAGGCGCCCGCGCATCGGGCAGAGGAGGACGGATGCCGTCCGAGCTGCGCTTCGACGACCGGGCCGTGATCGTGACCGGTGCCGGCCGGGGGCTAGGCCGCGGCTATGCGCGGCTGCTCGCGGCGCGCGGCGCGCGGGTCGTCGTGAACGACCTGCGCAACGCACCCGAGGTCGTAGCGGAGCTGGAAGGCCTGGGCGGCAAGGCAGTCGCCGACGGGCACGACATCTCCACCGAGGACGGCGCCCGCGGCCTCGTACAGACCGCTGTCGACGCATTTGGCGCGATCGACGCGATCGTGAACAACGCGGGTGTCTTCCCGGCGATGCCGTTTCCCGAGATGACCTGGGACGTCTTCGACCTGATGCAACGGGTACATATCTATGGCCCGTTCTTCACCACCAGGTATGCCTGGCCGTACCTGGTGGAGAGCGGCCGCGGCCGGGTCGTGATGGTCTCGGCGAAGGCGACGCTGTGGGGCGAGACCCGGGACCTCACCCACTACGGCACCGCGAAGGGCGCGGTGCTGGGGATGACCCGTCAGCTGGCGATGGAGGGCGCGGAGCACGGAATCTGTGTCAACGCCGTGCTGCCCTCGGCGCTGACCGGGGTCGAGCACCCCCGTGCCCGCTGGCTGGCGGTCCAGATGGGCGTCGACCCCGACGACCGCGATGCGGTCGTCGACCGGTCCACGGCGCTCGCCGCCGCTGTCGTCGCCTGGCTGTGCCACCCGGACTGCACGGTGACCGGGGAGTTCATCCGGGCCCAGGTCGGCGAGGTGCGCCGCGTGTCGTACGCGATGACCCGCGGCATCAACGACGCCGGGCTGACCCTCGAGAAGGTGCGCGACCGGTTCCCGGAGGTACTGGACCCAGCGGGCGCCGCGGTGCTCGCGGCGTTGTTCAAGGACCAGGCGCCGCTGTGACGCGGGAGCCCTCCCCGGAACGGGACCGCGGCCGGGAGACGACGCACGGAAGGAGGGGGCGATGAGCGCGGACCGCGCCGAGGTCGCCGAGGCGGAACGGAGGCGGTGCGAGGCCTGGTCGGGGGAGGACGTCTCCCCGCTGGAGGACCTCCTGCACGAGGATCTCTGGTATGTGCACACGAACGGCCGCCACGACGACAAGCACTCGCTGGTCGCGATGCTGAAGGTCGGTCGCCGCACGGTCGAGCGGGATTCGTTCGACGTGGCGGTGTACGGCGACGTCGCGGTGACCACCGGTGGCCTCGTCGTCGGTGTGCCGCCCGCGGACGGCGCCGGCGAGCCGGCGCTGTTCGTCTCCGACGTCCTGCAGGTCTGGCGCCGCCAGGACGGCCAGTGGCGGCTGATCGCCCAGCAGAGCACGCCGCGGGCCGGATGACGCCCGGCGCGCCGCCGGCAGGGGCCGCGCGACGGCGGTTACTCTGCCCGCTTACCGCCCTTTTCTACGTTTCTGGGGTGCATCAATGGATGAGCTGAGATTTGACGGCAGGGTCGCCGTGGTGACCGGCGCCGGCCGGGGAATCGGCCGCTGTCACGCGCTGCTCCTCGCGGCTCGCGGCGCCAAGGTCGTCGTCGCCGACTACGGCGGTTCCACCGACGGCACCGGGTCCTCGGCGGCCCCCGCGGAGGAGGTCGTCAAGGAGATCGCGGCGGCGGGCGGCGAGGCGGTGGCGTCGTTCGCGTCGGTCGCGGAGGAGGACGGCGCCGCGTCGATCGTCGCGACCGCGCTGGACAGTTTCGGCCGCCTTGACATTGTGGTCAACAACGCCGGGATCAGCGACAAGGCGCCGTTCGAGGAGCTGACGAACGAGAAGTTCCGCCGCATGGTCGACGTGCACTTCCTCGGCACGCTCTACGTCACCCGGGCGGCGTGGCCGCACCTCATCGCGTCCGGGACCGGCCGGGTCGTCAACACGACCTCGGAGGCCGTGCTCGGCACCCTGGAGCAGCTGACCAGCTACGCCTCGGGGAAGGGCGCGGTCCTCGGGCTCACCAAGAGCCTCGCGGGGGAGGGCGCCAAGGTGAGGGTACGGGTCAACGCGGTCGCCCCTCGGGCGCGGACCCGGATGTCCGAGGAAAGCGCCGCCGCCCAGACGGACCCCGTGGTCCGGCGGCGGGCCGAGGCGGTCCTGGCGGCGCTCGACCCGGCGCTGATCTCCCCGGCGGCGGCCTACCTGGCGCACGAGTCCTGTGCGCTGAACGGCGAGGTCCTCGTCGTCGGCGGCGGCGCGGTCCACCGGCTGACGCTCGCGATCAGCAAGGGCATCACGAAGCCCGACCTGACCCTCGAGGACGTCGCCGCGGGTCTCGACGAGATCTGTGACCTCACCGGCGCGGCGTTCCCGGCCGCCCGCAATTTCTGAGTTCTCGCGGGCTTTGCCCGCGCCGGCGCCGCTTGGGGCACACCCGGGCGGCGCCGGCACCGGCCCGAATCCTCGCGCGGCCGCGGCGCACCCCTGCTGGACATGAGCGGGCCTTGACGGGCGCGCCCAGCCTACGGAGAGACACAGCGACATGCCCTATCCCGTGCCGGTTCCGGACGAGCTCAGCAAGCCCTTCTGGGACGCGGTCAACGACCGCCGTCTCCTGCTGCAGCACTGCGACAGCTGCGACCGTCTGCTGTATCCGCCGGGGCCGTCCTGCTCCGGGTGCGGCTCGGCCGGGCACCTGAGCTGGCGCGAGGTCGAAGGCCGCGGCCACATCCGCACCTACCTGGTCAGCCATGACACCCGGATCGCGCTCAAGCAGCCCGACCAGCCGTTCAACCTGGCCGTGGTGACGCTCGACGAGGACCCGGGCATCACCTTCTTCTCCAACCTGCCGGGAACGCCCGTCGGCGCGGCCCCGGTCGGCGCCGCCGTGGAGCTGACCTTTGTCGAGGCGGCGCCGGGAGTTCTGGTCCACGAATGGAGGGCTGCGCTGTGACGGGCTATCAGGCCTGGTGGCACCGTGACGCCCCGGGGCGTGGCCGGTGGGAGCACCGCGGCGAGGTCGCGATCGCGGGCCTCGGGCACTCGCCGGTCGACCGGCGCTGGGACGGTCACTCGCTCGATCGCACCCTGGGCGCGTTCGCGCAGGTCGCCGCCCGCGGCGCCCTTGAGGACGCCGGGGTGCCGGCCGGCGAGGTCGACGGCCTGGTCATCTGCCCGGGACCGACCGGCGACGCGTGGGCGCCACGGCCCTACCCGGCGGCTCCGTACGACTCGGAGGACGGCCTGACGACGGTCACCGCCGAATGGCTGACCCGCGAGCTCGGCCTGCCGGGGGTCGAGTACTCCGTCAACGTCCGGCAGGGCTACTACCTCAGCGGCCACGCGCTGGGCCTGGCCGCCCAGGCGGTCGGCGACGGGAGATGCACCACCTGCCTGGTGGTCTACCCGATGGGCAACCTGCCTGGCCGCTACCAGCATTCGGGAGACAACGCCGCGGCCGCGGCGGCCGGGCCGGCGCAGTGGATGGCGCCGTGGGGCTACTACCTCTCGGCCGGCACCCGGCTCACTCTCGTTCACCGGGAGTACTGCCGCCGGTACGGCAAGAGCGAGGACGGCCTGGCACCGCTCGCGGTCGCGCTGCGCCGCAACGGCCTGATGGTCCCCTGGGGCTTCTACGCCAACTCCGAGCCGAGCCAGATCAGCGAACAGGAGTACCTGGCGTCCCGCTTCATCCACGAGCCGCTGCGGATGCTCGACTGCGACCGGCCGATGAACGGCGTCGGCGCCTACCTGGTGACCACCGCCGAGAAGGCCCGGGACCTGCGGCAGCCGCCGGTCTACGTTCTCGCGCACGCCCAGATCTTCGGGCAGGCCCGTGGCCAGATCCCCAGCCTCGACGAGGTCGAGGAATGGACGCGGCTGCAGGCGGAGCTGCTCTGGGAAGGCTCGGGGCTCGGCCCCGGGGACGTCGACATCTTCAACGCCTACGACGGGTTCCTCACACTGCCGCAGTTCACCCTCGAAGCCTTCGAGTGGCACGGGGTGAAGCGCGGCGAGGCCTTTGACTTCTACGCCGGTGACCTGTCGGTGACCGGGCCGCACCCGTTCATCTCGGGCGGCGGGAACCTCGGCTGCGGCCGTACCCGCACCGCGCACCACCACGACTCAGTCGAGCAGCTGCGCGGCCAGGCCGGGGACCGCCAGGTGACGGTCCGCGCCGACGTCGCCTACACCTCCTCCGGCGCCCCGGACCTTGCCGGCTCGCTGCTGCTGTCCAGGCATCCGGGCTAGGCCGCCGCGCTTCGGCGGTGTTCGGCACCGGGGCCGCGCCGGTCACGCGGCCCCCTCCGGCGAGTGAAGGAAACGGTCCCACCATGAGCGCATCACCCAACGGATCGCCGTTCACCGGTCTGGCGGTGCTCGAGCTGGCCTCGGGCACCGCGGGGCCGATGACCGGCATGATGTTCGCCGACTACGGGGCCGAGGTCGTCAAGGTCGAGCCCCCGGCGGGGGACTGGGCGCGGGGGACACGGGGCTTCCCGATGCTCAACCGGGGCAAGCGCGGCGTCGTCCTCGACCTGGCCGCCGCCGGGGCCGACCGGGAGGCGTTGCGGTCGCTGGTCGCGGTTAGCGACGTCGTGCTGACGAACTTCCGCCCCGGCGTCGCCGAACGGCTCGGGGTGTCCCCCGAGCAGATCCGGGCGCTCAACCCGCGGGCCGTCTCCTGCACGATCTCCGGCTTCGGCCCAACCGGTCCGCACCGCCGGCTGAAGGCCTACGAGGGGGTCGTCGCGGCGAAGGCCGGGAAGATGATGGGCCTCGACGCGCTCAGCGGCGCTGCTCCCGGCTTCGCCGGCGGCCGGCCACTCTACTCGGCGGCCCCGGTCGCGGGCTACGCGGCCGCGCAGCTGGCGTTCCAGGGGGTGGTGGCCGCTCTGCTCGAGCGTGACCGGACCGGGGCGGGCCGCCACGTCGAGACGTCCCTGCTGCTGGGCGCGATCACCGCGACGATGCGCCAGGACCTGCGCCGCCAGACCGAGCCGGCCGGCCCGGTGGCCGGCGCCGTGTCCGCCGGCCCGTCGCTGCAGCTGCGCGGGATCGCGCTGACCTTCCTGACGGCCCAGTGCTCCGACGGCCGGTGGATCCAGATGTGCGCCCGCCAGGACCACCATTTCCGGTCCTGGATGAAGGCGATCGGCCTGGAGACGGTGCTCGCCGATCCGCGCTACGCCGACGGGCCGATGCTGTTCCGGTCCTTCGGCGACATCGAAGAGCTCGAGGACGTTATCCGCAAGCGGATGGCGGAACGCACCCAGGCCGAGTGGATGGCCCGGTTCCTGGAGTTCGACGTCGGCGCGGATCCGTTCCTCGACTTCGACGGCTTCCTCGCCCACCCGCAGCTGACCGCCAACGACCGCGTGGCGGTGATCCCGGACCCGAGCCTGGGCCCGGTGCGCCAGCTCGCCCCGATCGCCTGCACCGGAGGCGAAGCCGTCCCGGTCACCCGCGGCGCGCCCCGCCTCGGCGAGCACCCGCCGGTGTTCACCGCCGGCGGCCTCGACCGGTTCGACGCCAGCGCACGGCCGGCGGACGGCCCGCGTCCACGCGGGCCGCTCGAGGGGACCACGATCGTCGAGCTGGCGACCTACCTGGCCGGGCCGCTGGGGTCGACCCTCCTCGCGGAGATGGGCGCCCGCGTCATCAAGATCGAGCCAGTCGAGGGCGACCCGTTCCGCCGCGTCGGCCTGCAGTTCGTCCACCTGCAGCACGGCAAGGAGTCGATCGCGCTCAACCTGAAGACCGCCGGCGGCCGGGAGGTCCTGCGCCGCCTCGTCGCCGGCGCGGACGTGTTCTTCCACAACTTCCGCGGCGGCCCGATCGAGCGGCTCGGCTGTGACTTCGCCGCGATCCGCGGGGTCAACCCGCGCGTCGTCTACGTCAACGCCGCGGCTTACGGCTCGAAGGGCCCGGAGGCGAACCGGGCAGCGTTCCACTCGACGCCGAACGCCCTGACCGGCGGCGGGATCCTCCAGGCCGGCCGGGGCAATCCACCGGTCGACGACTCCTATCCCGACCCCTGTTCGGGGATCGCGGTCGCCTCGGCGATCCTGCTCGGCCTGGCCGCCCGCGGCCGGACCGGAGCGGCGCAGTACCTGGAGACGACCATGCTGGCGAGCACTGGCTATGTGTACGCGGCCGAACTGGTCACCTACGAGGGCGCGCCTGCGCGGCTCACCGTCGACCCCGCGCAGCACGGCCTGCACGCGCTCTACCGGCTCTACCCGTGCGCGGCGGGCTGGCTGTTCGCCGCCGTCGTCACCGACCGGGAATGGCGGGCGTTCGCGACGGTGCTGGGGCATCCAGAGTGGGTCGACGACCCGCGGTTCGCCGACACCGCGGCGCGGCTCGCGGCCGGCGAGGCGCTGGCCGGGCTGGTCGGCCCGGTGCTGCGGACGCGGGCGGCCGACGACTGGGAGGCCGCGCTCACCGCCGTCGACGTCGGCGCGGTCCGGGCCGACGAGGGCACCTTCGAGGACCTGCTCGTGCGCGGCGGCCTGGTCACGCCGGACGTGCATCCGGAGCACGGCCCCTACTGGCGGCTGCCGGGGCGGGTGACCTTCGATGGGGTCGCCGGCCCGCCCCGGCCGGCGACGCTGCTCGGCGAGTCGACGCTGGCCCTGCTCGCCGAGTTCGGCTACGAGGCCGCGGAGATCGCGGCGTTGCGCGCCGGCGGCGCGGTGTTCGCCGCCGAGCCGGCCGCCGGCTGAGTCGCGGATGGCCGGCGGTCCCACCAGAGGGTTCGCCGGACGGTTTTGTCCACGGGGTGGGACGCCGACGTCGGCGTCCCACCCCGTGTCTGTCGGGGCCAGGGCGGCACGCCGCCGCCCGCGCCCGTCGTGCGGCACAGAAGGAGGGCGTCGGTGGGAGCTCGTCTGCGGCACATCGCGATCGGGTCCGAGGACCCGAAAGGCATGGGGCTGTTCTACGCAGAGGCCCTGGGCCTCGAGCTGCTGGTCAACAACGACAAGCTGTCGGTGCTCACCGACGGCGTGATGAACATCGTCCTGGTCCGCGGCGAGCTGTTCGAGCCGGCGGCGGTACGCCGCCCCGGCCACGTCGGCTTCCACCACATGGGCTTCAAGGTCGACTCGAGGGACGAGGTGGAGGCCCGTCTGGCCGGGCTGGGTGCCGAGAAGGTCCTTGAGGACGAGCCAGCCGAGGGGGAGCCCGCGCCGGAGGCCGGGTTCGAGGTCAAGTGGCTCTCGCCCGACGGACTGATCTTCGACCTGTCGGAGACCGGCTGGCCGACGGCCCCCGAGCCGAGGTAGCGGGTTCTGCGCCACCAGGCGAACAGAGACGGCCGCCGGCGATGCCGGCGGCCGTCTCTGTTCGCCTGTCAGGGCGTGTGGTGCCCGGGTGGTCAGCCGCGGTAGCGGGCGGGGATGTCGTCGAGGATGACGGTCTTCGTCTCCAGATAGGGGAGCAGGCCCTCGCGGCCGCCCTCCCGGCCGACCCCGGACTGCTTGAAGCCTCCGAAGGCGACCCCGAAGTCGGTACGCAGCGCGTTGTGGCCGACCGTCCCGCTGCGCAGCCGCCCGGCGACCTCGCGGGCCCGGTCGACGTCGGTGGTGAACACCGAGGCGTTGAGCCCGTAGACGGTGTCGTTGGCGATCCGGACCGCGTCGTCCTCGTCGGCCGCCTCGATGACGGTCAGCACCGGGCCGAAGATCTCCTCCTGGGCGATCGTCGAGCTGCTGTCGACGCCGTCGAACAGGGTCGGCTCGATGAAGTAGCCCCGGTCGAGATGCTTGGGCCGGCCGCCCCCGGTGACGAGCCGCGCCCCCTCGGCGACGCCCTTGGCGATGTAGTCCTCGACCCGCTCCCGCTGGCGTTCCATGGCCAGCGGTCCCATCTGGGACTCCCGGTCGAACGCGTCGCCGACGCGCTTGCCGGCGAAGACGTCCGTCAGCGCCTCGACGAACGCGTCGTGGCGGCCGCGGGTGACGACGAGGCGGGTCAACGACGCACAGGTCTGCCCCGTGACCAGGCATTCGGAGGCGGCGATCGCCGCCGCCGCGGCGCCGAGGTCGGCGTCGTCGAGGATCACCGCCGCCGACTTGCCGCCGAGCTCGAGCGTGTACCGGCCGATCCGCTCGCCCATGATCGAGCCAATCCTCCGGCCGGCGGCGGTCGACCCCGTAAAAGCTATCTTGTCGACGCGGGGGTCGCGGACCAGGAGCTCGGAGACCTCCCGGCCCGCCGTCAGCACGTTGAGGACCCCCGGAGGCAGGCCAACGGCCTCGGCGACCTCGGCGATGACGTACGGCTCGCCGGGCGCTTCGGGCGCGGCCTTGAGGACCGCGGTGCAGCCCGCGAGGAGCGCGGGGGCAATCTTGTGGAGCGAGAGCTCGAGTGGCAGGTTCCAGGGAACGATCGCCCCGACGACGCCGACCGGCTCGCGGACCAGCAGCCCGAACGCCCCGCCGGCGGTGGGCTGGGCCGGCTCCTCCCACGGGTAGCCAGACGCCAGGTCCGCGTAGCGCTCGAGCGCGGAGGCCCCGATGCCCGCGCTGTGGCGGGCGAGGCGGAACAACGCCCCGGATTCGCGTGGCCACAGCTGGGCCAGCGTCTCGGACCGGGTCCGCAGCTGCGCGGCCATCGCGCGCAGGTACTCGGCGCGGCGGGCGTGGGTGAGGCGTGGCCACGGACCGTCGTCGAAGGCGCGGCGTGCCGCGCCGACAGCGCGGTCGAGGTCCGCCGGACGGGCCTCCGCGACCCGCAGGAACACCTCCTCGGTGTTGGAGTCGACGACCTCCAGGCGTGCGTCGGACGACGGCGCGGCCCACGCGCCGTCGATGAAGAAACGGTCCGGGTGCGCCAGCAGGCCGGTCTCGCTCGGGGGTGTCACCTGTGTCTCCCTTCGCGGGTCACGCGGCGCGGGCCGGCGTCGGTGCGGCTGGCCCGTCGCCGCCTCGCCTGCGTCTCCGTGAGCAGATCCAGTAGGAGGGGATGGCTCAGTGGTCCAGGCCGAAGTGCATGCGCCGGTACGGCGCGCTGATCACGGACCGGGAGATCCGGCAGTCGACGAGCAGCGGCCCGCTCCCGGCGAGGAACTCCTTCACCAGCGGGGCGAGCTCGCGGGCGTCGGTGATCGTCGCCGCCGGGCAGCCGAACGCCCGGGCGACCGCGGCGATGTCGGTCGGCGGGATCAGGCCCAGGTCGGGCTCGAAGCCCTTCGCCCGCAGCTTGTGGTACTCGGCCCCGAACGCCTGGTCGTTGAGGACGAGGACGAGCACGTGGTTGCCGGGGCGGGCGAGAGCCTCGAGCTCGCCGGCGGCCAGGAGCACGCTGCCGTCGCCCTCGACGAGCACGAGCGGCCGGCCGGGGGTAGCCGCGGCGGCGCCAAGCGCGAGCGGCAGGCCCTGGCCGATGGCGCCGAAGTGATGGCCGAACAGCTGCGGGCTGTAGCGCCGGGCCATGTGCATGATCGGGAAGGCCCAGAAATGCCCGCCGCCGATGACGAGCCCGGCCTCCGCCGGCAGGCTGCGCTCGAGCTCCTCGCAGACCTCGCGCGGGTCGGCCGTGCCCGGTTCGAGCTCGGGCGTCGTCGCGTCGACCGGGGTCTGGCGGATCTTCCGCGCGACCTCGTCGGTGCGGAACCCGGTCCGCGCCGGCGCGGCGCGCAGCGCGGCGAGGATCTCCTCGGCCGCGGCGAGCCCGTCCGCGCGGACGTACACGTCCGCGGACCGGCCGGTCGACATGGTGATCTGCGCGGCCGTGTCGACATGGATGATCGAGGCGGCCGGGAACAGGTAGCCGCCCTCGGTGGTGAAGTAGTTCAGGCTCGCGCCGACGGCGAGCACGCAGTCGGCCTCGGCCAGGAGCTCGCTGGCGGCGGGGGAGGAGAACAGCCCGGCGACGCCGATGTTGAACGGGTCGGGGTGGAACAGGCCGCGGGCGGGCATCGTGCAGGCCAGCAGCGCCCCAGCGCGGGCGGCGATCTCGCGCAGCACATCGACGGCGCCGTCCGGCGCCCCCTCGCCGGCCAGGACGACTGGCCTCTCGGCTGCGCTCAGCGCCTCGACCGCGGCGGCGAGCGCCGCGGCGTCCGGGCGGGGGCGCTGCGCCGGGGCCAGGCCGACAGTCGACGGCTCATAGGCGTAGTCCCACGGATACTCGGCGTTCTGGATGTCGATGTCGACGTCCAAAAGCACCGGGACCCGCTCGGTGCGGGCGGTCCGGAACGCGGCCCGCACGGCGTCGAGGACCGCCCCTGGGCTGCCCACCGTCTGGTAGGCGGCGCCGGCCAGCTGGGCGAGGCCGCGGTGGTCGAAGCGCTGCAGGTTGGTGGTGTCGTCGCGGGACGGCTGCCCGGTGACCAGGACAATCGGCGCGTGGGACCGGGCGGCGCCCGTCAGCGATGTCAGGGCGTTGGCGAGGCCTGGCCCGCAGGTCACCGAACAGACCCCGGGCGAGCCGGACGCACGGGCGTAGCCCTCTGCCTCGGCGACCGAGCCGCTCTCGTGCCGGGACTGCCGGATGTCGGCCAGGCCCAGCCGGCCCAGCGAGGCGACGAACTCCATGTTGGCGTCGCCGAGCAGGCTGAACACCGTGCGGGTCCCCTCGTCGAGGACGGCGCGGGCGAGGGCTTCGTAGACCTTCACGGGTGGTCCTTTCGTGGGGCCGGCCGCCGTATCAGGGCGCCGAGACGGCGAATACCGGAGCGCAACAGGTCGAGCACGGTCGCGGCCAGGAGACGGAACCCGTTCACTGGTGCCGCGGCCGGGACGGGACGCGGCGCCACGTTCCCGTCCGTGGGCGGATCATCCGCGGAGGCGGCGGCGGTCTCGAGTTGAGCGGCCAGGTTTGCCGAGAAGTCGGCGACCATGCGGCGGGTAAGGTGGGCACCACCGGTCCGCACGAACGGCGCGAGTGGGCCCGCGACCTCGATTTTGCCAGTGAGGGAAACCTGCGCACCTGAACACTGGCCAGGTGCCACGGAGAAACCAGTTGTCGCCCTCGCGCGCGTCCTGCCCTGGCCGTCGGCACCCTGAGCGGCCAGGCTGCCCTGGTACATGGGGTGGTCGAACGTCGGAGTGACTTCGCCCCTGAAAGCGACTACGGTGGGACCGAGCCTCACTTTCAGTGTGCCCAGCAGCGTCCCGTCCGCGCGTTCCTCGAGGATCTCGGCGCCGGGCATGCACCGCACCACGACGGCCGGGTCGGTCAGCAACTTCCACGCGGCGTCCGGTGGCGCTTGCACCTGGAACACCTCGTCGATCGAAACGGTCGCGGACTGCAACGGACAGACCCCCTCGGAATGGTTGACAGCGCCTCTTGCGTGGGCGTTGGTGTATCGTTACTATACCGTCTCGTAACCGTAAATCAAATCTTGCGCACAATAACCGCGATGGCAAGCTCGCGGAACTTCAGTGAATCAAGCGTGACGCATTTCGCGTCGATTTTCGCGCGCTCGCGGGAAAAGATTTACACCCATCGGAGGTCAGGTGACCACAACGTCTCCCGACGTGAGTTCGGTACTCGCCGGGACCTTGCGCGCCCACGGCGTCACCGCGGTGTTCGGCAATCCCGGGACGACCGAGCTCCCACTGGTCGACGCGATCGGCCGCACCCCAGGGATGTCCTACTACCTCTGCCTCCAGGAGAACGTCGCGACGGGCATGGCCGCCGGCTACGCGATCGCGACCGGGAAAGCCGGGGTCAGCCTGCTGCACGTCGCCCCGGGGCTGGCCTGCGGACTGGGCAACATCTACAATGCCTTCCGCAACGGCACGCCCCTGGTCGTGCTGTCCGGCCAGCAGGACCGCCGCCACACGCTGCTCAACCCGGTGCTCTACGGCGACCTGGTCAGTCTCATGCGGCCGGTGACCAAGTGGGCCTGGGAGGCCCAGACCGCGGAGGAGGTGCCGGTCGCGGTCGGCCGGGCCATCCGCGACGCGCTGTCCCCAGCGCAGGCGCCGACGTTCGTCAGCATCCCCCTCGACCTGCAGACGATGCCTCTGCCGGACTCGGGTGACCTGCCGGACGCCGGCCCGGTCCCCGCCCTGGGCACCGCGCCGGCGGCGATGGTCGAGGCCGCGGTCGCGATGCTGCACGCGGCGGAGAGCCCGGCGATCATCGCCGGCGACATCATCGGAGCTGGCCGGGCGGTCCCCGAGCTGCGCCGGCTCGCGCACGAACTGGCGGCGGCCGTCTACTGGGAGCCGGTCTCGACGTACGCGAACTATCCCACCTCGGACCCGATGTCCCAGGGGATCATGTTCCCGAACGCGAAGAACTTCGAAGAGATCTTCGCCAAGCACGACGTCGTGCTGGCCTGCGGGCTCGGCCTGCGCGCGCCCGCCCTGTTCGGCGGCACCAACTGGTCCGCGCCCGGGCACCGGGTCATCGCCCTGACGGACCACAGCTCGCAGGGGCCGGGCATCGACGTCGACGTCACGCTTCTCGGCGACGCCGCGGCGACGCTGACGGCACTCGCCGAGGCCTCGGCGGCGGCGATGAAGCCCGAGCTCGCGGAGCAGGTGGCGCAGCGGCACGCCCAGCTCGTCGAGAAGCACGCCGCCGCACGGGCGCGGGTCGTCGCCTCGGCCGCGAAGCGGGCGCTCGACGTCCCGATCAACACCGCATCCCTCATGACGGCGCTCTACGAGAAGCTGCCGGAGAACGCCACCGTCGTCGACGAGTCGCTGTCGAACTCGGCCTGGGTGCAGCTGGCCGGCCAGTTCACCGACGAGCTCGGCTACCTCGGCGGGACCAAGGGCGGCGGCATCGGCTTCGGCCTGCCGGAGGCGGTCGGCGCGGCCATCGGCCGCCCGGACCGCAGCGTCGTGGCCGTCATCGGTGACGGGTCGTCCCTGCACTCGATCCAGGCGCTGTGGACGGCCGCACGCTACAACGTCCCGATTGTCGTCTGCGTGCTCAACAACGCCAGCTACCGGATTCTCAAGGGCGGTCTGATGTCCTTGACCGGCATCAGCCTCGAAGAGGTCGAGAAGGTACCGGGGCTCAACATCGTCTCTCCCGAAGTCGACTTCGTCGGCCTCGGCCGCTCCCTCGGAGTCGACGGCGTACGGGTCGACACCGTCGAGACCGCGGTCGCCGCGGTCCTGGAAGCGGTTGCGTCCCGCGAGCCGCGCCTCGTCGACATCCAGGTCGACCGCGGCACCCGCAAGATCTTCAGCTAGCCCCGGAGGTGTGCACATGACTCTGCTGCGCTCGATGCTCATCGTCCCGGCCCTGCAGCCCAAGCTGCTCGACAAGGCCGCCCGGTCGGCGGCCGACGGCCTGATGATCGAACTTGAGGACGGCGTCCACGCGTCGCGTAAGGCCGAGGCCCGCGCGGCGGTCGCGAAGTTCATCAGGTCGGCCGACTTCGGCACCAAGGAAGTCACCGTCCGGATCAACAGCGTCTTCGGCAACGAGGGCCCGGAGGACCTCCACGCCCTCGTCGACGCGGGCGTCCCGTCGGTGATGCTCGCCGAGGTCCGCGGTCCGAAGGACCTGGAGGTCGCGGGCGACCTGCTCGCCCGGGCCGAGCACGCCGCCGGGCGGGAGATCGGCTCCGTCGGCCTGTGGTCGATGGTCGAGACCGCCGCCGCGGTGCAGAACATCGACGAGATCAGCCGGATGCCGCGGCTGCGCGGCCTCGCCTTCGGCGGCGGCGACCTGTCCAGCGAGCTGCGGGTCCGCCGGATCGGTATCGGCGGCGACCGGGTCATCTGGGACTACCCGTTCGAGCACCTGTACTCCAAGGAGCGGCTGATCATCGCGGCTCGTGCCGCCGGCCTGAAGGCCATCGACACCGGGTGGGCGAACATGTACGACGCGGAGGGGACGGCGTTCTGCGCGCGGGCTTCGGCTCAGCTTGGCTTCGACGGGTCGTTCGTCATCTCCCCGCGGCAGCTCCCGCCGATCCACGGCGAGTTCACCCCGTCCGAGCGTGACATCGAGTGGGCGCAGAAGGTCGTCGCCGCCGCGGAGGAGGCCGAGGCCGTCGGCGAGACGGTCCGCGTCGTGGAGGGCCAGATGACCGACGGCCCGTTCGTCCGCAGCGCGTTCCAGATCCTCCAGCGCGCGAACGAGGCCGTCGAGCGGGCCGCCGAGGTCGAGCGGCTCCAGCAGAAGGCGCTGGAGCCGGCGAAGTGAGCCCCGCCCAGGCCCAGCTGCCGGAGGAGGTGCGCCCAGGTGGCATCTGAAGCGGCCACGCCGGCCGACGAGCCCCCGGTCCTCGTCGAGGACCGGGGCCCAGTCCGGTGGATCTGGCTGAACCGCCCCCGGGTCCACAACGCTCAGAACCTCGACATGCTCGAGGCGCTGTGCGCCGCGCTCGACGACCTGGAGCGGTCCGAGTCGGTGCGGGTGCTGGTCCTGGGCGGGAAGGGGAAGTCGTTCAGCGCCGGCCATGACCTCCGGCAGTCGGCCGACAACCCCCGCTACCGGTCCAACCAGTCGACGGCGGAACGCCGGTGGCGCCAGGAATGGCAGATGTTCGTGCAGCCAGTGGAAAGAGTCAGGCGGCTGCCGATCCCGACGATCTGCCGGGCGCAGGGCCACTGCCTGGCCGCTGGCATGATGTTCGTCGAGGCCTGTGACTTCGTGGTCGCGACCCCGGACTCGGTCTTCGGCTCCCCGATTCTGGGGCCGCTCGAGATCAACGACGCAGAGGTGCCGACGTTCGTCCGCAACGTCGGGGTACGACGGGCCAAGTCGCTGCTGTGGCTCAATGAACGACTCGGCGCCCAGGAGGCACTTGAGGCCGGCCTGGTCAACTGGGTCGTCGAGCACGACCAGCTCGACAAGCACGTCGAAGCCACCGCGGACCGCCTGCTGCAGGTCTCCCGGGAGACCCTCGAACTGTCCAAGCTGAGCTTCCAGTTCCTGGCTGCCCGGCAGGGGTGGGACGACTTCGACCGGTACCACTTCATGACCCACCAGCTCAGCCATCACACCAGCCCCGCCCAGGCCCTCTACGACCAACGCCTGAACAACCCGTCAGGCCGCGGCGGGAGCAGCGGCAAGGACGCCTGATGGGCGTCGGCGCCGCCCGGCGGCGCCGACGCCCTGGCACCCTCGACATGATCCAGGTCCCTGGAGGTGGAACCCTGACGATGCGCGAGCCTCGTCCGTCATCCGATCAAGGCGGCGCTCGGTGCTCGCCGCGGGCCGGGGAGCGTGACCGTTGACCCCCGAGGCGCGGTGGCCGCGCTCCCCGGCGAACAGCGGCCGCCCCCTCGATGGGGTGAAGGTCCTCGACCTGTCCCGTGTGCTGGCCGGGCCCTACTGCACCATGGTCCTCGCCGACCTGGGCGCCGACGTCGTCAAGGTCGAGAGCCCGGCCGGTGACGAGACCCGCCGCTGGGGGCCGCCCTTCTTCCAGGGCACCGCCGCTTACTACTTCGGGCCCAACCGCAACAAGTGGGGGATCGTCCTCGACCTGGCCAGCCCGACCGGCCGGGAACGGCTCGACACGCTGCTGGCTGAGGCCGACGTCGTCGTCCACAACTTCACCGGCGAGATCGCGACCCGGCTGGGCGTGGACTGGGAGCGTGTGGCCAGCATCAACCCACGGATCGTCCACCTGACGCTTTCCGGGTTCGGGCCCGAGGAGCCGGAACGGCGGGGCTACGACCTCATCATCCAGGCCCTCGGCGGGCTCATGGCCGTCACCGGCGAGCCGGCTGGCGGCCCTGTGAAGGTCGGCGTTCCGATCGCGGACCTGTCCGCCGGGCTCTACGCGGTCAGCGCGGTCACGTCGGCGTTGTACGAGCGGGACCGGACCGGCACCGGGACACCGGTGCACGTCTCGCTCTACGAGTCGGTTCTGTCGCTGTTGTCGAACCAGGCAGCCGGCTGGTTCCTCGCCGGGGCCCCGGCGGGGCGCCTCGGCACGGAGCACCCGCATGTCGTCCCCTACGGCGTCTACCCAACGGCGACCAGCCCCCTGGTGATCGCGGCCGGCACCGACGCCCAGTTCCGCGAGCTGTGCATGGTCCTTGGGCGTCCCGACCTCTCCACGGACCCCAGGTTCCACTCGAACGGCGCGAGGGTGGCCTACCGTGACGCCCTGCGCAAGGAGCTCGAGCAGGCGCTCGCCGCCGACAGCGCCGACGCTTGGGCCGACTCGCTCGAAGCGCGGGGTGTCCCGAACGGCGTCGTGCGCGAAGTGCCCGAGGCCGTCACCGCGCCTGAGGCCAGGTCGGTGCGGACCGTCACACATCCGAGCCTCGGCGTCATCACGCATGCGATGACGCCGATCCGGGTCCACGACCAGATTCTTGAGCCCTACCTGGCGCCACCGACCCTCGGCGAGCACGACGGCGTCGTCTTCCCGACGGAGCTGGCCCAGGAAACCGAACAGGAGCGGTGACGTGACTGGCCATACCGGCAGGCAGCGAGCGTTGGAGACGCTGCTCACGCCACGCTCGGTGGCGATCATCGGGGCCGGCGAGGTCCCGACGACGTTCAACGGCGCCCCGATCCACAACCTACGCAGCTTCGGCTACCGCGGCGAGATCTACGCGGTGAACCCGGGCAGGTCCCAGGTCCAGGGAATCACCTGCCACGCCTCCGTTCTCGACATTCCAGGAGAGGTCGACACGGCGGTCGTGACGGTTCCCGCGCGAGTCGCCCTGCCCGTGCTGCGGGAATGTGCCGCCAAGGGCGTCGGGTCGGTCACGCTGGTCTCCTCGGGCTTCGGGGAGGGGGCGGCCGGTGACGAGGGCCAGGCCCGCGCGGCCGAGCTCGAGGAGCTCATCCACAGCAGCGGCCTGCGAGTCCTCGGGCCGAACACCGCGGGCCTGGTCAACCTGTTCGACGACTACGTCCCGCGTGCCGCGCACAACCACCACGGTCCCGACCAGGTGCGCGTCGGCCGGGTGGCACTGGTCAGCCAGAGCGGCGCCTGCGGGAACACCCTGTTCAACCGGGCCCAGGCCAACGGCGTCGGCGTCAGCATCTCGGTCGCGACCGGAGACCAGATCGACCTCGACGTGTGGGACCTCGTCGAGCACTTCCTCGCCGACCCCCGGATCAGCGTCATCATGGCCGTGCTCGAGTCGTTCGGCGATGTGGCGAAGGCGCGCGCCACCGCCAGCGCGGCCCTGGCCGTGGGCAAGCCGATCGTGCTGCTCAAGGTCGGCCAGTCCTCGGTCGGCGGCGCGGTCGTGCGCGCGCATTCGGGCTCGATCGCGGGGAACGCCGCGGTGCAGGCGGCCGTCCTGCGCGATCATGGAATCATCGCCGTCCGCGACCTCGACGAGCTCTGGGAGGTCGCCCGGCTGGTGGAGTCCTGGGGCCCGCCGCCAGCGCAGCCGATCCGGCTGGGCGTTGTCTCCGTCTCAGGCGGCGAGGCCGCGCTCATCGCCGACCAGTGCGCGGAGCACGGGATCGCGCTGCCGCCGGCGACCGAGGAGTTCGCCGCCTTCGTCGACTCCACGTTCGAGTACGCCTCCGGCGCCAACCCGTTCGACCCGACCGGCGAGGTCGTCAGCCGCCCGCACCGGCTGCGGGAGGGCATCGAGGCGTTCGTCCGCACCAACGACTACAGCCATATGCTCGTCGCGTCGCCGGTCTTCGGCGGCGACCTCGCGCAGCGCTACTACGCCGAGCTGCCCCGGGCCCTCGAGGCCGTCGAGGCGAAGGCCGCCCTGTCCGCGTGGCCGGCGGGCGAGTTCACCGGCACCCAGGTCTCGCTGCTGGCCTCGACCGGGCGGCCAGTCTTCCCGAACTCGGCCCGGGCCGTGCGCGCGATGTCCCTCTACCAGGACTATGGGCTGCGCGGCCCGGACCTGCTGGCCACGCTCGCCCGGCGGCGGGCGCCCGCGGCGGAGGCGGTGAGCGCCGCGTTCACGCCGTTGTCGTACGCCGCGGCCCGGGCGCTGCTCGGCAAGCTCGGCCTGCCGTTCGTCGAGGCCCGCACGTGTGTCTCGGCCGAGGCCGCGGCCGAGGCCTCGGCCGCGCTCGGCGGGCAGATCGTCCTCAAGGCGAACGTGCCCAGCGCCGTGCACAAGGCCGACCACGGCCTGCTCGAGTTCGTCCATGGCGGCAGCGGCCCGGAAAGCGTCCGGGCCGCCTACGACCGCATCCTCGCCGCTGGCGAGGAGTGGGACGTGTCGTCGGTCGTCGTCGAGGGATTCGCTCCCGGGCAGGTGCAGCTGATCGTCGGCGCTCACCGGGATCCCGAGTTCGGTCCCGTGGTCCTGTTCGGCTCCGGCGGCGGCCCGGTGGAGTTCCTTGACGACACCCGCCTGGCGCTGGCCGACCTGGTGACGGGCACCGCGGCGCGGGAGCTGGTCACAGGTACCCGGATCGGCCGCTACCTGGACGCCAAGGCGCCCGCCCTCGTCGACGAGCTGGCCGCGGCGCTCGCCTCCGTCGCCGAGTTCATGGTGTCCCACCCGGGCTGCCAGTCGATCGACGTCAACCCCTGCATCGTCGACATGATGACGAAAGCCTGGGCCTGCGCCGACGCCCGCGTCGTCTAGCGGTGCCGTCCAGCTGACCACATTGGGCAGCTGCACACCGCGGGCAGCTGGCAATTCCCGCTCAAGTGATTGCCGAACGCGTGCGGCGTGCCTTTCTCGTGCACGTTTGCTTGTGGGCGGCCGAATCGCGAAGTTACAGTGACGACGGACCGAGAGGAGACCTCGATGACAACTGCGGAAAGTCCTCAGGATATTTTGGGCTCGTACCATGTGATCGACGGTGACGCACACTGGACGGAGCCGCCGGACCTGTGGGTGTCGCGCGCTCCGGCGAGCCTGAAGGACCGCCTGCCTTACGTGAAGCGGGTCAACGGCCGTGACCACTGGTTCATTGAGGGCGGCCAGAGCTTCGGTCATCTCGGCACCTGCATCGTCGACAAGGACGGCGTCAAGCACCGCGGTATCGAGGCGCCCGAGACCCAGGAGGTCGTCGACTCGGACGCGCTGGCGAACTTCAAGGACCCGAGCCGGCCGACCTTCGACGACGTCCACGCGGCCGCCTACGACGCCACGGCACGGGTGAAACTGCTCGACAGCCTCGGCATCTGGGCGCAGGTCGTCTACCCGAACGCCGCCGGGCTGGCGACGCTGAAGTTCATGAACGACGTCAAGGACCCCGACCTGCGGCTGGCTCTCGTCCAGATCTACAACGACGCGATAGCCGAGTGGCAGCAGGAGTCGGGTGGCCGGCTGCTCCCGCAGGCGATCCTGCCGTTCTGGGACCAGGAGGCGCTCGAGCGGGAGGCCCGGCGAGCCGTCGAGGACCTCGGCCTGCACGGGGTGGTCATCTCCGACAAGCCCGAGCAGATTGGTCTGCCCGACTTCACGACGTCCTACTGGGCGGGTTTCTGGGACTTCTGCTCGTCAACCGGGACACCGGTCAACTTCCACGTCGGTGGGAACCTCGACGCGAGCCCCATCATGAAGATGCCGTGGGACAACTTCGGCCCCGAGGCCTGGATGGCGATCACCGCGCCCCTGTTCGCCCTCGGCAGCGCCCGGACCATGATGTGCTTTATCTACAGCGGTCTTCTGGACCGCCACCCCGGGCTGAAGCTGGTTTCAGTGGAAAGCGGGATCGGCTGGATCCCGTACTTCCTCGAAGCCATGGAGTACCAGCTGGTCGAGATGATGCCGAACGAGGGGAAGAACCTCCAGAAGCGGCCTACGGAGTACTTCCGCGACCACTTCTACGCGACGTTCTGGTTCGAGCGCGAGGCGCTGAAGTACCTCGACGCGATCGGTGTGAACAACGTCCTCGTCGAGACCGACTACCCGCACCCGACCTGCCTCTACCCGCACCGCGAGCACCTCAACTCGACGCTGGCCGAGGTCGCTCCGGAAAGTCGCCGGCGCATCCTGCAGGACAACGCGGCCGAGCTCTACCGCATCGACCTGCCGACGCCCGCGCAGGCGTGACGGGGCCCGTGGCCCGGCAGGACGGGCATCGGCGGGTGGTCTACCCGCCGATGCCCGAGCTCACCGACAACACCCGGTTCTTCTGGGAGGGCGCGGCGCGCCGGGAACTGCTGATCCTGCGCTGCCAGGACTGCGGTTACTACGTCCACCCGCCGCGGCCGATCTGCCGTCGGTGCCTGTCGGTGAACATGACCCCAGAGCGGGTCAGCGGGCTGGGCACCCTTTACACCTACACCGTCTCCGTCGCCGCGTACCACCCGTACTGGACGGACAAGGTCCCGTTCGTGCTCGCCGTCGTCGAGCTCGACGAGCAGCCTGGCCTGGCGGTGACAACCAACATCATCGACTGCCCTGAGAAGCGGTTGCGAGTCGGGCTGCCGGTCGAGGTGACCTTCACCGACGCCGCGCCGGGGCTGACGCTTCCGGTCTTCCACCCGCGCTCAGGCGCGGCTGGCTGACGCGCGACCATTCAGGAGGTAGGGACACCCGTGGCAACCGATCGCGTGGCGATCGTCGGGGTCGGGTACTCGACGACCGGTCGCCGGACCGGCCTGTCGTCGCGCCAGCTCGCGATGCAGGCCGGGAAGGCGGCGCTCGAGGACGCGGGCATGACACCGGCGGACCTTGACGGCGTCACCCTTTCGTGGGACACGGCCGGGCCGGCTCCGGTCGGGCTGGACGTCATCAACTCCGACGACCTTGGGCACATGCTCGGCGTCGACCCGCTGCACGTGAGCTCCTCCGGCGGCGGCGTCGTCTTTGCCCACCCGGCCCGGGAAGCGATCACGGCTATTCAGGCCGGCAACTGCCACACCTGCATCGCGTTCCGAGTGATCAACCAGCGGCTCAGTGTCTCCGACCTGGTCAGCGACGAGCCGGGCGAGCCCGAGCGGGTACCCGACCATTTCAACGACTTCCAGTTCGGCCGGCCGTTCGGGCAGATCCTGCCGGTGCAGTGGCCCGGTGCGCTGACCGCGCAGCGCTATCTGGACCTCTACGGCGCGACCGAAGAGCAGTTCGGCAGCCATGTCATCACCCAGCGCTACCATGCGTCGCTCAACGAGGATGCGCTGCTGCGCAAGCCGATGACGCTCGACGACTACTTCGCCAGCCGCTACATCAGCAAGCCGTTGCGTCTTTTCGACTGCGACTACCCGGTCGACTCCGGCTCGGCGGTGATCTTCACGACCGAGGAACGGGCGCGCGACTTCCGGCAGAAGCCGGTGTTCGTCGAGGCGTCGGCCTACGGCATGTCCTGGAAGCCGCGGGACGGCGGCCCGGAAAGCCCATTCTACATGTGGGACTCGCCAGCGGCGACCGCCGAGGCGCTCTGGAGCCGAACGAGCCTCCGGCCAGCCGATGTGGATACCGTGCAGTTCTACGACGGCTTCACGATCTGGCCGATGATGTGGCTCGAGGCACTGGGGTTCTGCGAGCCCGGCACGGCAGGGCCATTCATCCAGTCAGGGGCGACCCGCCTGGGCGGCGCGCTGCCGATGAACACCGACGGTGGGGCCTGCAACGTGGGCCGTCGCCATGGCGCCAACTTCTGCATCGAGTCGGTCCACCAGTTGCGCGGCCAGTCCGGTGCCCGCCAGGTCCCGGACGCGAAGACCGCGCTGTGGACGAACTCCTATTACTGGGCCTGCCTGCTGACCGCCGACTGACCACCGCGTCCCCCGCCGGGCACACCCGCTCCGTCTCCAGCACAACACTGTGTCCAATATTGGATGTCATTTTAGAATCCAGTCCTGGATGTCATGGAGACGGAGGGTGATCGTGGGCGGGCGTCGCAGGTGTTTCGTGGGGCGGTTGTTGCCGTTCCTCTTAGCCACCGGGTTCGCGCTGGCGGCGTGCGGGGCTTCGGGGGGTGGGACGGTCGGGACGGTGGCCGGGACCGGTGCCCCGAAGCACGGTGGCACGCTGACCGTCGGCGTGAACAACGAGATCGCGGGGTGGACGCCGCAGCAGCTCAAGGAGGCGAACTCCGGTGAGGACCGGGGCAACTTCGTCTATGACACGCTGCTGAAGCTGGACGCGAAGGGGGACTGGCAGCCGAACCTGGCGACCAGCATGACGACCTCGGACTCGGTCACGTGGACGATGAAGCTGCGGCCCGGGGTCACGTTCACCGACGGGACGCCGCTGGACGCGGCGGCGGTGAAGTTCAACGTGGGCCTCACGAAGGACCCTTCACTGGGCTCGTCGCAGTTGGCGACGGTGTCGGACATCAAGGCCATGAATGTGGTCGACCCGGCCACGGTTCAGTTCGTTCTCGGTGGGCCGGACGGCTCGTTCCCCTACGCCTTCACGTCGCTCGTTGGGATGATGGTGTCGCCGACGGCGTACCAGGCCGACCCGCGAGGGTTCGCGCAGCGCCCGGTCGGGGCGGGGCCGTTCATGCTGCAGTCGTGGACGCGGGACTCGCAGGCTGTGCTGGTGCGTAACCCGCACTACTGGGATGTGGGCAGGCCGTATCTCGACAAGGTCGTGTTCCAGGTCATCACCGATCCGGTGACGCTGGGCCAGTCGCTGGCCAGCGGCGCGGTCGACGTCGCCGCGAACTACCCGACGGTGCAGGCGGCGCTGCGCGGCACGCCGGGCGTCCGGGTCGTGAGCACGAGCCTGACCGGTGGTGCCGGGATCGTGCCGAACGAGAGCCGGGCGCCGTTCGACGACGTGCGGATCCGTAAGGCGATCGCGCTGGCGATCGACCCGCGGGCGGTGAACGCCTCGCTGTTCCAGGGTGCGTGGTCGGGCAGCCTGCCGTGCGCGCCGTATGCGCCGAACCTGCCGGAATGCGCGCAGGGGCTGTGGCCGAAGACGGACCTGGCCGAGGCGAAGAAGCTCGTCGCGGACTATGTCGCGGAGAAGGGCCCGCTGAAGGACCACTACGAGCTGCTCGGGCTCGCGACCTACCCTGACCAGGCACAGTTCCTCCAGCAGACGCTGGCTGGCATCGGGATCCATGTCACGCTGACTGTGCTGCAGACTGCGGACTATGTCTCCCGGCTGTCCAGGCAGGCCTATGACCTGACGTGGAACGGCATCCAACCGTTCGCTGGCCCGGCACGCGGCTACTACCGCAACCTGTTGTCGAACGTTGCTGGCGGCCGGCACATGCAGGGCGGCCCGGTCGACCCGACGCTGGAGAACCTGCTCGACCAAGCGACCAAGGCAGTCGACAAGAACAGTCGCGTCGCGGCCGTGAAGAAGATCGAGCAGCTGGACGCGGCCGGCTTCTTCTACATCTGGTTCGGCCCCTACATCAGCGGGCTCATCGCCAAGGACGAGGTCCAGATGCCCGCCTCGTTCACGTCCTGTGGCTACACCCGCGCCGCCGACATCTGGCTGAATCGTTGACCCCGCCCGGCGGGTGGTGCACGCGCCACCCGCCGGGGCCCCGGTCCTCCGCCCTACGCGAGCGTGGGGTGCGCGTCGGGCGTTGGCTGGGACGCACACGACGTGACCCAGGTTCCCACCGACCGGTCCCGGCCTGGCTGGGTGGGTCAGGATCGGGCGGGCTTGTCTCCGCACCACTCCGTCGGCGACGGCGCGCCTGGAATCGTATTGGGGACGAGGTCGAACGCCGTTCCGGCCGCGTTCACCTGCATGAAGATCAGGCAGTTGATGGACTGCGTGACGCTGTGGCTGAAGTCGACCCGCCCGGCGAGAAGCCCATCGGCGTTGTAGTCCTTCACCCCGTGCAGGGCCTTTATGAACCCTGCGCGGGTCGGGCACGGCCCAGCAGCCGTCAGACCGCGCACGAGGAGGTCGGCGGCGACATAGGTCCCGTACGCCACGTCCTGCGTCGGCGTCTGGAGCTCGGGTGCGTACCTGTCGGCTGCGGCCAGATAGGTCTGCTGGGCGGGAAGGTGCGCCTGAAGGGGCAAGAGAGTGGAGAAGGTCGTGAGGCCGGTGACCGCGCTGCCGTAGTGCTGGATCGTCTCGTCGCCGTAGCCAGCGACGGAGAGAATCAGCCGGAAGGGTATGTGCGCCGCCCGGGTGGCGGCGACGACCTGCGGAACGTCGGACGACGCGAGGTCCAGTACGAGGACGTCCGCGGCGGTCCCACGCAGCCGATTGGCGAGCTGCGCCGGGCTGGTGACCGCCGAGTTGTACTCGAGCCTCGTCGTCGGGATCCTCGCCGCGCTGAGACTTTGCTCAAGCGTGGGCGTGAACTGTTGCGTGGCCGAGGCCGAGTCGGTAGTGACGATGACGGCCTGGTGCCCGCCCTGCGCCGTCGTATAACGCCCGAAGACGTCCGAGACGGACCCGCCAGTGAGGACGGACGGATAGGAGAAGAAATTCGGGTAGGCCGGGTCGGCCCAGATGTGCTCGATGGGAAGACCCACGGTGGGCACCTGGTGCGACCGGAGGTAGTCCGCGCCGCCGGACGCGCTCGTCGATGCTTCGAAGATGCCGAAGACCCCACTGGACTCGACTAGGCTTCGCACGGCGGTGTCGTTGCTCGTGGGAGTGGCCTCGTCGCCCTGCCACACATAGGTGACCTTCCGGCCGTAGACGCCTCCGGCGTCGTTCACGAGCCCGAGGCGGGCATCCACACCGCCACGGGCGGCCTCGAGGGCGGCCCCGACGGCGCCGCTGTCGGGGTAGATCAGGCCGATCCGGATCTCGTGGGCCGATACGCCTGGGGAGTCGCACACTGGAGCAGACCCCACCGCGCCGGCGCAGCCACCGATCGCAGACACCGCTACGAGTAGCGTAGCCGCAACCGCCAGCGCCGTGCCACCGCGGGAGCTTAGAGGGCCGGTGGACAAGTGGCGAAAACATAAGCGAAACTGGGTCGCGAACACTGCTCGTCTCCTCGGGTCGCCAGAACTGACCTACCGGCGAGGCTACGGCCGAGGTCCTCGAGATGTCGGCCGTGTCGGCCGTGTCGGCCGGGTCAGCTGCCCGGGAAGATATCGCACCATGCGGAGGTGCGGGTACCGGTCGACGCCCCCAATGGGGGGCACCGTCGATGCGCGTTATGGAGGCCGGCGCCTCCACCTGAACAGGTAGCATTTGCCCAGGCTTCCACAAATCGTCGAGGGCCGGCGCACGCACATACGTCCATCGGTGTCCGCGAAATCGCGAAATCGGTCTGTGTAGCCGGCCGGTCGCTTGCCGTTGACTGCACGAGAGTGTCGTCTCGAGGAATTCCAGCGTGGCTGCGGGGGAGCTGCTGCGTGTCGTTACTGAGATCCAGGTGACGCCGGTTCTCTTGAGATCGTCGAAGGCTTCGCGGTGGCGGTCGGCGTCGACACCAGCCGGGGGTGCGTGTCGGGGGGAACGCGCGCGATCTGGCCCATTCCCCCCGACCGTTCACGACTCGCCTGGGTGGATCAGGAGCTGGGGGGACCGCCGCCGCCGCCGCACCATTCCGTCTTGGACGACGCTCCCGGGAGAGGGTCGGGGACGAGCTCAAAGGCCGATCCAGCCGCGTTCACCCGCATGAAGATCAGGCACTTGATCGACTGCCCGGCGCTGTGGGTGAGGTCGATCTGCCCGGCGAGCAGCCCACCGGCGTTGTAGTCCTTCACCGCCCGTAGAGACTTGATGAAACCTTGGCGGGTTGGGCAGGCCCCTGCGGCCGTCAGCCCTCGCAGGAGAATATCGGTGGCGACATAGGCCCCGTACGCCACGTCCTGAGTCGGCGTCTGGAGCTCGGGCGCGTACTTGGCTGCCGCGGCCAGATAGGCCTGCTGGGCGGGAAGGTGGGTCTGAAGCGGCACGAGGGTGGAGAAGGTTGTGAGGCCGGCGACCGAACTGCCGTAACGCTGGATCGTATCGTCGCTGTAGCCGGCGACGGAGATGACTGCCCGGAAGGAGATACCCGCGGCTCTGGTGGCCGCGAGGATCTGCGGAGCTTGGATCGACGGGAGGTCCAGCGCGAGGACGTCCGTGCCAGACCCGCGAAGTCGATTGGCGAGCTGCGCCGGGCTGGTGACCGCCGAGTTGTACTCGAGCCTCGTCGTCGAAATCCCGGCGGCGGCAAGGCTCTGTTCCAGCGCGGGAGTGAACTGCTGCGCAGCCGCGGCCGAGTCGGTTGTGACGATGACGGCTCGGTGCCCGCCCTGCCCGCTTGCATACCTGCCGAAGACGTCCGAAACCGATCCGCCGGCAAGCACCGACGGGTAGGAGAACATGTTCGGGTAGGCCGGATCGGCCCAGATGCGCTCGATGGGAAGACCCACGGTGGGCACTTGGAGGGTCCGGAGGTAGTCCGCGCCGCCGGCCGCGCTGGTCGACGCCTCGATAAGCCCGAAGACCCCGCTGGACCCCACGAGGCTCCGTACGGCGGCGTCGTTGCCCGCGGGCGTGGACTGGTCGCTCTGCCAGGTGTATGTGATCTTTCGCCCGTAGACCCCGCCGGCGTCGTTCACCAGTCCGAGGCGGGCGTCGATGCCGCCACGCGCGGCCTCGAGCGCCTTACCGACTGCACCGTCGTCCGGGTCGACGAAGCCAATCCGGACCTCATGTGCCGAAACTCCTGGGGAGACGCAGGACTGAGAAGGCCCCGAGGTGCCGGCGCAGCCACTCGCCGCCAGCGCGGCGACGAAGGCCGTCACGATCGCCAGCGGTGTACGGAGACGGGTACGTCGGAGCATCGTGGGTGAGCAAGGGTCATATAAGCAAAACTGGATCGCCAACTCGGATCGTCCCCCTCGGACTCATGGCTGGCCTACCGGCGATGTGACGGCCGCGATCTCTCTGAATGCCGTCGTGTCGGTCGGACCAGATTCCGGGAAGATACCGCACCCTGCGTCGAATGTGGACAGAGGGCTCTGCGGAGTAGTCGTTCCCGAATATCGTGGGGTGCCCGAGTGTGGTTGGACCCTGTTCGCTCTTCGACCTGGCTGACTGCGTGAACTTGTGGAGGTGATGGGGCAACAGCGGGTGGGGACATCCGCGCTGGCGAAAGGTCGAGAGATCTGCCAATGTGGTGACGCGTGTACGGATCGTGATGTGTCGAGGGGCCGGCGGGCACCCGTGCCGTCAGGTCAAATAGGTGGAGCCGAATGCCTCGAGGAATTCCAGCGTGGCTGCGGGGGAGCTGCTGCGTGTCGTTACTGAGATCCAGGTGACGCCGGTCTTCTTGAGATCGTCGAAGGCTTCGCGGTGGCGGTCGGCGTCGACGGCCGGCGTCTCGAGCCCGAAGTCGCGGTAGGAATACAGTACGTCGACCTGGTCGGTGCGGCCGGCGGCGGCGGCGGCCTCCCGCAGGCTGGCGATGGTGACGTCCAGGTCGCCGAGCGAGTCGAGGGACGGCGTGCGGGCGGAGGCGCTCACCAGCGCGCCGCCCGCCATCGGCATCCAGCCCTGTGCTCGTTCGGCGGCCCGGCGGCGGCTCAGTGCCGAGTTGCCCCCGATCCAGACCGGGATCGGGCTCTGCACGGGCCGGGGGAGGGCTACGACGTCCCGGGCGCTGAAATGGCGGCCCTGGTAGGTGAAGGGTTCCCCGCTCCAGTGCAGTGGAAGAACGTCGAGCACCTCGTCGAACAGCGCGTTGCGTTCGGCGAACTCGACGCCGAGGGCGTGGAACTCGCTTTTCTGGTATCCCGCGCCCAGGCCGAGGATCATCCGGCCGCCGGAGAGCTTGTCTACGGTCGCCGCGGCCTTGGCGAGGACAAACGGGTTCCGGTAAGGAGCGACGGCCAGGTAGGTGAGAAGCCGGATGCGTTCCGTGACGGCAGCCGCGTAGGCCAGGGCGACGAACGGGTCGAGCGTTTGGTGACCGCCGGCGGCAAGCCAGGCGGCTCCGGGCGCCGGGTGCTCCGTGAGCGAGAAACCGGAAAAGCCGTTCCGCTCGACCGCCCGCGCCACCTCGCCGATAGCCCCGGCATCGAGAAGATCGCCGGCGGTGCCCTTCTTCTCTGGGTACTGGAACATGAACCGCATTACTTTGGGGCTCCTTTCCATGAGCTCGGTGCCGCGTTTGCCCGGTCCCCGGACTCGGCGGCCCGGGCCCGCTGCGTAATGGCAGGCCCGGGCCGCCGTGCTTCGTGGTGCGTTGGCCCGCTACTTACGACGCGGGTGCCACTGTCACGCCCTTGAGGATGTCGCCGCAGACCGGGGTCGCGCCGTTGACCAGCTTGAAGGAGCTGCCCTGGAGCTTGACCATCCAGAGGCAGTTGTCCACGCCTCCGACGATGTTCGTGCGGTCGTTGATGTCCAGCTTGTGGCTGCCGTAGAGGCCGAGAGCGGTGAAGTCGTGGATGTTGGACAAGGCCGTGATGAGCGAGGCGTTGGTCGGCTTCGGCCCGGCCGCCTTGAGGCCCTGGACGAGGAGACCGACGGAGACGTAGCCGCCGTAGTTCGCGAACGTGGGCTCCCCGGCCAGCCCAGCGCTCCTCAGGTCGCTCTCGAACTGCTTGGTCGCGGGCGTCTGCATCTCGACGGGCTCGAAGGGCACGGCGAAGGAGACGCCCTGGGCGGCGTCAATCGCGCCCGGGCCGCCCTGCGTCAGGTCGCCGCCGTAGCCGGTGAACAGCAGCGCGGTCTTGAGGTTCACTCCCTGGTCCCGCAGCCCGGTGAGCAGCGCGAAGGCAGTGTTCGGCTCGACCGAGGCGTAGAAGCCGTCGATCTTGGCGTTCTTCATCCCCAGCACCTCGGGGCCGACATTGGTGCTGCCGAAGGGGAACTTGGCATCGAGGAAGCCGACGCTGATCCCGGCCGCCTTCGCCGACTCGGCGGCCGCGGAGGCAGCCTCGGAGGAGGACGGCGAGATCGAGTAGCCAACGGATGCCAGGCGGGTGACCCCCTGCATCTTGAGGTACTTGCCCGCGGTCGTGGTAACCATCGTCGTGTGCGTGGCGCCGGTGATCGAGAACATGTTCTCGGCCGTGATCCACTCGGGCCCGTCATGAGAGGACCCGACCACCGGGATGTGGTGGGCGGTGAGGTAGTTCGCGGCTCCGAAGGCCAGCGAGGAGAAGGAGATCACGGCCTGGACGTGGTCCTGGGTGACGAACTTCTGGGCGACCGACAGCGCCGTGGTGGGGTTTGTCTGAGAGTCGCCGACCACATACTTGATCTTGTAGCCTTCGCGGGCCGCGTAGTACGTCCCCGCCTTCACGCCGCCGACCACGGTCTTGCTCGAGGACGCGGCCGGGCCGGTGATGTCGGCTAACAGCCCAACCGTCACGGTCTGCAGGGCCGATGCGCTACCGCTGGCGCCGGCGCCGGCGCTGCCGCCGCTCCCGCCGCCGCCCGACGAACAGCCGGCGGCGACGATCAGCGCTGCCGCCGCAGAAAGCATCGAAATGCTCTTCCTTTTCATTGGTTCCTCTCTGGTCGAGATCACTGTGACAGATTTCCGAGCGTCTCCAGCAAGATCTCACACGTAGTTACAATGCGTGTCAATGAACGCTCCCGCGCTGGCGCGAGGTGCTGCCTGGCCGGTATGGAGAGACGAGTCCTCAGACCTTGACTGGAAGTCGCGCGTACCCGCGCACGGTGCTGGTGTGCAGCCGTACCGTGTTCTCGTGGTCGACCTCCCAGACCGGGAAGCGGCGCAGCGTCTCCTCCAGTGCCACGCGGCCCTCCAGCCGGGCAAGTGAGGCGCCGAGGCAGAAGTGGATGCCGTGGCCGAACGAGACGTGGCTGTCGAAGCGCCGGCGGATGTCGAACTGGTCGGGGTCGGTGTACTTGCGCTCATCGCGGCCGGCGGAGCCGGTGAGCGCCAGCACCTTCGACCGCGCGGGGATGGTTGTCCCATGTAGCTCGACGTCGCGGGTGGTGGTGCGGCCCTGGACCGGGGACGGTGCCTCGTAGCGGAGGATCTCCTCGATGGCGTTCCTGAGCAGCGACGGGTCGGCCGCGAGGTCGGCGCGCTGGTCCGGATGCGCCTCAAGCGCGACGCAGGCCCACCCGAGCAGCCGCGCGACCGTCTCGGTGCCCGCGGCGACCAGCAGGTTGCTGAAGTGCGCACCCTCCTCGGTGGTGAGGCGCCGGGTGCCCTCCTCGGTCTTTAGCTCGGCTTCCGTGAGAGCGGTCAGCATGTCGTCACGGGGTGCCTTGCGCCGGGCCTCGATGCGGTCCACGAAGTAGCCATGGAGCTTGATGTTGGCCCCGATGGCGATGTCGTTGATCATCCCTCGGTCGGGGTCCAGATGGAACATCAGGTCGATGGTTTGCCGAATCTCCTCCCGGTCCTCCGGATCGACGCCGATCAGCGCGGAGATCACCTTCGAGGGCAGCTGGGCGGCGAAGTCCTGGACGTAGTCGAACCCGCCCGAGCCGACCCGTGCGTCGAGCATCTCGACGCACAACGCGCGGACCTGGTCCTCAAGGGAGCCGACGCGCCGAGGGGTGAACGCCCGGGACACCAGGGCTCGCAGGAGGGTGTGCTTCGGGGGGTCCATCGAGATGATGTGCGCGCTGTTCATCGGCTCGGACCGCATGAGCTCGAGCACGATGCCGTACGCCGAGCTGAAGGTCTGCGGGTCGCGGTGCAGCGCCTCGACGTCGGCGTGCCGGGACAGCGCGTAGAAGTCTAGCTTCTCGTTGCGATAGACCGGCTGCTCGTCGCGCATCCGACGCCAGACAGGATACGGGTCGGCATCGATCGCCTTGTCATAGGGATCCCAGTACAGCTCGCTCATGATTATGCCTAACTGCGGTGTCCGTGATTCGGGTGGCCGGCAGGTGAGAGTCCATGCCGATTTGGAGAGGCCAAGACTGACGTCAGGACGGCCGGTCGACGGGTTGGCGCGGTGGCCGCCTCAGGCGTAGGGCCAGCGAGGGGAAATGCGCTCCCAGCTGGTCAAGGCGCGAACCGCAGTGCGCCGTCGAGGCGGATGTTCTCGCCGTTGAGATAGGGGTTGGTCGCGATCGCCTCGACGAGCAGGGCGTACTCCTCAGGCCGGCCGAACCGGTGCGGGAAGACGATGCCCTCGACGAGCTTCTCCCGGAGCTCCTCGCGCAGCGTGTACATGATCGGGGTGCCCATGGTGCCAGGGGCGATCGCGCACACCCGGACACCAATCGGGGCGAGGTCGCGGGCCATGGGCAGCGTCATCCCGAGAATGGCCGCCTTCGCTGAAGCGTAGGCGACCTGGCCGGTGCGGCCTTCCATCCCGGCGATCGAGGCGGTGTTGACGACGACGCCGCGCTGGCCGAACTCGTCAGGCTGGTTGCCCGCCATCGCCGCCGCGGTCAGCCGCGTCATGTTGAACGTCGTCAGCACGTTCATCTCGAGGGTCCGGATGAACGCGGTCTTGTCGTGCGGGGTCCCGTCGCGGGCGACCAGACGCCCGCCGCCGGCGCCACCCCCCGCGACGTTGACGAGTAGCGAGAGCGGGCCGACGGCACGGGCGGCGTCGATCGCCGCGGTGACGTCGTCGTCGGCCAGGACGTCGCCGCTGACGGCGCTCGCGCTGTCGCCGAGTTCCTTTGCGAGCTCAGCGGCGCGGTCGGCGTCCCGGTCGAAGATGACGGCGTGCATGCCGATCTCGACGAGTCTGTGTACCGTCGCCGATCCGAGCCCGCCAGCGCCACCCGTCACGATCGCCGAGCGTCCCTGCAGGTTCACCCATTGCTCCGTTTCTTCCGCAGGCCTGCGCCTGGAGACTACTGCCAGCAGATTTCCTTGCCGGCAGGGACTCGCTTTCCCATCGTGTCCGGGCCAGCCTGTCCTGGGGAATGCTTCGCCCCGTCCCTGGCAAGGATCAGCCCGGGAGCTGCTGGGATTCCGGGACCGGAGACAGGCGGCTCGCCGGCCAGCAACGAGATCAGGGTGGGTTGCGGCCGCCACACTCAGGTCTTAGGGCTGAGTCTTGCCGGTCGCCGCCTTCGACGTATGGAGAAGCTGATTGATACCGATGGGGCCGAAAATGCTCACTGCTTTGTCCTCGCCGTCACGACTACTGCAGGAAGGGCCACGGCGCCGCCGGCCTCCAGGAGCCCGCGTACGATCCTCAGCAGGTCGTCGACGTTGACGAAGTCGCCGCGGAACAGGTTCCGGTCCGCCCACGTCTTGGCGAACGTGGCGGCCATGCTCATGTCCCATTCGGCGGTGAAGTCCGTGTGCGAGCCGCCGCCGCCGCCGCTGCAGACGCCCATCGCGATCCGGGTGAACCCGACGGTGGGGTGCTCGCCGCGCCAGGCGTCGGTCAGCTTGTCGAGCGCCGCCTTGCTGACGGCGTAGGCGCCGAGGCCAGGCCACGGCGGTGTGTAGGAGGCGCTGATGGACGACAGGTAGACGGCGTGGCCCGCAGAGGCTTTCAGATGAGGCAAGGCCGCCGCGGTGACGACCGACGCGCCGATCACGTTCGTGTCGAAGGTGCGCCGCCAGGTGTCCATGCTGAGGTCCTCGATGTGCCCCATCGGGCCGATGCCGGACGCATAGACCAGGGCGTCGATGCCGCCGAGGCGCTTCGCGGCCTCCTCAATGGCGTCCCGGCAGGAGGATTCCCGTGTGACGTCGCAGGTGATGGCCAGGGTGCCGGGCCCAGCGTCCTTCGCCGCCTCCACCAGTCGGTCGTGCCGTCGCGCGAGCAGCGCGACCTGCGCCCCGTGCCGCGCGAGATCGACCCCGATGGAGCGGCCTAGTCCGCTGGACGCGCCGACGACAACCGCGCGCATCGACCCCACCTCGTCTCTGTGTGTATTGGGCGCTTCCGGGCGACGCTGTCCGGGGACGCTGCTTGTCCCGCTGTCTCGGCCGTCGTGACGGGCCAAGCAGGTGGGCGGGATGGCCGCCCGCCGGTCAGCTCCCCTTGACCTGGTCCTTCATCGCGGTCAGCCCGGCGAGCACCGACGACTTCCCGCCGTTGACGACCGCGGCCCGGGCGTGGCCGAGCTGGTGCATGTCGAACACCGCGTCGACCGCGGTGGTGAAGCCCTGTACGTCGAGGGTGTGGTTCACCGCCCGCTTCGCCATCCGCAGCGCGAAGCTGTCCTGCCGGGCGATCCGCCGGGCCAGCGCCAGCGTCGCGTCGGTGAGCTGGTCCGCGGGGACGACCCGGTTGACCATGCCGAGCAGCCGCGCTTCGTCGGCGCTGAGCGCCTCACCGGTGAACAACAGCTCCTTGGCCTTGCGGGGGCCGAACTCCCAGGTGTGGCCGTGGAACTCGACCCCGGCGATCCCCATGTAGAGCACGGGGTCGGAGAACTGCGCGTCGTCCGCGGCGATGATCAGATCGCAGGGCCAGCACAGCATGAGCCCGGCGGCGATGCATTTGCCCTGCACGGCGGCGATCGACGGCTTGGGCACCTCCCGCCACGTCTTGGCGTAGTGCAGGAAACGGCGGGTCTCCCAGTCGTAGTGCCGGTCGGCCTGCCACGCGGGCCGCGGCGCGGCCTGCTCGGTGGGCGTCATGTCGTGGCCGGCGGAGAAGTTCTTACCCGTCGTCCGGAACACGATCACTTTGACCCGGCTGTCCTCGTCCGCCGCCTTCCAGGCCGCGTCGAGCTCCTCGAGGACCTTCGGGCTCTGGGCGTTGGCCTTCTCCGGCCGGTCCAGGATGATGGTCCCGATGGCGTCCTCGACCTCGAGGCGGACGTGCTCGAACTGCATGCGTTCCTCCGCTGAGCTGTGCCGCCGCCGGCGCGCGGGCATGGGCTGGGGATCGGGCGGCGGCCGTAGCGATTCGCCCCGACCCGCTGCCTCGGCTGCAACAGGTAGGGGCTGGGTCGATGACGCGTCGCGGTGCCGTCCAGCGGCCGACCGAGTGGATCCGAGGAACCCGGCTGGCCGGTTCGCGAGCCTTGACTGTAGAGCTGTAGATGCTGAAAGTAAACGAGACGGTCTCATAACATTTCGCGGATTGTGGGGCCGTCCAGGTGCTCACTGCCTCCGCCTCGCTGGGCCGGCGGCGAGGCCTCCACAGTGCCGCCCGGGACCAGCCGGGTCACCGTGGCGACCGCGTACGGCCTGCCGTCGGGCCCAGCCGCCGCCGTTCGGCACACGGTCGCCGTCCGGCCGCGGTGCACCACCTCGGCAGTGACGACCAGTGGCGTGTCGACCCGGCCGGGGCGCAGGAAGTTCATCCGTACCGACCGGGTCTGCTCCCCGCCGGGGCGCACGAGCGCGCTCGCGGCGAGCTCGGACACACAGAACAGCACCCCGCCATGGATCGTCCCGCTGGGGTTGCCCAGCTCCGACGGGTCGTTGACGACGACCCGGGCACGGAGGTCGCCGGGCTCGACCCAGGCGTTGAGGATCTCCGCCAGGTCCCGGCCCGTCGCCGGCTCCATATCGGGCTCGGGCACCCCGTTCGGCGGAGCCGGCGGCCGGGGAGCGCCGGGCCGCGAAACGGGGAGCGGGGCAAACTGGAAGCGGCCGATCCCGGCCGCCACCGTCGTCTCGGCGCCGTTGACGAGGTCGCAGCGCGCGAACCCACCCGTGGCGTCGAGGCGCAGGATCTGGCCGACCGCGACGAGGGTGCCGTAGTACAGCCTCTCGGGAGCGAGCACGTCGAGGGAGATCTCGGCGGTGACCGTCCGGTGCCCCGGCGGCCGGACGCGCAGGGTGCTCACGCCGAGGACGTTGTCGAGCGCGACGCCGAACGCGCCGGCCGACGACTGGCCTGCGGGCCAACAACTCCATGGCCCCGGGTGGATCGTCGCGCGCACCGTGTCGCCGACGAAGGCCGGCAGCTCGACGCGGAAGCGGCGCGACAGGCTGCTGGGGCGGCGAGGCATGGGCACCCCGCCAGGCCCGCCGGCCTGGGCGTCCCGCACGGGCTGCTCGCCGACCGGGCCCGCGGTGCTGGTCACAGGACTGCCGGGAAGTCGAGGTCGACCCGGGAAGGCTGGTCGGGCCAGCGGGACGTGACCACCTTCGTACGGGTGTAGAAGCGGATCCCGTCCGGGCCGTAGATCGACGCGTCCCCGAAGATCGAGTTCTTCCAGCCGCCGAACGAGTACCAGGCCACCGGCACCGGGATCGGCACATTGATCCCGACCATGCCGACCTCGATCTGCCGCTCGAACCGGCGGGCCGCGCCCCCGTCGCGGGTGAACAGCGCGACGCCGTTGCCATAGGGGTTTGCGTTGACCAGTCTGACCGCCTCGTCAAAGGTGTCCACCCGCACGACGGACAGCACCGGTCCGAAGATCTCGTCGGTGTAGACCCGCATCTCGGGGGAGACCTGGTCGACCAGCGAGCAGCCGAGGAAGAACCCCGCCCCCGTCGGGGCGGCGGCGCCGTCGACGACGACCCGTGCGCCCTCGCCGGCCGCGCCCTGGACGTAGGAGCGGACCCGGTCGCGGTGCTCGGCGGTGATGAGCGGGCCCATCATCGACGCCGGGTCGTCGCCGGGGCCGATGACGACGCTCGGGATCCTGGCCGCGATCGCCTCGACGAGGCGATCGGCCACACCTCCGACCGCGACGACCACCGAGATCGCCATGCACCGTTCGCCTGCTGAGCCGTACGCGGCGGACACGGCGGCGTCCGCCGCCGCGTCGAGGTCGGCGTCGGGGAGCACGACCAGGTGGTTCTTCGCGCCGCCGAGAGCCTGCACCCGCTTGCCGGCCTTCGTGCCGGTCTCGTAGACGTGGCGGGCCACCGGGGTGCTGCCGACGAACGACACGGCGTCGACATCGGGGTGGGCCAGCAGCGCGTCGACGGCCTCGGCGTCGCCCTGCAGCACCGTGAACACCCCGTCGGGGAACCCGGCCTTGCTCACCAGCTCGGCGAGCAGCAGCGACGCCGACGGGTCCTTCTCCGACGGCTTGAGCACGAAGGCGTTCCCGCAGGCCAGAGCGTTCGCCAGCATCCACAGCGGCACCATGACCGGAAAGTTGAACGGGGTGACCCCGGCGACGACGCCGACGGGGTGCAGAGCGGTGTGCACGTCGACGCCGCGGGAGACCTCGGCGCTGCGCTCGCCCTTGAGCAGGTGCGGGATGCCGCAGGCGAACTCGACGCACTCGATGCCGCGGGCGACCTCGCCGAGGGCATCGGACCGCACCTTGCCGTGCTCGGAGGTGACGAGGGCGGCCAGGTCGTCGCGGTGGGCGTCGAGGAGCTGCCGCAGCTGGAAGAGCAGGGTGGCGCGCTGGCTCAGCGACGACGCGCCCCAGGTGTCCGCCGCGGCGACGGCGGCCTTTACGGCCTCGTCGACCTGCGCGCGTGACGCCAGCAGCACCTCAGCGACCTGGGCGCCCCGAGCCGGGTCGTAGACAGTGCCGACGCGGCCGGCGGGCTCGCTGGCCGGCTGCCCCTGGATCCAGTGTCCGATGGTCCTCAAGGCGGTCATACTCCTGAAGTTGGGCCGACCGGCGCGAGCCAGTGCGGGGGTGAGGCCCGTCGCGGCGGTCTGGATCGTCTGGCCTCACCGCCCGCCTGACGGTCGCGGCGCGCGGGGCCGACGTTCGCCGGTCACGGTCACGCCCCTCAGCTGGCGCGGGCGTGCATCGAGCGGGCGTGCATCGAGCGGGCGTGCATCGAGCGGGCGTGAATTGAGACGATACTGTCTCGTTTACTTTGGGCCTGGCCGGCTCTACAGTCAAGGCCCGGCCGGCGCTGGCCGGTTCATGGACGGTGGCCAGGCCAGGGAGTCAACGGTGCCGGGAATGGGGCCGGCGAGCGTCGGCGTGCCGGCCCGCGAACGGGCGATCCGCCCGCCGGGAGGTCGGTTCGCGGGCGTGGCCCCTCGTCTCCGGCCACGTCATGGGAGGTGCGGCAGGGTGGACCTGGGGCTGGCCGGCGCGACGGCCGTGGTGCAGGGTGGGAGCCAGGGCATGGGCCGTGCGGCCGCGGAGTGCTTCGCCGCCGAGGGCGCGAGGATCGGCGTCCTCGCCCGCGACCGCGCGGAGCTCGACAAGACGGTTGCCCGCCTGCTCGAGTTGGGCGCGGCGGACGCCGTCGCGCTGCCCGCCGACGTCACCCGGCTCGAGGAGGTTGAGGCAGCCTTCAGGACGGTCCGTGACCGGTGGGGCGAGCTCAACATCCTCGTCAACGCCGCCGGCCCGAGCGGCGGCGGCGGGTTCGAGAGCCTTTCCGACGACGACTGGGTCCGGGTTCTCGACTCCGGCGCGCTGGGTATGGTCCGCTGCGTGCGCGCCGCGCTGCCGCTGCTGCGGGCCGCCGCATGGGGGCGCATCGTCAACGTCGCGGCGCAGTCCACGAAGCGCCAGTCGCCGTCGCTCGTCGCCTATACGGCCGCGAAGTCCGTGGTCACCAGCGTGACGAAGAACCTCGCACAGTCGCTGGCCAAGGACGAGATCCTCGTCAACACGGTGTCGCCGGGAGCGGTGCTGTCCGGCACGCTGGCCGCCTGGGCACGGCGCAACGGCCTCGACGCCGACGACCCGTACGCGGTGATGGCCGGCATCACTGAGATCATCGGTCACCCCGCATTCCTGCCGCGCGCGGGCACGCCGCCCGAGGTGGGCCGAGTGATCGCCTTCGTCGCGTCCAAGGCCAATGGCTACATGACCGGCGCGAACATCAACGTCGACGGCGGCTCTGACTTCTGCTGACCCGCGCGCATGGCCGTGGCCGCCGGCGCTGGCTGCCGCACGGCCCCCGCTCCGAGGATGGCGAGGCCCTCGCTGTCACTGGGCGAAGGAGATGCCGCCGTTGAGCGGGCAGGTCTGGCCCGTGATCCACGACGCCTGCTCGCTGGCGAGGAACACGGCCAGGGCCGCGGCGTCTTCGGGCAGTCCAGGGCGGCGCACGACGTAGCGCGCGAGCATGCTCTTCGCCGTCGGGTTGTCCGGGTCGGCCCAGATGGTGCCGGTCTCCCGGGTGCGCATCGTGCCGAGCGAGATGTTGTTGACCGTGATCCCGTGTCGGCCGTTCTCGATCGCGAGCGCCCGGGTCAGCCCGGCGGCGCCCGCCTTCGCGGTGCAGTAGGCCGCCATGTTCGCCTCGCCGGTGCGGCCGGCGTCCGAGATGATGGTGACGATCCGGCCCCAGCCTTTTGCGATCATGCTGGGGAGGGTGGCCCGAGCGCAGTACAGGACGCCGTAGAGGTTGACCCGCAGAAACGGCTCCCACTGATCGGGCGTTGTGTCGACGAACTTCGCCAGGCCCGTCCAGCCGTCGGCGCCGGCGTTGCCCGCGTTGTTCACGAGGATGTCGACACCGCCCAGTTCGTCGACGGCCGCCGCCACGGCCGCGTAGTCGGTCACGTCGAATGGGCAGGCGAGCGCCGCCGCGCCCGTGGCGGCCAGCTCGTCGGCGACTTCCTGGGCACGGTCGGTGAACAGGTCGTTGACCACGACCTGCGCGCCGGCGGCGGCGAAGCCGTGGGCGATGCCGCGGCCGACACCCTGCCCGGCGCCGGTGATGAGCACTCGGCGTCCCTTGAGATCGAACTCCATCGCCACTGTGTCTCCATTCCGTCCTGCGCGGCGCGGCCTGCGTCTGGTTTCTCGGACCAGTCTGCCGAAAGTTATGAAACTGTCTCGTATCATTCGACGGGTGGGGAAAATGCGGAACGGCCTCGTGCCGGGGCGGTTGCGACCAGGGCCGCCGGTCTGTGGGGTCGTGCATATGGCACCCGGCCACGAGGTCGCGACCGGACCGTGATGCCGGGATCTCGGCTATGTCCCGCCCAGGCACCTGAGAGGAACCGCCTACAATGAGCCCGCTTCGTCTCAGCAGAGCAGATCGGCGGCCGCACGTGAACTCGCGGCGCCCACAGGCCGGGCGTCCGGGGTTCCCGTGGCCAGGGTTCCCGCGCGTCATGGCCATCACGACAGGCGCGTGAGCTGTTGTCCCCGCGTCCGCGCACGCCGGAGGACATCGTCCTGCAGGCCACCATCGACCTGATCGCCGAGCAGGGCGTCTCCGTCGTCACCGTCGAGGCTGTCGCCGAACGCTCAGGCGTCAGCAGGCCGACCATCTACCGCCACTGGGGCTCCCGGGACCGCCTCATTCACGCCGCGTTCGCGCGGATCCAACAGGCGCTGACCGACCCGGACACCGGATCGCTGCGCGACGACCTCGTCGGGATGCTGTGCCAGCTCGTCATCTATCTGAACCACATCCGTGTGTTCCCGTCGCTGATGGAGGCCTCGGTCCGAGACCCGAAACTCGCGGCTCTGCGGGACGAGACCGACCACGAGTCCCGCCTGGCCTACACGCGGGTCATCCGTCGCGCGATCGACCGCGGCGACCTGCTCGAGGAGACCGACGTCGAGCTGTTCATCGACCTGCTCATCTCGCCGTTCATCTATCGCCGGGTCACCGGGCAGGAGAAGATCAAGCCCGCGAGCATCACCCCCGTCGTCGACGCGCTGATCGCCGCCTTCAGCCGCGTCGCGGTCTGACGGAGCGCGGAACAGACGCCGCCGTCACCAGTCAGCGGGGCGGTGTCTCGCCGCTACGCACGGCGTCGGTGACGAGTCGAAGGAGCCAGCTGACACAGCGGACCGCGGCAGACGGCTCGAGCTCCCACTCGTAGATCAGGTGTCGGTAGGACGTGACACTCCACAGCAGGTCAAGCGCCGCCGCCGCGACCTCCCGGTCCTCGGCCGACCAGGCTGGGGTCGTCGGCGTCACCGCGGCCAGCAGCGCCCCCCGTTTGCGCCGCCGCACGTCGGCGATCGTCGGGTCGGGCAGCTGTTCCCGGGGCTGCTGCGCCTCTTGCGGCGGCGGCGGGAACGAAGCCAGATAGGCGAAGACGCGCCGGCTCACCTCGTCGATGTCGTCGAGCCGCAGATGGCCGAGGTCGACGCCGGACTCCTGCAGGATCTGGGTCATCACCGCGTCGCGCAACTCCCGCTCGCTGCCGAAGTAGCGATAGACGGTCCGTTCGTTGACGCCAGCCTTGCTTGCCACCGTGCGGACTGTCAGCGCCGGCCAGTTCCACACAGGGGACACGTGCAGCAGTTCGCTACCTGCCTCCAGGATCCGTCGGCGGGTGTCGGCTGCCTGCTGGCGGCGCAGCGCGCTGTCGTAGGAGCGGCGGCCCGGGGTCGCGTCGCTGTGCATGTCGCCCGCCGGTGTTGGGTTCACCGGGCGACGATATCCGGACAGCCAAAGCCCACCAGCCCGCCGGATTCCGTGGCGTGCTGCCCGGCGGGCCTGGGCGGGGTGATCCTGGGGGGCCGAACGGCTGTGCCGGCCGGGCGGCACAGCCGCCGGTTCAGCGCAGCGCCCCGACGTCGACGAGGCCGACCCGGCGGGCGATGCGCCAGCGGCCTTCCTCCTTCACGAGCCGGTCGACGTGGCGGCCGACGAGCACTCCGGGGGTGCCGTCCTCGTGACGGGAGATCGCCGACCACACGCACTCCCCGGTCGCGGTGCCGTCGTCCCCGAGCTCGACACTCGGCGACCCGAGCAGGTGCACCGATCGGGACGCGCCCTCGGCCGTCGACCCGATGACCTTGCTGGCAGCCCGTTCGATTTCCTCGCGGCCGTCGGCCCGCATCACCGGGCCCAGGCGCAGCTTGGCGTCCCGGGCGAACAACGACGCGTAGGCCGCGGCGTCGCCGGCGTCGAGGTGGCGGCCATAGTCGACGTAAAGCCTGCGGATCTCCTCCAGGTCCTCCAGGCGCGCGACGCGCGCGGCCAACGCGCGGATGGTCTCCTCGGTGCTGTCCATGGTCCGTCTCCGTTCGGGATGGTCGTCGGGATGCCCGGGCGTCGAGGGCCGCGGCTCAGATGAGGCTCAGATGAGGCCGATGCCCGCCGCCTCGTTGCGCTGGCGCCACTCGGCGCGGGACATCCTGGTGGTGTCGACGTCGGCGGCGGCGGCGCGCAACGCCCCGACCGTCGCGTCCTGCTTCTTCAGGTGGGTGAACGGGTTCCAGCCGAAGAAGCGGCAGGCGTTCTCCCAGGTGATCTTGCTGATCTCCTCGTCGGTGCAGCCCGCTCCCTGGAACTCCGCCCACGCGTACTCGGGGGCCTCGGGCCAGGTCGTGTCGGTGTGCGGGTAGTCGCACTCCCACGCGATGACGTCCATGCCGATCTCGTGGCGCAGCTTCAGCCCCGCCGGGTCGGTGATGTAGCAGGCGAGGAAGTGCTCGCGGAACACATCCGACGGCAGCTTGTCGCCGAAGCTGTTGTCGATCCACGCCTGGTTCTGGTAGTGCCGGTCGATCCGGTCCAGGTAGAACGGGATCCAGCCGATGCCGCCCTCGGACAGGGCGACCCGCAGCGCCGGGAACCGGCGCAGCGTCGGGCCGAAAAGCAGGTCCTGCGCGGTGAGCATGGTCAGCTGCGACGGGATGACGATGGTGTGGTCGACCGGCGCCTCCGGGGCGAGCCGAACCAGGTCCCACGCGCCGCCGATGTGCAGGCAGAGCACCATGTTCTCGTCGACGAGGGCGGCGAGCATGGGGTCCCAGTGGCCCGACAGGAAGCTCGGCCAGCCCTTCCCGTGCGGGGCCTCGAGGAAGCTGATCGCCCGGCAGCCCTTGGCGGCGAGCCGGCGGACCTCGGCGACGGCCAGGTCTACGTCCCACATCGGGACGATGCCCAGCGGGATGAACCGGCCGGGGTAAGCGGCGCACCACTCGTCGATGTGCCAGTCGTTGTATGCCTGCAGCATGATCAGGGACAGGTCGAGGTCGGCGGCTTCGCTGAATGTCCGCGCGTTGAAGCCGGCCATCGTCGGGAAGCACATCGACGCGAGCACTCCGCCGGCGTTCATGTCCCGAACCCGCTCGTGGACGTCGAAGCAGCCAGGCCGCAGCTCGTTGAACGCGCCGGGGGAGAACCCCCACTCCTCCTTCGGCCAGCCGACGGTCGCCGCCATCCCGAACGGAGTGGAGGTCTTCTGTCCTTGGAATACCCACTCGTCAACGCCCTCGCTGCGGACGACCTTCGGTGCCTGGTCGCGCCACTTGAGAGGCACGTGGTTCTTGTACATGTCGGGCGGCTCGATCATGTGGTCGTCGATGCTGACCATGATCATGTCTTCGAGGTTCATCGGGACTCCTCACCAGAGGACGGACGGTTATGGGGGAGATGGGGGCCGGTCGCGGCTTTCACCGGGCCGGGATGGGCCAGGCCGGCCTCAGACACCGTCGCGCTGGAGCAGGAGCACACCGGACGGGGTGCCGCCGCCTGAGGTGACGACCGCGGTGCGGGCATTCGCGACCTGTCGCTCGCCGGCCTCATGGCGCAGCTGGGTGATGGCCTCGTAGATGAACCCGAACCCGTGGGTGCGGCCCTCGGAGAGCTGGCCGCCGTGCGGGTTGACCGGCAGCTCGCCGTCGAGCGCGATCCGCCGGCCCTTGTCGATCCAGTCCTGGGCCTCGCCGAGCCCGCAGAAACCAAGGCCCTCGAGCCAGGACACGGCGTTGAAGGTGAAGCCGTCGTAGAGCAGGGCGAGGTCGACGTCGGCGGGGCGCAGGCCGCTGCGGCTCCACAGGTGCTGCGCCTGGCTGAGAACCTGCGGTTCGTGCGTGATGACGCCCTGGTCCCACGAGACCCGCTCCCGGATCTGGGTGCCGACGGCCTCGACGCGCACCGCGGGCTTCGGCAGGTCCGGCGCGACGGAGGCGGCGGAGACGACGACGGCGATGGCCGCGTCGCACGGCACGTCGCAGTCGTACAGGCCGAACGGGGAGGAGATCATCCGCGCGGACAGGTAGTCGTCCATCGTGAGCGGGTCGCGGTAGATCGCCGCCGGGTTGCGGCCGGCGTTCGCCCGGCTGTTGACCGCGACCGCCCCGAACAGCTCCCTGGTCGCGCCATAGCGGTGCAGGTACTGGCTCGCGTTCATCCCGATCCAGTTCGCCGCGGACATCGCGCCGAACGGCACCCGCCACGGCATCATCGTCCCCGAGACCCGGCCGCCGCCCCCGCCGAGGCGCAGCGCCTTGTACGTCGACTCCCACACGGTGCGGAAGCACAGCACGTGCCGGCACAGACCTGAGGAGACGGCGAGCATGGCGGCGATGAGCGCGCCGCCGGGGCCTGGCTGCTCGGAGCCGCCCTGAATCCAGGTCGGGTTCAGCCGCAGCGCCTCCTCGACGGCGGTGATGCCGCCCTCGTTCATCCCGGAGGACGTGGCCCCGCCCGGGTAGGTCGCGAGCCCGTCGATGTCGTCGCGGGTCAGCCCCGCGTCGGCGATCGCCTCCAGGCAGGCGTCGATGGTCAGCGACAGCGGGTCGACCATCAGGCGCCGGCCCATCCTCGACCGGCCGATGCCGGACAGGACCGCGTCGTGCTCGAACCGGCGCTCGCTGGCGGGCGGCCGGATCGGGGCGAGCACCGGCTCGCCTACCCGGTCGGTCGGGTCGGTGTTCCCTGTCGGCGCGAACACCGGCAGCCACACGTCCTCGTGCTGCTCGAACCGGACCAGGACCTCCTGGCCGATGCGCACCTCGGCGGGGCCGCAGCCGACAATGTTCGTCGTGAGCCGCACGCCCGCGTCCTCCGCGAGCGCCACGTTCGCGATCACGTACGGCGGTGGCACGTCCGGCAGCCACTGCTGGGCGTTGACGGTGAACCCGACGACGGTCGCCAGCCCGGACACCTCGGTGGGCTCCCAGGCGCGGCTCCCGCAGGCCGGACAGATCGGCGCCGGCGGATGCACGAGCACGCGGCACGCCGAACAGCCCTGAATCCGCAGCTTGCCGTCGGCGCCGGACTTCCAGAACCACTCGTTCATCGGGGTCAGTTCGGGAAGGGGCCGCATTGTCGCTCCTTTGTGTTCGAGACGCGGGCGCCGGGGCTGGGCGCCCGCGCCGCTCTGGGCCGGCCGGGCCGGCCCGACGCGCGCGGCGGCTGCCCGCCGGCGCGCGTCGAGGGGCCGGCGCGGGATCAGGCGACGATGCCGCGGACCTTGAGATCCACGACGGTGTCCCAGCCGAGGCCGAGGTCACCGAGGATCGCGTCGCCGTGCTCGTTGAACTCCGGCGCCCGCTTCGGCGCGGCGGGCTCGTCGCCGAACTGCACCGGGGCGGCGGCGAGGCGGAACGGCGTCCCGGCGGCGGTGTGGCATTCCTGGACGTAGCCGTTGGCCACCGTCTGCGGATCCTCGGCGACCTCGAGGGTGTCCTGGATGACCGTCCACTGGCCGGTGAAGTCGGCGAGCAGGGCCCGCCACTCCGCGACGGTCCGCTCGGCGAACGCGGCGCCCAGGATCTCGACGGCCTCGTCGCAGTTGCGGTTGAGCGACGCGTGGTCGGCGAACCGCGGGTCGGTGACGAGGTCGGCCCGCTCGAGGACCTCGCACAGCGGCGGCCAGTACTTGCCGGCCTGCAGGCAGGTCAGCGCAAGCCAGTGGCCGTCCTTCGTCCGGTAGTTGCGCGCCAGCGGGTTGGTGCCGTTGCGGCCGCCCGGGATCTGGACCCACGGGGTGCCCAGCGCCATCGACATGGCCATGGCCTGGCCCATGGCCCAGATCCCGGTGCCGAGCAGCGAGACGTCGACAGTCGTCACCTCGCCCGTGCGCTCCCGGTGGAACAGGGCACCCATGATGCCGCCCGCGATCGTCATCGCACCGATCGAGTCGCCGTAGCCGGGCGCCGGCGGGGTGGGGACGTGGCCGTACTCGGGCCGGGCCACGGCCATGCCCATGCCGGCCCGGTTCCAGAACGCCAGTGCGTCGTAGGAGCCCTTGTCGGCGTCCGGGCCGCGTTCGCCCTGGCCGGTGCCGCGCACGTAGATGATGTTCGGGTTGTGGGCGCGGATCGTGTCGGTGTCGATCCTGAGCTTCTGCCGAACCCGCGGCAGCTTGTTGGTCAGGAAGACGTCGCAGGTCGCGGCGAGCCGGTAGAGGATGTCGAGGCCCTCGTCGGTGGTGAGGTCGAGGCCCAGGCTCTTCTTCCCCCGGTTCGAGTGCTCCAGCAGGACGTGCACATCCGAGGGCAGGTCGAGGACCCCGGTGGAGGCCAGGCCGCGCATCGCGTCCCCGCGCTCGACATGTTCGATCTTGATGACCTCGGCGCCCCAGTCGGCCAGCAGCGCGGACGCCGCGGGCACGAACGTGTGCTCGGCCACCTCGAGGATGCGCACGCCCTCCATCACGGCGGTCATGCGGGGACCACCTGCAGGACGGCCGAGGCCGTCGAGACCTTCCGGTCCTGGTTCCCCTCGTCGTGCAGGACCACCCGGACCCCGACCCGGCCGTCGGGGCCCCTGTCGGCCTCGGCGTCCGCGCGGAACGGCCCCACCTTCGCCCGGGAGAGGAACATGACGTGCCAGGCCCGCATCTGCAGCCGGTCGGTGCCCATCGCCGCCGCGGCGGCCGAGGCGGCGGCGGTCTCGAGCAGGACATGCTGCGGGCCGATGTGCAGCGCCGCGTCAGGCGAGGCGAGCTCGACCGACAGCGGCGGCAGCGTCCAGTGGCCGTCGTCGCGCAGCACGCAGCCGAACGCGTCCCACAGCGGCGGCAGGTCCGGGCCGTCGACGATCTCCAGCTTGTCCTCGTCCATCTTCTTCAAGCCGCCGGGCGGGACGCCGATCTTGACGCCCTGGCCCTCGGTGTAGGCGATGACCCGGCTGGGGTCGTCCGCGTCGACGATCTTCGCGCGGCTGTAGCCCATCCGGCTGCCGATGTGCAGCACGTCGGAGCCGACCACCTCGATGCGCTTGACGTCCTGCGCGCCGTCGAGGATCTGGCAGGAGTGGATGACGGGGTTCGGGACCGAGACGAGGTCGGAGCCCACGTTGCCGCAGGGCGAGCTGATCGACAGCGGCGCGACGAGCAGGCCGCCGGCCGCGTTGCGCATGTCGCTGCGCAGGGTGACTGTGTTGTCGACCGGCCCGTTGTTCATGGAGGAGTGGCTGCGGCCGATGTAGCGGTAGCTCAGTAGCCCGGTCCAGCGCCGGCGCAGCTCGGCGGCGTAGGCCTCTGCGTCGTCGGTCAGCTCGCGGATGTCGCGCACCATGGTTCAGACCTCCGCCGGCTGCTTGACCAGGCCGGCATTCTCGTAGGCACGTCGCAGCTGGGTCTTTGCCGCCTCCGGCAGGACCGCCTGCGGGGGACGGCCGTGCGGGTAGTCGCCCATGGGCATACCCATGATCGTCGCGACGTATCGGTAGGCCTCGGACCAGTGGGTGAAGTAGCCAGGCCGGCCCGGGAACCTGGTGTACCAGGAGCCCTTCTCGGCGTAGAGCGCGTCGAGGCCGGACTCCTTGCCGTAGGCGAGCGCCTCGACGATCTTCCCCTCCCAGATCAGCGTCCAGTACTCCGTGTACATGCGCTTCTCGGGGGTCTCGAACAGGTAGCCGGCGGTGCCGAGCTGCGCCGCGCCGACGATGCCCTGCTGGAGCATCCCGGCCCGGTAGGCGATCGAGTCGCACTCCCAGATGAACAGCTCCGGCGCGGCCCGGTGGATGGCCGCCGACTCGCCGTAGTGCATCGTGCCCTGCTTGAGCGCGCATACCGCGGGGATCTCGGCGGCGATCTGGCCGATATCCGCCGGGGTGAGCACGTAGCCCGAGGACGGCGAGTTGAACAGGCCCAAGGCGATGTCGGTGCGGTCGGCGATGTAGTGGAAGAACCGCAGCAGGCCTTCGCCGCCGTGGACCTCCATCGGCGGGGTCTGCAGGAAGCAGATGTCGGCGCCGGCCTGCTGGGCGTGCCGGGTCAGCTCGACGGTCTCCTTCGCCGAGTTCGCGATCGTGCAGGCCTGGATGACGGTCGACGGGGCGACGGCCCGGGCCTCTTCGACGGCGACCTCGAGGAGCTTCTTGCGCTCGTCGAGCGTCAGCGCCCACCACTCGGCCAGGCCGCTGGTCAGCCAGAGCATCGGGTGCCCCAGGTCGCCGACGCAGTAGCGCACGAGGGCCCGGTAGGCGTCGTAGTCGATGTCGTCGCCGTCAGGCCCGCTGAACGGGGTGTACAACGAGTCCCCGATCCCGTGCAGGCCGCCGTCGGCCACCCACTCCCGTGCTTGTTGTGCGGAAGGCAAGGTGTGCCCCTTTCGGTTGAAACGATGGCCGCGGTGCGCCGGCCGCTGGCGCGGCGCGCGGGAGCAGCCGGGGTGGCCGGGCCGGTCAGGCGGTGCGGACGGGAAGCCGCGACCAGCCGCGGAACGTCGACGTGGAGACCAGGTGGGCGTTCGCCTCGTCGACCTCCCAGTCGGGGAAGCGCCGCAGCACCTCGTCGAGGGCGACCCGGCCCTCGAGCCGCGCGAGCGCCGCTCCGAGGCAGTAGTGGGCGCCGAGGGCGAACGTGAGGTGCTGGCCGATCGAGCGGTGGATGTCGAAGGTCTCCGGGTCCGGGTCGGGGTAGCGGCGCGGGTCGCGGTTCGCGGAGGCGAGGATCAGCATCATCACGCTGCCCGCCGGCACGGTCTGCCCGTGGACCTCGACGTCCGTCGCGACGTAGCGGCAGGTCTGCAGCGCGGGCGGGTCGAAGCGAAGGATCTCCTCGATCGCGTTCGGGATCAGGGACGGGTCCTGGGCGAGCTCGCGGCGCTGGTCGGGGTGGTCGGCCAGCGTCTTGCCGGTCCACCCGATGAGCCGGCCGGTGGTCTCGTTGCCGGCGGCCGCGAGGATGTTCACGTAGGCGAGGACCTCGTCGCGGGTCAGCCGCCGGGAAACCCCGTGCTCGTCGGTGAACTCCGCGGTCATGAGCTCGGTCATGAGGTCGTCCGAGGGGTGCGCGGCCCGCCAGTCGATGTAGTCGGCGAACATCGCGCCGTCGAGCAGGCCCTCCTCGAACTCCTGAGGCCGCCCGATCTGGCCGCCCAGATACGAGTCGCGCACGCTGGCCTGGTCCTGCTCCGGGATGCCAAGCAGCATCCCGATCACCCGCATCGGCAGCTGCAGCGCGAGGTCCCTGATGAAGTCGAAGCCGCCCGCGCCGACAAGTGGGTCGAGGGTGCGGACGGTGAAGTCGCGGATCTGCGGCTCGAGGGCGGCGATCTTCCTCGGCGTGAAGAGCCGGGCCAGCAGGCTGCGGTGGATCCCGTGCGTCGGCGGGTCCTCGAAGATCACTGTCCCGGGCGGGATGGGCATGTTGGCCCGGATCTGCTCGAGCACGACGCCGCGGCCGGAGATGTAGATGTCGTTGCGCGCGAGCGCCCGCTCGACATCCTCGTGGCGGCTGAGGGCGTAGAAGTCGTACCGTTCGTTGTGATACAGAGGTGTTTCATTACGGAGGCGGCGGAACACCGGGAAGGGGTCGGCGCCGGTCTCGACGTCGTAGGGGTCGTAGTAGACGTCGTTGCTGTTCGTGATCGTCATCGGGAGCCTTCCGGGCTGGCGGGGCTGGACCCCTCCTCGGTTTCATGTCATACTCGCTGCGCGAATATACGTCAAGACCACGCGATCACGCCCCGGCCTTCGGGGCGACCGCGGCATCACAGGAGGCGGCACGTGGCTTACCCGACGACGTTGCCGGCTCCACGACCCGGAGCGACGACATGACGACAGATCTGCGGGGCGTCCCGATCTTCGACGCGGACAATCACCTGTACGAGACCAGGGAGGCGCTCACCAAGTTCCTGCCCGACCGCTACAAGGGCGCGATCGACTACGTCGACGTCCGCGGCCGCACGAAGATCATGGTCCGGGGGAAGGTCTCGGAGTACATCCCCAACCCGACCTTCGACGTCGTCGCCCGGCCCGGCGCCCAGGAGGACTACTACCGGAAGGGCAACCCGGAGGGGAAAAGCCGCCGGGAGATCTTCGGCAAGCCGGTCCGCGCTATTCCGGCCTGGCGTGAGCCGGCGCCGCGCCTCGAGCTCATGGACGAGCAGGGCATCGACCGGACCCTGCTGTTCCCGACGCTGGCAAGCCTCGTCGAGGAACGCATGAAGGACGACCTGAACCTCACCCACGCGGCGGTCCATGCGCTCAACCAGTGGATGCTCGAGACCTGGACCTTCAACTACGCCGACCGCATCTTCCCCACCCCGGTCATCACGCTGCCGATCGTCGACAAGGCGATCGAGGAGCTCGACTGGGTCGTCGCGAACGGCGCGAAGGTCGTCCTCATCCGGCCAGCGCCCGTGCCCGCGGCGGTCGGCTCCCGCTCGTTCGCCTTTCCCGAGTTCGACCCCTTCTGGGCCAGGGTCGTCGAACACGACGTCCTCGTCGCCATGCACGCGTCCGACTCCGGCTACAACCTCTATGCCAACGCGTGGATGGGCAACAACCAGGAGATGCTGCCGTTCCAGCCGCAGGCCTTCCGGATGCTCCACCAGTCACGCGCGATCGAGGACGCGGTCTCGGCCTTCATCTGCCACGGTGCGCTGTCGCGCTTCCCGGCGCTGCGGGTCGCCGTCATCGAGAACGGCGGCACCTGGGCTGCCCCGCTGCTGAAGAAGCTCGCCGATCTCTACAAGAAGATGCCGCAGGACTTCCTTGAGGACCCGGTGGCGGTCTTCAAGCGCCAGATCCACATCAGCCCCTTCTGGGAAGAGGACATGGGGGCGCTCACGCAGCTGATCGGCGAGGACAACGTCCTGTTCGGCTCCGACTACCCGCACCCCGAGGGCCTCGCCCACCCGCCGTCCTACGTCGAGGAGATCCACGGCGTCTCCGACGAGGTCGTCCGCAAGATCATGGGTGGCAACCTGGCGCGCCTGATGCGCGTGCCGGACAGCGTCGTGCGCTGATCCTCGGGGACGCCGGGGGCGTCCCCGAGGATCACGCGCGTTCCGGCCGGCACGCGGGCGGGAGGTCCCGCGGGCCGGCCGCTGGGCCTCGGCCGAGGCCCGCGGACCCCAGGGCGCGGCGGCTGTTAGTCCGGGCTGGGCCCGGCCACCAACCACAGGAGCGAGCAGGCAGATGCTGGTGGAGTTGAGCCCGGACCAGGAGTTCTTCCGGGAGACGACCGCGAAGTTCCTCCAGGAGCAGGTTCCCGCGGAGGCGGTGCGGCGGCTGCGCGACGACCCCGCCGGCCACGACGGCGAGTACTGGAAGCGCGGCGCCGATCTGGGCTGGACGTCGTTGCTGGTCAGCGAGGAGGCCGGTGGCGGCAGCATCAGCGGGAAGGGCGTCGTCGACCTGTCGCTGATCGCGTACGAGTTCGGCCGGCACGCCGCGCCGGGGCCGCTTGTCCCGGCGAACGTCGTCGCCGCGGCGCTGAGCGAGGCCGGCGGCGCGGACCGCGCAGACGTCATCGGCGAGCTGCTGTCCGGCGCGGCGGTCGCAACGTGGTGCCTCGGCGAGCCGCCGCCGCACAGCCGGCTCGGGGACATCGCGCTCGAGATCCGCGCCGACGGCGGCGACGTTGTGCTGAACGGCGTCAAGCGTCCCGTCGAGGCCGGGGGCCAGGCGAAGTACCTGCTGGTGACCGGCCGGACCGGCAGCGGGCTGACTCAGGTGCTGGTGCCCGCCGACGCGGCCGGGGTGTCGATCGCCCCGATGCGCACCGTGGACCTGACCCGTCGGTTCGCCACCGTGACCTTCGACGGCGTTCGCCTGCCGGCCGACGCCGTCCTCGGCGAGATCGGCGCGGCCGACAGCCAGGTGGAACGCCAGCTCCAGCTTGCTCTGACCATCCTGTGCGCGGAGGCCGTCGGCGCGATGCAGACCGGCTTTGACAGCGCTGTCGCCTGGGCCTTCGACCGCTACAGCTTCGGTCGGCCGCTGGCCTCGTACCAGGCCCTCAAACACCGCTACGCCGACATGAAGGTCTGGCTGGAAACAGCCCACGCCCTCAGCGACGCGGCCGCGGCCGCCGTCCAGGACCAGGCCGGCGACGCGGCGGAGCTCGTCAGCATCGCCAAGGCGTTCATCGGCCACTACGGCGGCGAGCTGCTGCAGGAGTGCGTGCAGCTGCACGGCGGGATCGGGCTGACCTTCGAGCACGATCTGCACCTGTTCCTCCGGCGCACCGCGCTGAACCGGATGCTCCTCGGCACCCCCGCCGAGCACCGCGCGCGGATCGCCGGCCTTGTCGAACTGCGTGAGGGAGCGGCATGACCGGCGCCGGCGGCGAGGAGATCGAGGGCATCGAGAGCTTCCGGCTGCGGGCGCGGGCCTGGATCCGGGGCAGCCTCGAGCCGTTCTCCGCCGAGAAGGCGATGGGGCTGCGCAGCGTCCCGGCGGGCGAGGAGCTCGCCGCCGTCGAGTACGACCGGCAGCTGCAGCGGAAGTTCTTCGACGCCGGGTTCGCCGGGATCTGCATCCCCCGCGAGTACGGCGGCCAGGGGCTCACCCCGGCGCACCAGCACGCCTTCAACGAGGAGCTCGCCGGCTACGAGTGCCCGACCCGGTTCCAGATTCCGACGATGGCGCCCTGCGCGGCAGTGCTGCTGGATTTCGGCACCGAGGAGCAGAAGCGCCGCCACCTCCCCGCCATCCTCAAGGGCGAGGAGATCTGGATGCAGTTCCTCTCCGAGCCCTCCGGTGGCTCGGACCTCGCCGGCGCGCTCACCTCCGCCGTGCGCCAGGGTGACGACTGGGTGCTCAACGGTTCGAAGATCTGGACGACGGGCGCATGGTGGTCCGACTGGGCGCTCTGCCTGGCCCGGACCAACTGGGACGTACCGAAGCATCGCGGGCTCACGGTCTTCCTCCTGCCGATCCGCCAGCCGGGCATCGAGGTCAGCCAGATCGAGATGCTCAACGGCGGCAAGGACTTCTGCCAGGAGTACCTCACCGACGTCATTGTTCCCGACAGCGACCGCGTCGGCGACATCGACGGCGGCTGGTCGGTGTGTACCCGCTGGATGTACCACGAGCGGACGATCTTCGAGTCGGCCTATGTCACCCACCCGGCGGGCTCCCCCCGCGGCGGCACCGTCTCCACCCCGCTGCAGGTCGCCCGCGACGTCGGCCGGCTCGACGACCCACTGGCCCGAGACCTCATCGGCGAGGCACGGATGCTCGAGGTAGCAGTCCGGGAACTGTCCCGACGGGTCGGCGCTGGCATGAGGAGCCGCCGGATGTCCGATCAGTCGGCCGCGGTGAGCCGGCTGTTCGGCGGCATCGCCCGAGCCCGTACGGCCACCATCAGGTCCGAGATCGCGGGTGCCGTCGCGGCGGCCTGGTCCGACGACGACCGAGCCGCGGCCGACACCGGCCTCGCCTACCTCATGCGCCAGACCTCATGCATCGGCGGCGGCACCACCGAGATGGCCCGCAACGTGGTCGCCGAACGGGTGCTCGGCATGCCGCGGGAACGCACGCTCGACCGCGACGTCGCCTTCCGGGACGTGCCCCGCAGCGCATCCCGCGGCTCGTGACCACAGGCCGGCCTCAGGCCACCCCCACGCCCTACGAGAGGGAGCAGCCGATGGCTGACACCGCGACGACCCGGCACGAGGCCCGGATGCTGATCGACGGCAAGCTCATCGACGGCGAGAACGGCACGTTCACCAACGTCAACCCAGCCACGGAGGAGGTGCTCGGCGAGGTCGCGGACGCCTCCCGCGCCGATATGCACCGGGCCATCGATGCTGCCCGCCGGGCCTTCGACGACACCGACTGGTCGATGAACCGCGCATTCCGCAAGCGCTGTCTTGAGCAGTTGCAGGCGGCGCTGGAAGCCGAGCGGGAGGAGCTGCGCGAGGAGCTGATCTCCGAGGTCGGATGTCCGCGGTCACTGACGCACGGGCCGCAGCTGGACGCCCCCCTGTCCAACGCCCTGTCCTACCCGGCGAGGCTGATCGACGAGTTCCCCTGGGAGATCGACCTCGGCGACGCGATCGTCGAGGTTACCCATCAGCGGGCCTGGCGGCAGGTCTGGCACGAGCCGGTCGGGGTGGTCGGCGCGATCGTGCCCTGGAACTTCCCGTTCGAGGTGACGCTGAACAAGCTCGGCCAGGCCCTGGCCACCGGGAACACGGTCGTGGTGAAGCCGGCACCGGACACGCCGTTCAACGCGACACGGCTCGGGCGCCTGATTCTCGAACGCACGGACATCCCGCCTGGCGTCGTCAACTTCGTGACAGCGTCCGACCACCTTGTCGGCGAGGAGCTCACACTCTCACCGAAGGTGGACCTGATCTCCTTCACCGGCTCAACTGCCGTCGGGAAGCGAATCATGGAAAAGGGCGCCGCGACGATGAAGCGCCTGTTCCTGGAGCTCGGCGGCAAGTCGGCGACCATCGTGCTGGAGGATGCCGACCTCGCGGTGGCCTGCCGCAGCGGCATCGGCCCCTGCGTGCACGCCGGCCAGGGCTGCGCCATCCCCACCCGGATGCTGCTGCCTCGATCGCGTTACGCCGAGGGCGTCGCGATACTCAGGAACATGTACGAGAACATCGTGCCCGGTGATCCGCAGGACATCAGCTCCCTGTGCGGTCCGGTGATTTCGGCCAAGCAGCGCGAGCGGGTGGTCGGCTACATCCAGAAGGGCATCGACGAGGGCGCGACACTGCTGGTCGGAGGAACCAGCCCGCCGGCGGGCCGCGACAAGGGCTTCTACGTCAGCCCCACCCTGTTCGTCGACGTCGACAATGCGATGACGATCGCCCAGGAGGAGATCTTCGGCCCGGTGCTCGTCGTAATCCCGTTCGATGACGAGGACGATGCGGTCCGCATCGCGAACGACAGCGTCTACGGCCTTGCCGGGAACGTGATCTCCGGCTCGGTGGAGCACTCGTTGGCGGTCGCCCGCCGGGTGCGGACCGGCAGCATCGGCGTGAACGGTGCCGCCGCCTACGGGTCCGATCTGCCCTTCGGCGGCTACAAGGCCAGCGGCATCGGCCGTCAGAATGGCCACGCCGGGTTCCGGCAGTATCTGGAGACCAAGTCGGTCGCGCACCCGGGATACTGAGCCGCCGAGGCGGCACTGCGACACCGGGGCGACGCTGAGATGACACTGCGACGCCGCTGAGATGGTGCCGTCCGAGGGTTTTCCTGGCAGTGGCCGGCCCCATGAAGAACAGCTCCAACAGCATGCGCCGCGCCGAGCGTCCCGGTCCGTTGCCCGGTGGGGTCCGGGCGCCGAGCCGGCCTCGCCGAGGCGCCCGCCGGGCCCGGGGCCGCCGGATCAGCTCAGCCGAGTGCGGTTCCGCCATTTCGCTTCCATGACCGCCCCCCCGGGGCCGTACCGCGTAGGAGTGCCGACCGTGTCGCAGTCGATCCCGTTTGTCGAGTACCTGGTTCTCGGCGACAGCCCGCACCTCGTCGCGAACGAGTGTGCCCGCTGCGGGGCCCGGTTCTTCGACCGCCGCAATGCCTGCGCGGCCTGCTTCGGCACCGGGTTCCGCAAGGTCGGCGTCGCCACCGAGGGCGAGGTCCGGGCCTTCACGATCGTCTCGCTGGCCGCGCCGGGGATCCCGGTCCCGTTCGTCTCCGCGACCGTCGACTGTGGTGGTACCACCGTCCGCGCGAACCTGATCAACGTCGAGCCGACGCCCGAGGCGGTGCACGTCGGGATGAAGGTCCGTTTCGCGCTGCAGTCGGTCGGTACCGACGAGGCCGGCACCGAGGCCGTCAGCTTCGGCTTCGAGCCACAGCGCTGAGCCCTGGCCACCGGCCCGGGCGGCCACGCCCCGGCGCCGGGGCGTGCGGCGCCCCACAGACTTTCAACTCGACATGAGAAGCGGAGCGGCGGAGATGGCCAGCGACGACGTCTGGATCCTCGGCATCAGCATGACCAAGTTCGGCAAGCACCCCGACAAGGACGTGATCGACCTCGCGGCCGAGGCGACGATGGGGGCGCTTGGTGATGCCGGTGTCACCATGCGCGAGATGGGGGTCATGGCGTTCGGCTCGCTGCTCGGCCGGGTCGCCGGCCAGAGCCTGCAGAAGCAGATCGGCCAGACCGGGATCCCGGTCTACAACGTTTCGAACGCCTGCGCGACCGGCGCTACCGCGATCCGGGTCGTCAGCATGGCGATCAAGGCCGGGGAGGTCGACTACGGCATCGCGGTCGGCGTCGAGAAGCTCTCCGGTGCTGGCCTGCTCACCGGGGGCAGCCGTGGTGGCGACTCCCAGACGTGGCAGCCGTCGGGCCGGTTCGGCGCCGTCGGGCCGATCGACGGCCGGATCGGTACCGAGACGATGCCGGGCGTGTTCGCCCAGATCGGCCTGGAGTACGGGCACAAGTACGGCGGCACGTCCTTCGAGCTGTTCGCGAAGATCTCCGAGAAGAACCACGCGCACTCGACGCTGAACCCGCTGGCGTCCTACCAGAAGCGGTTCACTCTCGACCAGATCATGAACGATGTCATGATCGCCTACCCGAACACGCGGCCGATGTGCTCGGCGAACTGCGATGGCGCGGCGGCGGCCGTCCTCGTGTCCGGCGCGAAGCTGAGGACGCTCTCGCTGGAGCAGCAGCGGCGCGCGGTGAAGATCTCGGCGTCGGTCCTGACGACGGACCCGTACGAGGAGGCCTGCCAGGTCCTGCCGAACATCAACACGCTGACCCGGCAGGCGGCGGCCCAGGCCTACGAGCAGGCCGGTATCGGCCCGGGCGAGCTCGACCTCGTCGAGCTGCACGACTGTTTCGCCACCGCCGAGCTGGTGCACTACGACAACCTGATGCTGTGCGAGCAGGGCGGCGCGGTCGACTTCTTCAACTCGGGGGCGACCTGGCGCGACGGCAGGGCGCCCGTCAACGTCTCCGGCGGCCTGGAGTCGAAGGGCCACCCGATCGCGGCCACCGGGATCGCCAACGTCTGGGAGATCGCGACCCACCTGCGCGGCGAGGCCGGCGGCCGCCAGCTGCCGAACGCCAAGGTGGGCCTAGCCCACGTGATCGGCCTCGGGAACGCCTGCGGCGTCCACATCCTCGAGCGTGCCGCCGCCTGACCCCACGCACCCACGGCCGGCCGGAGTGCGCCCGCCGGCCGGGCTCCGGCCCGGCCGGCAGGCCCGGGACCTTCCGGAGGCCCGGCCAGGCGGCGCCTGCGGGCCGGCTCGTCGACAGATGTCATTGACAGTCGTCAGTCGAAAATGGTACATATCTACCCATGGTGCGGGTGCCGGAGAAGTCGCCCGGGCGTGAGGCGCAGCGGCTCGAGACGCGACAGCGCGTGTTCGATGCCGCGATAGCGGAGTTCAGGCGTTTGGGTATGGGCTACGCGGATATCGGCGCGATTGTCGCCGCCGCGGGCGTGGCGCGAAGCACGTTCTACTTCCACTTCCCGACGAAGGAACACGTCCTCGCGGCGCTGGAGCGCGGCGAGCAGGAGCAACTGGCTGCGGAGCTTGCCCAGTTCCTTGCCTCGCCTCGCCAGCTGCCGGATCTCCTGGGCGAGGTCGTCCGCCTGGTGACG
>NZ_KQ031391.1:6883978-6884336 GCF_000966285.1 Pseudofrankia sp. DC12
CACCCCGCGCCCACACCGATCGTCACCAAAACGACCCGACCTGCGACAACAGCAAAAGATCAGGAGGCCTGACTAGTTACAACGTTCGTATCTTTCACCGTGGTCTTTGCTGGCATCGCTTGCCGTCACGGCGACCGGGGTCGCGCTCATCGGAGGCGGCGACCATCAGTCCGAGGGGCAGAGCACTGAGGTAGGCCCGCACCGTCTTGTCTCCGCTACATTCAACCGGGCGAACGCCCAAGCCTACGCACGCAGGTGGGCATCCAACACCGGAACTGCTCGACTTTCGCGTTCTTCTTGATCGGGAATGTTGGTTTGTCTTCGCGTGATGAGGTTTCTGTTCGATCGTGGTGAGCTG